>JBBRLA010000008.1:0-32018 GCA_038231615.1 Polyangia bacterium | reverse complement strand
CGCCCAAGACCATCACGACAAAGCAGTCCCCATCGAGCAGCCCTGCTCCTGTAAGTAAACACTTACAAAAATACCTCGTTCATCCCTACTCCTACCGCTGAACCCAGCGCGACATCGCCGGCCGATATTCCGCCGCCGGAATCCGCATCCGCGGCACCACCGGCCAATTTTCCGTCACCGGACGCCGCCTCCGCGGCATCGCCGGTCAAATTCCGGCACTAGACGCCGCCTCCGCGGCACCGGGCGCCGCCTCCGCGGCACCGGACGCCGCCTCCGCGGCACCGGACGCCGCCTCCGCGGCACCGGACGCCGCCTCCGCGGCACTGGACGCCGCCTCCGCGGCACCGGACGCCACAATTGCGGTATCGCTGGCCGGGCAAAGGCTTTATCGGATGCCTCAAGGGGCTGGCCTCGACGAAGAGCACGTCAAGATCACGGTCTTGAAGAGGTGGCATTACCGATTCGACCGAAACACGCTCGTCGCCCAGGTCTCGATTGAGACGCTGTCCTACTTCATGGGGCGGAGCGTGGCCCGGATCAGCATTGACCTGGCGGACAAGGTGAAGGCCGGCGAGTACCTGGAGTTGCTGGACGCCGTCATCTACGCGGTCAAGCAGCAGCCCAAAATGGGGACGATGATCGCCGAGAAGCTCACCGACATGGTCGAGATTATGGCGCGGCCCCGCCTCGTCAGGTACCTCTTGCGCGACATGGTCAAGCGGACCATTGAGCACATGGACCCGGTGGAACTGAAATCGCCTCGTCACACCCGCGGTGCGCGGAAGCAGGGTCAGCCACGCAAGATTTTTCACTAACGACACCGTCGTGCACTGGAGAACAGCCGATGAGCAGCAGCGCAGCAACGCCTCTTCCCCGACTCGCAGAAACCCCCGAAGAGGGCCCGGTGATGACGGCCGAGGAATGGGCCCGCCTGAACGCCCATCTATGGACGTCTCATGAAAGCGCCCTGGCGGGGCGCCTCTTCGACTACGACGAAGAAGACGACGACGACGAGATGGCGCCCGACGAGAAGGCCCGCCTGGATGCCTTCCTCGACGAAGTGGCCGACGATCCGCGGCCTCCTGTTCCGGTACCGGCGGCCGACATGCCGAACTGAGCCATAGGCCCGCCCCGTCTGAAGTGGACCCCCTGCCCTCTCCGCCCCGGCGGGAGTTGCGCTCTCGCGACGAGTCGTGCGACTGTCGGAGCCAGATGGCCCCCTCCGAGAGCGCCGGCCGCACTGAATAGGTTAAGGCGATAGAACATGCTGTCCTCCCTGCGAATCCAGAACTTCCGCGCACTTCAGGACTTCCACGTCCCGCAGCTCGGTCGCGTCAACCTCATCGTCGGCAAGAACAACAGCGGCAAAAGCACGATCCTTGAGGCGCTTCGTATATACGCGGGGCACGCGAGTCGAGAGGTGCTCTATAACCTGCTCGTTCACCACGACGAGACCGTTCGTACCCAGTCGACCGCGCCGGACGAAGATGACAGCCGCCGTCCGTATCAGAACTTCTTTACGGGTCGGAGTTATCCCGCTGGAGAGGAGGTTATTTACATTGGCGACGAGGCATCGCGTGATTTTATCAGGATCGCTCACATATTTTACATAGAGCGACCTATAGCAAAGGACCCGGGAGAGGTTTCACGCGTTGTGCGCGAATCGATTTCCAGGAGCCGGGCCGTTGATGAGGCGGAGGTGGGGCAGGCGCTGCTGGTCACCTCAAGCAGACGCGAGCAACCGCGTTGGGTATGGGTGAAGGCTATCGGCTCAGCGCCAATGGGTTACCACCCGGCAGGTCCAGACCCGTTGGCCTTGCCTGTTGGTTACGTTCCCCCAGGTGTTCTGTCTTCCAGGCATCTCTCCAACCAATGGGACTCGATTGCGCTAACGAATTATCACCAAGTGCTCCTTGAGGGGCTGAAGATCATTGACCCTCACCTTGAGGGAGTTGCTTTCGTGAAGCCAAGCGAGCTGCTGCCCGACAGCCACCGCATTCCTATCGTCAAGCTCGCCGGCATCGATCGCCCCGTGCCACTCAACAGCATGGGCGACGGCATGATGAGGGTCCTACAACTCCTGCTCTTGCTCGCACCGGCCCGGGGCGGTCTCTACCTGGTAGATGAGTTCGAGAACGGCCTGCATTACAGCGTTCAAGAAAAGGTCTGGCAGATGGTCTTCGAGCTGGCCAAGACCAACGATGTGCAGGTCTTCGCGGCCACTCACTCCTGGGATTGCATCGAGGCGTTTCGGAACGTCGCTGCGCGCTCCGAGGAGTCCGCAGTTCTGTTCCGCGTGGGCCGAAGCGCGAAGACCAGTGAGAAGGGCAAGGCGATCGCGACCGTTTTTGACAAAGAGGCGCTCGGCAAGCTGACCCAGATGGACGTGGAGGTTCGCTAAATGAGGGCGCGCCAGATTTTGCTCGTCGAGGGCATCGCCGATACCAGCTTCTACGACGCATTCTGTCGAGAGAGCGGCATCAAGGAGGTGGGGATTGTTCCACCCCGCTCCTTGGGTGCCAAGGCGGACGGTAAGCCCAACGCGATCTACATCCTGGACTCGCTCCTTGACCAGATAGCCGACGCCGACGCTTCCCTAAAGCGGTTGGGGCTCGTTATTGACGCGGACTATGAAGAGCACCAGGGGCTCGGCTGTGTCGGGACGCTGGCCAAGATCCGTGAGAAGCTGGCCGCTCACGGTTTCAATCGAGAGAAGCGCATCCACGGGGCCGGGTTTTTGTTTGATCACCCCGACGGGCTCGCCCCCGTCGGCGCTTGGATCATGCCGGACAACCGGAACGAGGGGATGCTCGAAGACTTCATCAAGGCGGCGATCGTAGGCGAGGAGCAGGCCGAACTGCATAACCTCGCTTGTCGGACAGTCGGAAGCCTGAAGACCCCGCTATTCAAGCCGTTCCACCGATCCAAGGCGGAGGTGTCGACCTGGCTTGCATGGCAGAAGATGCCGGGCGCGAGGCTGGAGAGCGCCGTCGGGAACAAACTCATTGAGCTTTCGTCGGCGAACTGTAAGGCCCTCGCCGAGTGGCTGCGCATGGTATTCCCGGGTCCCTGACGCCGAAGTGGATCAGGCCAGGGGAGAGCGAACCTGACTGAGCCGTCCCCGCTTGGCCCTGGGGTCCGGCATTTACTTACTCGTCGGGTCAAACCAGAAGCACCTACCCCCAAGACACAGCCACGGGCGGGGCTATAGGGGGAACAAGGTCGCCGTGCAAGTCATCGTAGAGCGCAAGAAGTGCGACGACAAAAACAAGCGGCAGATCAACGGGAGTCACCACCACGTCAGCAAGAGGCACCTTCCGAAGTACCTGGAAGAGCACGATTACAAATACAACGCCCGAGACAAGAGCGACGGGGCGCGGACGGTGGCAGCCATCAAGAACATGGAGGAGAAGCGGCTGACGCTGTTCAAACCAGAGGGGTCTTCCTCATGGAAGGCACAAAAATCCCGATGATTTGACTCACCCTTCCCTCTCTCGTTGCCCCGGCGCATGTCTTGGTGGATACTGCCCACATGGCGGCACCGAAGAAGCCCCGCAAGGACCACAAGAAGCCCGTGCAGATCTCCTTTGACCCCGGCATCCTCCGCCAGGTGGACGCCGCTAAGGAGACCAAGCAGTTCGGTCGCTCCGCCTACGTGATGCAGGCGATCCTTTCGTACATGCGTCTCAAACGAGAACAAGAGATCGATCGGCAATTCGCCGAAGCCTATGGACGCCCAGGGGTCGCCGAGGAGATGCTAAACGACCTGGAGCCGTTCTTGCCGCATCAGGTATGGACCGACGATGATCTGACCGAGATCATCCCGCCCCAGGCGGAACCGGCCCGACGTTCTGCCCGCGGCGGAAGGAGGTAGCCATGGCGCAAGAGGTCCACCGCGGCGAAATCTGGATGTTCCATTATGCCAGCCCGAACAAGGCCCGCCCGGTCCTTGTGCTGTCGGCCAATTCCATCCTCAAGGCCGTTCGTCAAGCGACCGTCGCGGAAGTCACTTCGACCATGAGAGGCACGCCCGCCGAGGTCTCCCTTGGCGTGGAAGAGGGCCTGAAGCACGAAAGCGCCGTCAACCTGGTCAACCTTTCGAGCGTGCCTCAGTCTCTTTTGTGCCAATACCGCGGGTCCGTTTCGGCAGACAAGATGAAGCTCGTCTGTAGGGCCCTGGCAGCGGCCACGGGCTGCTAGGATTTCGGGACCGGCTATGGCTTGGGGTGGGCGACGAACCAGTCCCAGATGGCCTCGGCCCACTGGGGTTGCTTCACACTGGGGATGTGCGAACCGCCGTGAATGGTCCATAGCTCCGCCGCGCCGCCCTGGCAGCCGGTAAAGCGCTCCGGGGTGGTCTGGTTGCCGCTCACCAGGTCAATGGCCTTGCCGGTGGTGTCGGTGGTCGGGGCGCAGCCGTTGTACCGGGCCCAACTGGCCACGCTCTCGTGGGCCGAGGGGGAGTTCTGGTCGCCGTTGTACGGCACAGAGCCGTCGGCATCGCCGTGGACTTGCAGCACGGCCACCTTGGAGGTCGGCTTGCAGCGCGTCTCGTCCTTCCAGTTGTCGCCGGCCAGGGCGACGAAAGCAGCGATGTGGTCGGACCGGTCGCAGGCGTAGCGGTGAGACATGTAGCCGCCGTTGGAGTGCCCGGTCAGGAAAATGCGCTTGGGGTCCACGTTGTACTGCGCGCTCATGTCGCTGATGACCGCGTCCAGGTAGGCCACGTCGTCCACCTGGGTGTGCTGAAAGTCGCAGCAGGCGTCGGTGGCATTCCAGAAACGCAGGCCCTTTGCGTCAAGGGTGCCGTCGGGATAGGCGTAAAGGAAGCCCTTTTGATCGACCAGCCGGCCCAGGCCGAAGTAGGCGTCCTGCAGCACCCCGCTGGCGCCGTAGCCGTGGAGCAGGATGACCAGGGGCGTCGGCTGTTTCGCGTCGTAACCCGTCGGCACCTTCGAATCGTAGGGCCGGGCGACGACAAGCGGGTTGGTGGGGCCCATGTCCGGCGTCGGGCCCTTGTCCGATGGGTCTGGCTGACAGGCGAACCAGAACAAGGACAAGAACGAAACGAGGGCGGGGCGGAAACGGAGACCGATGGAAGTTGTGCGCATGGAATTTGGCGAACAATAGCGGCAGGCGGTCCTCGTGGCAACCCCGGCCCGTTCGGTAGTCCTCGCCGTGAGGGCGGGGCGTGTTGTATGATGGGAAAGGCATTTCATCCGCGCTCTTAAACTCCCTCTGGGTGGTATCCAGGAGATGTCGATGCCCGCCAAGCTGAGTTTTCGGAACAAGCAGGGAACCGTCATGATAGCCGCCCTGCCAGAGGGCGGCGCCAGCCTCGGGCGCGGCGAGCGCAGCACGATCCGCATCAACGACGCCACGGTGTCGAACACCCACTGCCGGTTCCTGCTCTTGCAAGGGCAGTGGTTCATCGAGGACCTGGGATCGACCAACGGCACGGCACTGAACGGCCGGCGCCTTTCCAAGGCCCAGCGTGCTCCGGTGCGGCACCAGGACGTGGTCGCCTGCGGCTCGGTGGCGGTGCAATTTCTGGAAGACAACGAGCCGGCCGGCCCCTCGGGCGGCAGGCCGTGGCAGTCAAAGGAGCCGGCGCCGCTGGGCGCGCCCCCGAAAGCCGGCGGTCGGCGGGAGGACTCGCTTATGGATGACTCGGACCAGCTCTGGCAAGAGCTGGCCAAGGTGGGGGATGAGCTTGAGGGTAGGGGCAAGAACGACAGGTCGCGGGAGCGGCCCACGTTGATCAATGAGGTGGTGAGCCTGTACGCCGAATACGAGATGGAATCGGAGAAGACGGAGATCGTCAAGCCGGTGGCCCCGACAGCGTCGGGCAAGGTGGCCGCGGTGGCGGTCCCGGCGACAGCGGCCCCCGCGGCGTCGGGCAAGGTCGCGGCGGTAGCAGCCTCCGCGGCGTCGGGCAAGGTGGCCGCGGTGGCGGTCCCGGCGACAGCGGCCCCCGCGGCGTCGGGCAAGGTCGCGGCGGTAGCAGCCCCCGCCTCGATTGCTCCGGTGGTGTCCAGCAGAGCCGCGGCGATCACGCTGATCGCGCCGACGATATCCGGAAAGGTCGCACTGGACGCGCCGCTCGCTCCCGCGGCGTCCGGCAAGGCCGCACCGTTGACGACGCATGTCCGATCTGCGACTCCCGCGCCGCTGCTGCCGCCGCCTCTGGCACCGTCGATGCTGAAGGGACCGCTCCGTGCCGAGGGGGATGATGCCGAGATCAAGCTGCTGCGCGAAGAGCTGGCCCGGGCTCAGGAGCAGCGGCAACGGATTGAGCAGAATATCGAAAATATTGATTCTCAACGTAAGGCAGCGGAAGACCTGACCGGCAAGGTGCGGGAGGAGCTGTCCCGGGTGTACGAGGAGAAGCTCGCGATGGAGCAGCAGGCCGAACGGGCAGCGGCACTGCGCAAACAGATGGAGGAGGAGGCGCAGAAGCTCCGCGCGGAGGCCTCCCGGGAGGAGGCGCAGAAGAAGCGCGGCGAGCAGCAGGCGGAGAAGCTGCGCGAACAGCTCGACAAGGCGCAAGCGGAGAAGGCACAGCTCGACAAGGCGCAGCAGCAGGCGGAGGCACGGCGCAAGGCGGCCGAGAAGGCACAGCAGCAGGCGGAGGCGCAGCGCAAGGCGGCCGAGAAGGCGCTGGAACAGGCGGAGGCGCAGCGAAAGGCGATGGAGACTGCGGCGGGGCGACAGGTTGAGGGGCAACGCAAAGACATCGAAAAGACGCTGGCGCAGGCGAAGACGCTACGCACGGCGGCAGAGAAATCGCTGGAACAGGAAGAGGCACGGCGCAAGGACATCGAGAAGACGCTGGAACAGGAAGAGGCACGGCGCAAGGCGGTGGAAAAGTCACTGGAGCAGGAAGAGGCACGGCGCAAGGACATCGAGAAGACGCTGGAGCAGCAGACGGAGACGCAGCGCAAGGCGATAGAGCAGCAGGTGGAGGCGCAGCGCAAGGCGATGGAGGAGCAACGCAAGGTCGCGGAGAAGGCGCTGGAACAAGCGAAGACCGCCGAGCAGCACGCCGCGGCACTGAACAAGGCGACGGAGCAGCACGCCGCGGCACAACGGGCTATCGAGCAGCAGGGCGAAAAGCTGGAGAAGGCCACTGCCGAGCGCGCCCAGCTCCAACAGAAGATCGAGCAGATAGAATCCCATAACAGATCGGCGGGCGAGGGCGACCAGCACCTGCGCCAGGAGATGTCCCGGGCCGAGGTCCAACGCAAGGCCGCCGAGCATCTGTCCAAGGAACTGCGCGAGCAGCTCACCGAGGTCACAGCCGAGAAGGACCGCCTGAGCGAGGCGCTGGTCCAAGCCGAGGCACAGCGCCGGGCCGCCTTGGACGATGCGGCCGGGGTGCTCGAGGAACGGTCCCGCGCGGCGACCCTGCGCAGCGAGGCCGAGCAGCAGGTTGCCACGGGGCGCGAGGAGATCGCTCGGCTCGGCGAGGACCGCGTCGCCCTTCTGGAGGAGATCGCGGCCGTCCGGGCGCAGAAGGGCGAGGCCGATCAGTCCATAAAGGGGCAGCGCGGCGAGATCGCGCAGCTTGACGGGCAGCTCGCCGACGCGCAGGCACAGGTCAATGCGCTGCGGCAGGAGCTGGCGGCGGCCCTCGCCGAGGCGCAACAGGCCAACCGGCAGGTCGAGGAGGCGCAGCGGCGCGAGGAGCTGCGTGTCGCCGGGGCACGGGGCGGTCAGTCCCCCATGGAAGAAGAACTCGGGCGCCTCTACGCCGATCGCAGCCGCCTGGAAGAGCAATATGCCCGTTCTCGCAAGCAGCTCGGGCAGCTTCGCGCGGAACTCGAGCGATTTCAGCTTCTCATGTCGTAGCCACGTGCTACTTTATATACGCAAATGACCGTTCTTCTATAACGCGCAGCGAAGCGGAGTGCCGTTCTTCGCAAGAAGAGCGAGGTGAGGACCTCCCCAGCCGCACAGTGCGGCAAATAAGTCAGATCTGACCGACCAGCAGGGGATCGGTGGTCGGCTTCTCGCTGCCGCCCTTGGGTTCCAGCGTCAGTGCCGCCGCGGTGATCTCGCCCACCTCCGGCGGCACCTGGATGTCCGCCGAGACCTCCCCCGTGCCGGTGGTGTGCACGAGACCGGCAGACACCGGCTGCGCCGCCTCCGGGCCTTTCACCAGGAACCAGAGCTGGTAGTCCTTATCTTCGGGGATCGCCGGAAGCTGAAAGGCCAGAAACAGCCACGCCCGGTGGTCCCGGTCCCACAGGATGTGCCCCACCGCCTGCTGCGCCTCCTCCACGCTCCCGCCTGGAGGTTGCAGGGTCACGAGCTGGATGTTCCGCGCGTGCAAGAACTGCAACTCCTGCTGCACGTCCTTGATCTGCCGGTCCTTCTGGCTGTCCGACGCCTTGACCTCCTGTAGCTGCACCGCCAGCGCCGTGCTCTCCGCCTCGGCCCGCACCAGGCGCCGGTGCTCTCGCAAGAGCAGGAGCGAACTGCCCACGAAAAGCAGGAACGAGGCCGCTAGCGCCCAAGACGTCCCCGCCCCACGGCCTCGCGATCCGGTCTTGTCTCCGATGGTGCCGCTGCCTCCGATGCCAATGCCGCCGCCTGTAGCCGAACCGTGGCCCCCGTGCGTCCCGCTCGCCGGGCGCACCCGGCCGGCAATCGGAATGATCGTCGCCTGTGGCGCACCGGCCGCCTCGTCGCGGAACTGCCGCAAGAGCCGCTCTTTTTGCCCAACCCCCGGCTTCACCTGGTCCAGGGCATAGGGCAGAAGCGCTAGCGCCTCCTGTAGCTCCTGCACCTCCCGGCGACACGCGGCACACCCCTCCATGTGATCGCGCAGGCCGACGGCATCTTCGTGAAGGGGACTGCCCAAGGCGTGCAGGGGCAAAAGGTCCCGGAAGCGATCGCAGTAACTGCCGGAAAACGCGGTCACGTCCGCCCACCGAGTTGCGCCAGGGCGCTCCGCAGCCGCGCCGCCGCCTGGTTGATCCGCGACTTCACCGTCCCCAGCGGCTCTCCGGTCTGGGTGGCGATCTCGCTGTGGGACAACCCACCGTAGTAGGCCAGCTCCATCGCCTCGCGCTGCACCAGGGTCAGCTCGCTCAGCGCCCGGTGTACCAGCACGGCCCGCTGCTTCAGCGCCACCGACTCTTCCGGGGTCTGCTCCTCGGCAGCTTTGAGCGTATCCTCGATTGACCGGGCCGCGCCGGGCCCACTGCCGGAGGTGCCTTGCGCCTCGGAGGATCTTTCGGCCATGTGATTCTTATGACGCGGAGATCGCACCACGTCCAGGGCCCGATTGCGGGCAATGGTGAAAATCCAGGTCGAGAAGCTGGCCCGCTGTGGGTCGTACTCCGGCGCCCGCCGCCAGACTTGCAGGAAAACCTCTTGCAAGAGGTCCTCGGCTTCGGCCCGGCTGCCAACGATGCGCAGCAGCAGCGCCAGCACCACGCCGCTGTAGCGATCGTAGAGCTGCGAGAGCGCCGCTTCGTCGCCGCGCCTGAGGCGGTGGAGCAGTTCTCTGTCGTCTCCCGGCCGACCCGGGTTCGATCCATCCCCCTGTGTGTGATTGCCCGGCGGGGGAATTGGCTGGCCGGGACGCTCGGTTGCCATGAAAGCCTGATGGGCCCTGCCTGATGGGCCCTGCAAATGATGCGTAGAAAGGTAGGCTACCAGTGTATCCCGTGTCGTCAAGAGGCAGGCGGAGCTTCGTGCAACTGCCCGCAAACATGGGGTTCGTTGCCGCTCAGGGCGTTTGGCTTGGGCCCGGGGGCCCGCCCGGGGCGCCGAATGTGACCAGGAAGGGCGCGTGATCGGAGGGCTGCTGCCCCTTGCGCGCCTGGCGATCCACTACCGCCTCGACGCAGCGCCCGGCCAGCGAGGTGGAGCAGAGCACGTGGTCGATGCGCAGCCCCAGGTTCTTGGGAAAGGCCAGTTGCCGGTAGTCCCAGTAGGTATAGATGCCCGCCTCCTGCCGCAAAAGCCGCAGGGCGTCCGAGAGGCCGAAGCCCATCACCTGGGCCAGCGCCGCCCTGGCGTCTGGGTGGCAGATCACCGTGTCGCGCCAGCCCGCCGGGTCGTAGACGTCCCGATCGTCGGGCGCGATGTTGAAGTCCCCGCCTAATAACAGGCCCTGTGCCGGATCGCAGCGGGTGGTCAGGTAGGTGGACAACCGCGAGAGCCAGCGCAGCTTGTAGGCGAACTTGTCCGATTCCACCGACTGGCCATTGGGCACGTAGACCGACATCGCCCGCACGCCGAGCCCGGGGATGGTGGCCGCGATGATCCGCGCCTCGGTGTCGGGGTCCCCATCGTTCAGGCCGGCCAGCACCGCTTCGGGGGCGCCATGCTCCTTCTTGGACAAGAGGGCCACCCCATTGTAGGTCTTCTGCCCGACGCACACCGCGTGGTAACCCGCCGCCTGGAATTCGAGGGTGGGGAAAAGGCCGTCCTCCATCTTCAGCTCTTGCAAGCAGAGAATGTCGGGCTTCTTTTCAGCCAGCCAGGCGAGCAGGCGGACCTGCCGCATGCGCAGGGAGTTCACATTCCAGGTGGCGATGGTGAAAGGCACGGTGGGCGTCACGGCGACAAAGCATACATGACAGCGCCCCCGATTCGGGCTAGTTTTGCCGACATGGATGTCGTCCGCACTGGAAAACGCCTTCTTTCCATGGCCCGAAAGAAGGCGCAAGAGATCGAAGAAGACCTGAAGGCCCGCCGCGAGGTCGAGGTCGAGGGCATGGTGGCCGGCGTGCGCGCCCGCCTTGAAGAACGCCTTTCGCTCTCGCCCCTGCCGGTGGATGGGGACCTTTCGGACCGCAAGGGGCCGCTTCACTGGGGACGGGTGCGAACCTCGGTGTTCCGGGCCGCCCGCCTGCGCAAGATCGTCCTTTCGCATATCTCGATGCCACCGATCATCGAGGGGCTGGCCCTGGTGGTCATCCCGGTGCCCGACCTGGACGTCCCGGTGTTCGCCGCCGACCTGATGGCCCTGCCGACCCGGGTCTCGGTGAACGCCGACGTCTACGGCAGAGACTGGCAGACCCGCAACGCGCTTTTGCCGATGGCCCCGACCTTTCGCCACCTGGGGTCCAGCGCCGGCCCGGTGTGGGCCGCCCGCCTGGGTTCCGGGCGGGGGCTTCATGCCAAGCTGCACCCTCGGGTGGTCGATCAGGGCTTTGCCGCCCTGACCCAGGCCCTCCAGTGTTACCTCGACGAGCTGGACCAGGCCGCTCCCGGGCGTTCCACCGAACCGCAGATGGCCTTCTTCCAGGCCTTTCATGACAATGGCCCACGCAAGGGCCCCCTGTCCCGCATCATGGGCGAGAGCTGGGCCGAGCGCTACAGCCGCCTGGTCTTCGAATAGCGAGCGCAGTTAGGCGGATTTCAAATCGAGAAGACGGTGCGGCCCCTTACCGATTCATAACTACAAATTCTTGCCGCGAGGGGCTGGAACAGGTATCCTTCTCAGACAATCGTTTCTGTGAGGTCGCATGCGAGTCTTGCGTGCACGATATCGTACGGGTGAGGAGTTCTTGCGCCACTACCAGCCGGCCTTCGCCACCGGGGGGGTGTTCTTTCCCACCCGCGAGGTGTTGCCGGTGGGGGAGCAGGTGGTCGTCGAGGTACGCTTCCCCACGTTGTGCAACAAGCTGATGATCCGCGGCCAGGTCGCCTGGTGCCGCGGCGGCAAGCACCGCACCAAAATCCGCGCCGGGCTGGGCATCGAGTTCCAACCCACCGAGGGGCGCCGCCGGGACTTCCTGATCGGCGTGGCCAAGGGGCAGGGCCGGGACGTGGTGACCCGGCGGCACCGTCGGCTGCCGGTGACGCTTCAGGCCGAGTGGCGCCGGGCGCAGGAGCGAGAAGTATACCACAGCCAGGTCGAGGACATCGGCCCCGGGGGGGCCTTCGTGCGCACCACCGAGCGGCTGCCACCTGGGGCGGACATCGTACTCGACGTGATCCCCCCCGGGAGCGTGCGCTCCATCGAGATCGCCGGCAGGGTGGCCTGGTCTCGGCAGGTGCCCGGGGAAGACGGTTTCGGCGTCGAGTTTCGCTGCCGGGACGCGGGCGGAGTGCGGCGTCTGAAGGAACTGGTGCGACGCCTGGAAGAGATGGAAGAGCGCACGGCGTTGCTCAGCGATCCCGAGTCCACCGGACTGGGCAGTCTGGTGGAGACCGAGTAGCGGGTCGCCCGGATCGGCCCTCATTCACCCGGTTATTTCCCCACACCGGGCGCAGGATTGACCTATCCTGCCGGCATGTATCAACCCATATGCCCAAGGGAGGTTCCCATGCGAACGTGGACCCAGTGCATCGGCTTTTGGCTGCCCGTGGCGGTGCTCGGCGCTGGATGTGCGAGCCTGCCAACCACGGCGGTGGTGAACGGGGTGGAGTTGCCGCGGCCGACCCGGGAGTTCCAGGGGCAGCCCTATTCGCTGCGCCACACCGGCGCACACCCCCAGCCGGGGGGACCGTCAAGCGGCCTGCGTTCTTACGGGGGGAAGATCACGGGGCAGGTCTGCGGCATGGACGTGGACTACGAGGTGCAGCACGAGGGCGACCATATACAGATGGTGGGGTTCATCGACAACACGTCGTCGACGCAGCTTCAGGTGCGCGACGGCGGGGGCGAGCGGCGCATCACCGGGTCGCTGGCCAACTACGCGGTGGATGTGCACCTGCGGTCCAATCAGATCATCGGCAGCGTGGGCTTCCGCTTCTTCGACATGCAGCAGGACGGCGACCGGCTGCACGGGCCGCTGAAGATGTCCGGCACGGACGAGCCGAACACGGCGACGGCCAACGGACGGGATGCACTGTGGGCGATGCCGGCGGCGGACCAGGCGGTGGTGCTGGCGAACATCCTGACGTGCTACGTGGCGACCATCGGCAGCTACGGGCGCAGCCCGCTGGTGGTGGGCTTTGGCGGCAAGCTCGGGTCGCTGCCACGGGAGTCGAGCGCCCTTTACTCGGACGGAGCGGCGAACGGGACCGACCCCAGCTTCTCACAGGGACGCGCCGCCGGCATCGCCCCGCGCAAGTGAGCGCAGCCGAAACCGGGTAGAAGGAGATACGGCCTGACAAGGGCCGACAAATGCCTATACTTGAGTCTTGTCTTACCTCACCGCGTGCCTGTCTTGCTGATCGGCTGTCGCCATCGTTTTATCCGTCCCGCCTTCTTGTTCGGTCTGATCGGTCCCCTTGGGGCCATCCTGCTCCCCGTACAGGGGTGGGCCCAGTCGACCCCGGCTGGGGCAGCCAAGGCCGCTGAGGTCCGCTCCGGCGCCCCCGCGTCGGCGATTGCCGACCAGGCCGGTCGGGAGCCCCTTACCCTGGAAGAGGCGGTGCGTACGGCGCTGCGGCAGAGCCCCCAGGTCCTCATCGCCGTCGGCAACCAGCAGGCGGCGGTGGCCCGGGTCGGGGAGGCCCGCGCCGCCTGGCTGCCGCAGCTCACCCTCAGCGCCAGAGGGAGCAGCAGCTACACGTATCAGGTCGGCCTGGGGGACCCTTCGGACGTGAACTGCGCGCCGAACTGCCCGGTGCCGGGACGGACCAACCTGTCCTACAATGGACAGCTCCTGCTCCAGCAGCAGCTCAACGACTTCGGGCGCACCAACGGCGCCATCGGCCAGGCCCGAGCGGCGGCCCGGGCGACCGGCGGCGATCGCGAGGCGGCGCGACAGCAGATCGCCCTTTCGGCGATGACCGGCTACTTCAACGCCCTGCAAGCCGACGAACTCTACGAGGTGGCCACTCAGAACCTCAAGCAGCAGCAACAGAAGCTGCTGCAGGCGGAGGGCTTCTTTCACATCGGCACCCACGCGGAGATCGACGTACTGACCGCGCGCACCGGGAAGGCCCAGGCCCAATTGCAACGGGTGCAGGCGCAGAACGGGATTCAGATCGCCCGCGCCCAGCTTCTGCTGGTCCTCGGGGTGACCGACCCGGCGTGGCTTTCCCGCAAGCTGGTGCCGGTCGAGCGGGCGGCGCTGCCGATGGAGGGGCGCACGGTGGACGATCTGCTGGACACCGTGCTCAAGCGTCGGCCCGACTACCAGGCACAGCGGGACCGGGTGACGGTGGTGGAGCAGGCGGTGCGCATCGCCCGGGCCAACTATTATCCCCAGATCAACCTTACCGGTTCGCTGGGGACCTCGGGGCAGTATGGCGCGGTGTTGCTGGGCGGCGGCGGCGGCGGGGTCACGACGGCCAACCCGGCCACCAGCGGGCAGCCCTTGCTCTCGGCCTCCGGCACGCTGGCCTTCACCTGGCAATTCTTCGACGGTTTGCAGACCCCGTATGCGGTGAAGGAGAAACAGGCCCTGGTGCAGGTGGCCCAGGCCAGCCTGGAGGGACTGCGGCAACAGGTGCGCAGCGGGCTCCTGCAGGCGTTGATGATGGTCCAGAACGCCCGGGAGGCGCTTCAATCCGCCGAGGTGGTACAGGCCCAGGCCGAGCTACAGCTTCACGCGGCCACCGGGCGCTACGAGAATGGAGTGGGCAACATCATCGAGCTGGGGGACGCGCAGCTCGCTCTGACCACGGCGCGCTCGCAGCGCATCCAGGCGGAATATGCGCTGGCTTCTTCCCGGGCGGGGCTCTTGCAGCAACTCGGCGAGCTGGTAGAACCGGAACCGGGCGGAAGGCAGAAGTAGCATGAAGACGTGGAGTAAGATTCTCCTTTGCGCTGTGGTCCTCGCCGTTTTGGGCGGTGGGGTGGCCTACTGGCAGACGCGCAAGCCGCCGCCGCCGCGGTTCACCCTGCAAAAGGTCGCCCGGGGGGACCTGACCCAACTGGTCAATGCCACCGGCTCGCTGAATCCCAAGGTGCTCTCGCCGGTGGGATCGCAGGTCTCGGGGATTGTGTGGAAGCTTCACGCGGACTTCAATGACCCGGTGAAGCAAGGGCAGGTCCTGCTGGAACTGGACCCGTCGATCTTCCAGGCGCAGGTGGAGCAGCAGCGGGCCAACCTGTCCTCGGCGCTGGCGAACGTGGCCAAGGCCCGGGCGGACCTTTCGAACACCACCCTCATCGCCGGCCGCTCCGAGGCGCTGGCCAAAGACCACTATGTCGCCGAATCGGACAAGGACACCGCCGTTTCCAACCGCAACGGGTCGGAGGCGGGGGTGAAAGCGGCGCTGGCCCAGGTCGAGCAGGCGCGGGCGGCGCTGAAGACTTCCGAGCTGAACCTGAAAAACTCGGTGATCCTGTCGCCGGTGGATGGGGTGGTGATCGCCCGCAGCGTCGAGCTGGGGCAGGCGGTGGCGGCGGCGTTCCAGGCGCCCAACCTGTTCAGCATCGCCGGGGATTTGACCAAGATGCAGGTGCTGGCCAACGTGGACGAGGCCGACATCGGCATGGTGCTGGTCGGGCAGACGGCGCAGTTCACCGTCGATGCTTTTCGCGGCCAGCACTTCACCGCCACGGTGTCGCAGGTGCGCAACGCGCCGCAGACGGTGCAGAACGTGGTGACCTACGTGGTGGTGCTGGACGTGAACAACGCCGCGCTGCTCCTGCGTCCGGGCATGACCGCCAACGTGCGCATCGACGTCGGCCACCGTCAGGCGGTGCTGCTGGTGCCCAACGCCGCGCTGCGCTTCAAGCCGCCGATGGACCTGATCAAGGGCCGGGGCGACAAGGGCGACAAGAAGGGCGAGCGAGGGGCCCAAAAGGACGGGGGCCGGAGTCGCAATCAGAAGAAGACGCACGAGGAGACGGCCGCCGAGGCCCGGGACCCCAAGGGCGGCGTCTTCACCAGCCAGGGGACGGTCTATGTTCAGGATGGGGCGCAGCTGCGCCCGGTCCCGGTGGTCACCGGGCTTACCGATGGCATGCAGACGGAGCTGATCAGCGGGCTTGAGGAAGGCCGGGAGGTGGTGGTGGAGATCGCCCGCCAGCCCGGCAGCGGGACGGGCGCACCCCCTGCAATGGGCAGCCCCGGCGGTCAGGGGGGCTTCCACCGTGGCGGAATCTGAGCCCATCATCGCCCTTGCCGGGCTGACCAAGGTGTACCACCTGGGCGAGGTCGAGGTGCCGGCGCTGCGCGGCATCGACCTCACCATTGCCTCCGGGGAGATGGTGGCGGTGATGGGCCCCAGCGGATCGGGCAAGTCCACGCTGATGAACCTTCTGGGCTGCCTGGACCGGCCTACCGCGGGCACCTATCATCTGGTCGGGCGCGACGTGGCCCGCCTGAGCCGAGACGAGTTGGCCGGGGTCCGCCTGCGCACCATCGGCTTCGTCTTCCAGGGCTTCAACCTGCTGGCCCGCACCAGCGCCCTGGAGAATGTCGAACTGCCCATGCTCTACGACGGCGTCCCGGCGAAACAGCGGCGCGACCGGGCGATGGCGGCGCTTAACCGGGTGGGGCTGTCCGGCCGCGAAGACCACACCCCGGCGCAGCTTTCCGGCGGGCAGCAGCAACGCGTGGCCATTGCCCGGGCGCTGGTGAACCGGCCGCAGATGATCTTGGCGGACGAACCCACCGGCAACCTCGATTCGCGCACCGCCCTGGAGGTGATGGACATCCTGCAAGGACTGAACCTGGAGGGGCTGACTGTGCTCATCGTCACCCATGAACCCGACGTGGCCCAGTACGCACGCCGAAAGCTTTTGGTCAAGGATGGGCGCCTGCGCGCGGACGAGCCCGTCGACACCCGCAAGGCAGCGGCGGATCTTCTGGCGTGGCAGGGCGACAAAGACGAGGAGGTGCACCCATGATGTGGCTGATGGCCCTTCGCCTGGCGCTCAAGGCGCTGTGGCGCAATGGCATGCGCTCGGTGCTCACCGCCCTGGGGGTGATCATCGGGGTGGGCGCGCTCATCGTGACGGTGGCCATTGGCGAGGGGGCGCGCAAGGCCATCATCCAGCAGATCGCCTCGCTCGGGTCGAACATGATCATCATCATCCCCGGGGCCTCGACAACGGGCGGCTTCACCGGGGGCTCGGGCACGGGCCGGCCGCTCCTGCGCGAGGACGTCGACGCCATCCAGAAGGCGTGCTCCGCGGTGCGCTACGCCGTGCCCATCGACCGCGCCCAGGCCCAGGTGATCAGCAGCAACCAGAACTGGGCCACCAGCATCATGGGCACCACGCCCGACTATTTTCAGATCCGCGACTGGCCCGCGGCCCACGGGCGCCTCTTCACCCTGGCGGAAAACGACACCGCGGCCAAGGTCTGCGTGATCGGGCAGACGGTGGCCCAGAACCTGTTCGGTGGATCCGACCCCATCGGCGAGACCATCCGGGTCAAGCAGATGCCCTGCGAGGTCATCGGCGTGCTGGCCCCCAAGGGGCAGTCGGTGGTCGGGACCGACCAGGACGACGTGCTGCTGGTGCCCTCCCTGACCCTGCGCACGCGCATCCTCAATCAGAGCCGGCAGTATGTCGGCTCGATCACCATCAGCGCCACCTCGGACGATGACCTGGCGACGGCACAGCAGGAGGTGACGCAGCTCTTGCGATCACGGCACCGGCTGGCGGACAACCAGGACAACGACTTCACCGTGCGCAACCTGGCCGAGCTGGCGGCAACGCGGCAGCAGATGGTGGAGACGCAGACTTCGATGCTGCGCAACGTGGCGGCGGTGTCGCTTTTGGTGGGCGGCATCGGCATCATGAACATCATGCTGGTATCGGTGACCGAGCGCACCCGGGAGATCGGGGTGCGCCTGGCGATCGGCGCTCGGGAGCGGGACATCCTGATGCAGTTCCTGGTGGAGGCGACGGCCCTATCGGTGGCCGGGGGGCTCTGCGGCATCGCGCTGGGGAGCCTGGGGGCCTATCTGGTCTCCCGCTTCAGCGGTGGCATGCCAGTGGAGATCTCGCCGCAGTGGATCGCGCTGGCTTTCGGCATCTCGGCGGGAATCGGCATCGGGTTCGGGTTCTATCCCGCCAGGAAAGCGGCGCGGCTCGATCCTATCGACGCGCTGCGCTACGAGTAGCGGAAAGGTAGAGTCGGACAGGCCGCCAGGGAGGGGCGAGGCCAAGGGGAAAAGTGGCGCGGACTAATAGTCGTCGTTGCCGTCCCAACGCCACTTCCCGCGTTCGCGTTCCTCGGGACGGCCGGGACTCTTCTTTTCTTTGACCTTGCGCTCGGGTTTGGCGTTGTGCCGACGGCCCGCCTCCCGAACCGGCTCGGCGCTGGCGGGAGGGCCGAAGGGGCGTGGAGCATAGGGGAATCGAGGGGGACCGCTGTTGTAGCCGCCTGGCCCTCCCGGACCACCAGGGCCGCCCGGTCCACCCGGGCCGCCCATGGGGGGACGAGGACGAGGCGCCGGACGCGGCGCACCGGGCGCGCGCTCCTGGGCTTTCTCCACGAACACCGTGCGCCCGGAGAGCATCTTGTTGTTCCACTCGTTGATCGCCGAGTCCGCGTCGGCGTCCGTCGCCACCTCGATGAAGGCGAACCCGCGGGGTCGCTGGGTCTCGCGGTCGAGGGCGATACGGACGCTGTTCACCGTGCGTCCGGACTGGGAGAATGCGTCGCGCAACTCCTGCTCGGTGATGGAGTAGGACAGGTTGCCGACAAACAGCTTAGTGCTCATTCGCTCCTTCTCTTTGGCCTGGTATCTAAGAACGGGTCAAATTCCATTTGCGCAAGCCGCGGGCACGCAGCGAGCCCACGTGGCTTAACGATAGGTGGGTTTGGGGGGGATGGCAAGACTCTTTCGCCTGCGGCAGCCGCATGCTTTGCCGATCTGGAAAGGATGTCAAGATTCTGATTTTCTGGGGCGTATTTTTTCTAATAAGGAATTTGAATGAGGGCGGGGGTAGACTCGTCCTTATCGCAGGAGAACGACCATGAACCAGGCTTTCCGATCCCTGCTGCTGGCCTCCGCACTGGCCTTTCCCGCCGGTACCGCCCTCGCCGACGGTCCGGGTTCGGACTATGGCGCGGCTGGACCGTACGACGGGCAGCCATCCTATCTGAACGATCAGAGCGGGCAGAACGGGCAGTACCAGCAGAACGGGCAATATCCGCAGAACGGCGACGGCAGCGTCTATCAGGCCCCGCCCGATGGCGTGTGCTACGACGACAACAATCAGGCCTACGACTGTTCTGGGGACCAGACCGCGGCCAGCGCCGCCGACCCGGAGTCGGCCGTCACCAACGATCTGGACGATGGCTATGACCAGACCGCGTACACCGACTTCCAGGAGGCCCTGTCTCCTTATGGAAACTGGGTGGACACGCCGGACTATGGCCGCATCTGGACCCCCTCCAGCGCTGCGGTCGGTTATGACTTTTCGCCCTACTACTCTGGCGGTCGCTGGGCCCTGACCGACTATGGTTGGACCTGGGCCTCCGACTACAACTGGGGCTGGGCGCCATTCCACTATGGCCGGTGGATCAGCCACTCCGGCTATGGCTGGTGCTGGGTCCCCGGCCGCATCTGGGGCCCTGCCTGGGTCAGTTGGAGGCACGGCGGAGGCTATGCCGGCTGGACGCCGCTGCCACCCCGCGGGGTGCGCATCGCCCCGCCGGTGGGCGCCAGGGTGGCGCGGTGGAACTTCGTGCCCACGGGACAGCTCGGGGCACCGCGGATGACGCGGGTGTCCCCGGCGGTGGTGCCGCAGGTCTTCGCGCGAACCGCGGCGTCCAACACCTTCCGGACGGTGGGCACCACTCAGGTGAACATAGGACCGCTGCCCCACACCATGCAGCTCTCGGTGCGACCGACGCCGTTGCACACCCTGACCGGGTCGTTGCCTCGAGCGCAGGTGACGGTGCGACCGGGCATGGCGTTGCAGTCGAGACCCTACGCAGCGTCAGTGGGGGCGCGACCCTTCCAAGGCCAGGGCGGGGCGTACCAGCGGCAGGCGCCGGGATTCCAGCCAGGGGCCCAGCGCCCGGGATTCCAGCAACCGACCTATCAGCGGCCAGCGTACCAGCAGCCGGGGTATCAGCGCCAGGCACCCGGGTTCCAGCAGCCCTACCAGCACCCGGCGCCAGGATACCGACCGATGTACCAGCCCAGGACGCTGTCGCCGACGTACCAGCGGCCGACGTATCAGGCTCCGACGTACCAGCGGCCGGCGTATCAGGCCCCGGCCTACAGCCGGCCCAGCTACCAGGCCCCGGCCTATAGCCGGCCCAGCTACCAAGCCCCGGTGTACTCGGCCCCGAGCCACTCGTATTCGGCCCCGGTGTACTCGGCCCCAAGTCACTCGTACTCCGCCCCGAGCCACTCGGCGCCGAGTTTCTCCGCCCCCAGTCACTCCTCGGGCGGCGGCGGGGGCCATGTTTCCGCGCCCAGCGGCGGCGGGGGCGGCGGCCACCACCGCTAGTCCGGCCTCTTCCGTCTCGTCGTACGCTCCCCCCTCCGCCTGGTCTTCTCCATCCACCGCCGTTGCCGGGCTGGGCCACATCCCTTACCCTTGATCCGATGAGCGCGGCCAAGGACCCTCCCGAAGATCCACAAACGGTCGAGACGGCCACTGCGGTCCACCTGCTCTTCTGCGTCGCCCACGACTGGGAATCCGATCGTGATGCTGCCGTCGCCGAGTTGGAGCGCAAGCTGGCCTATTTAGAGCAGTACGCCGGATCCCCTGGGTTCCGCCAGCGCCACGGGCAGCGCATAGGGGTGGTGCGGATGCAGGCCCCCCGCCCGCTGCCTTCGGTGGTCACCCAACTCATGAACGAGCGGGGCATCGAGGTCGAGGTCGAGAACGCGGAGCACCCGGAACCCGGCCTGCGTTGCGCCGCCTGCGGGCGCCGGCGTCTGCGCGAAGATCAAGTGTCGATGACCGAAAACGGCTGGGCCTGCCCCTCCTGCTTTCGCGCCTGGAACCTGCTTCAGGGGGTGGGAAGGCCGCCGCGCCGGAGGCTGCTTTCTCGGTTTTCTCCTTGGATGCGCCTGGCGCTCCTGGCAGGTCTCGCGATCCTGTGCCTTCTGGCCCTGTGCCATGAGGTGCCGCGCTTCCTCCAGATGAACGACGCCATCCGCACCCTCACGCAGCCCGGCTCATCCCCATGACGCTACCCCAATCTCTCGAAGAGGCGAATCGCCCGCTCGCGAAAATGAGGATAGCGGAAGTGTTCCTGCACCCGCCTTCGGCCCGCCTCTCCCATGCGCGCCCGCAATGACCCATCCCGGAGCAGCGCCCGCAGCCCCTCCAGAAGGGGCCCCTCCGCTGGAGGCACCACCAGCCCGGTCTCCCCATCCAGCACCACCTCGGGCGCCCCGCCGACTCGCGCCGCCACGCAGGGTTTTCCGCAGGCCATCGCCTCCAGATAGACGATTCCGAACCCCTCCCCCGAACTGGGCAACACGAACACGTCGCATTCCCGCAAAAGCCGCTCCCGTTCCCCATCGCTCACGCGGCCGGTGAACGTCACCTGATGGCCCACCCCCAGTTCCACCGCGAGCGCCCGCAGTCCCTGAAGCGCCTCGCCTTCTCCCGCTACAGTGTAGTGCGATCTGGGCAGTCCCCGCAGCGCGCGCAGGACCAGGTCGATCCCCTTGGGTTCGCCAGGATGGAGTCGGGTCACGCTCAAGAGCCGCGTCCCCTCACGTGGCGTCGGCGCCGTCAGGGGTCGGCCTGGCGTTGGAGCGAACCGCTCCTCCGGCAGGGCGTTGATGACCCGTACGCACCGCGACGCATCGACCCCCTGCACCAGGTGCACGCATCGGGCGGTATGGTCGCTCACGCAGGCCACTGCAGTGGCCCGCCGCAGCGCCAGCCGCCGCAAGATCGGCAGCGCCGTCCACACATCGGTCCCATGGGCCACCACCCCGAAGCCTGGCCCCGGCATCAGGCCACCGAAGGCCAGCCCCACCGGCGCCAGGTTCACGTGGCCCAGAAGCAGCGTCGGCCGCCGCGGCCACTCCTTAAACACCGCCGAAAGGAGCCGCCGCCGGTCCCCGCCGCAGGGCAGATACGCCCGCGGGAAGTGTTCTTCCAGCTCGCCCTCCGCCGCCGTGCCCAGGGCGTCGCCCTGGACAATCACCCGCAGCTCGCGGCGCTGGGCCCGGGCGTACTCCGCCGCGGCGCGGACCAGCAGGCAATTGAAGGCCGGAATGCCTCCGGGGGCGCAAAACAGGTTGGTCAGGGCAAGGAGCAGCAAGCGCTAGTACTTGCCAAACACCCGCAGGAGCCCGGTTGTCGCCACCTCGACGTAGGTGATGATCAGCACGCCCACGGACATGATGAGCAGAAAGGGCAGCGCCTGCCGGTAGAGCACCGGCAGCGGCTTCTGAAAACGCGTCGCCGACAGGAACAGGTTCAACCCCATCGGCGGGAACAGGAACCCCAACTCCAGGTTCGCCAGGAAGATCACCCCCAGGTGGACCGGATGAATATTGTAGGCCACCCCGAGAGGCGCCACCAGCGGCACCAGCACCACGATGGCCGAGTAGATCTCCAGCACGCTCCCCAGGACCAGCAGGATCACGTTGAGTGCCAGAAGAAACAACCACTGTGCGTGGATGTGCAACTGCACCCAGTCCACCAGCTTCCCCGGCAACTCCTGATCCACCAGATAGTTGGTCAATCCCAGGGCGGCCCCGAGCAGCACCACTACCGCCCCCACCAGGAGCGCCGCGTGCGCCAGCACCCCCGGAAGCTCCTTCAGGGGATGGACATCGCGAAAAACGAAAAGCTCCACCAGCAGCGCGTACGTCGCCCCGAACGCCGCCGCCTCGACCACCGTGGCCAGCCCGCCGGCCACCGTCCCGATCACGATGAAGGGCAGGAAAAGGTCCCACTTGGCGTCCCAGATGGCGTGGAGCACTTCGCGCCCGTTGAAGGCCTGCCGCGGCGCCTTCTGCTGATAGCCCTTGTGGATGCCGTAAAGCGACACCAGGAGAATGAGCAGGATGCCGGGGATCAGCCCGCCGATGAAGAGCTGCTCGGCGCTGACCGGCGCCGCCGCCCCCGGGGCGCTGGCCGCGACGCTGTAAAGCAAGACCGGCAGGCTGGGCGGAAAGAGCAACCCCAGGCTGCCCGCCGCGGTCACCAGCCCCAGGGAGAAACCTTGCGGGTAATTGTCGCGAATGAGCAGCGGGTAAACCAGCCCCCCCAGCGCCAGGATGGTCACTCCCGAGGCGCCGGTGAAGGTGGTGAAGATGGCGCATACGAAGACCACCATCACCGCCAGCCCCCCCGGCAGCCAGCCGAAGACGCTCTTGTAGGCCCGCACCAGCCGCCGCGAGGCGTTCCCCGCCGCCAGGATGTAGCCGGCCACGGTCAAAAGCGGAATCGCCGGTAGGGTCGGATTTTGCACCAGCCGCGCGGTCTCCTGCGCCACCGGCGAGATGGGGGTACCGCTGGCGAAGAAGAGCACCATGGCGATGCCGGCCATGGCGATGAACACCGGCGTGCCCAGAAGGAACGACACCATGATCAGCGACGAACCGATGTACAGCACCGCGCCATGCAGGGCGTCCAGCCGGTCGACCAGGAGCCGCACCCAGATCTGGCTGTCGTAGGTCAGGCCGGCGAAGAGGGCGGCCGCAGCGCACAACCCCGACAGGATGCGCAGGCCCAGGCGGATGCGCGGGTGCACCGGCGGCGGGCAGTGCGAGGAGGGCAGCTCGTGGGCGCCCGGCTTGGTGCCGGCGGTGGCCCGGACCACGGCGCGCACCGCCATCACCGCGAAGGCCGCGGGCATGACCAGATCGCTCCACCACACCGGGATGCCGCCCGGCAGGTGCTCGCCGTTGCCGCCGCGGATGGCGCTGACCAGACGGGCGCTGGCATAGGTCAGAAAGCATGCCACCAGCGAGAAGGTGAAGGCAGAGATCCACTCGGCAAAGGAGCGCAGCTTGCCCGGGGGCATGAAGTTGGCGGTGGCCAGCCCCAGGTGCTTACCCCCTGCCGTGGCCAGGAGCGCCCCGAGGAAGCCGATCCACAGGGTGGCGTGCTGCACAAAAAGCCCGGTGCCCGGGATGTCCTTGCCGAAGAAGCGTCGCACCAGGGTGTGGACCACTGGCAGGAACATCATAAAGAGCGCGATCAGGCTGACCAGCACCGCCTCGACCTTGGACCCCGGAGCGGGCCCCTCGACGGAGCCGGCATCGGCCACGTCTTCCAGATCGATGGACGGTACCTCACTTCGCTGCGTGCTATCGTCAATTGGCCCGGCGGTCGAACCAGACCCGGTGGCTTTGCCAGGGCCTTCTGTCGAGTCAGATTCGGCGGACAAGGAGGCATCACTTGGCATAGGGGCTGGTCGCAGAGTATAGCAGGAGCGATGTTCTTTCACACGGGTACCCCCAAATCCACGTCTCGCCGGCTTATCCCGGTGGTGATGTGTCTCATGCTCCCATCGCTGCCGGGCTGCTCGATCCGCGGCTACGCCCTGCGCTCCGCCGCGGACGCGGTGTCCTCGGCGGGCGGCGGTTATGGCGAGGAAGAGGACCCGGAACTGGTGCGCTACGCGGCGGCCTTCGCCCTTGAGACGATGGAGCAGTTGCACAAAGAGGTCCCCGATCACCCGTGGCTGCCCCTGTCCCTGGCCGCCGGCTTCACCCAGTACAGCTACGCCTTCGTGCAGCAGGATGCCGATCGCGCGGAGGACAAGGACTTCAAACGCTCGCAGGAGCTGCTGGCGCGGGCGCGGCGCCTTTATCTACGCGGGCGCAACCATGCCCTGGATGGGTTGGAGCGGCGTCACAAGGGCCTGCGGCAGGCACTGCTGGCGCCAAAAAAGGAGGGCCGGGCGGAGGCGTTGATGCGGGCGGGCAAGGACGACGTGCCGCTGCTTTACTGGGCCGGGGCCTCGTGGGCGCTGGCCATCAGCACCGCCAAGGACCACATGGACCTGGTAGGGGACCTGCCGGTGGTCGAGGAGATCATAGCGCGGGCCCTAGCCCTGGACGAGGCCTGGGACAGCGGGGCGATCCATGAATTTTACGTCTCGTACGATGCGGCGCGCAGCAAGGAGGCTGGCGGCGGGCCGGAGCGGGCCCGGCAGCACCTGGACCGGGCGATGGCGCTGTCCGGGGGCCACCGGGTCGGGCCGCTGCTCTCCTACGCGGAGGGGGTGCTGGTACCCCAGCAGAAGAAGGCCGAGTTTACCCAGATGTTGAATAAAGTGCTGGAGGCGGACGTATATGCTGACGACGACGCCTGGCGGAAGGAGCGGCTGGCCAACGTGATCAACCAGGATCGCGCGCACTGGCTGCTCACCCGGCTCGGGGACCTTTTCGCCGAGTGAAATTCGGCCTATGGTCTTGGCTCTCGCCAGGACTACCGCCGCGACGTTATGCTTGAATAGACGCCTGCTGCGCCAGGCCCCACAGGATCACCTGAATAACATGAGAAAGTCCCTCGTGCTCTCCCTTCTGGCCTCCCTGGCCCTTCTCTCGACCCCCGCCGCGCAGGCCCAGGCGCAGGCGATCGTCATCAAGCTCGGAACCTCGGCGCCGCAGGGCTCGCCGTGGCACAAGCTGCTGAAGGAGGCCGCCCAAGGCTGGGACAATATCTCTTCGGGCCGGGTGAAGCTCAAGATCTTCGCCGGTGGCACCATGGGCAACGAAGGAGACATGGTGACCAAGATGAAGCTCGGCCAGCTCCAGTCGGCGGCGCTGACCAGCATCGGCCTGCACGAGATCACCCCCGAGCCGATGGTGCTGGACCTGCCGATGTTCCTGGAAACCCGGGAGCAGAAGGAGTCGATTCTCGCGGTCTATGCGCCCAAGCTGGAGGCGGCGCTGCTGGCCAAAGGCTATGTGGTCCTCAACTGGAGCGAGATCGGCTTCGTGCGCTTCTTCTCGACGCAGTCGCGCAACACCCTGGCGAAGATGCAGGCGGGCAAGCTCTTCGTCTGGGACGGTGACCCGGCCAGCGCGGCGGCGTGGAAGGCGGGAGGCTTCAACTCGGTGGTGCTCAGCGCGACGGACATCATCCCCTCGATGCAGACGGGGCTGATCGATACGGTGGCGTACCCGCCGGCGGTGGCACTGGCCATCCGGCTGAACGACAAGGCGAAGTACATGAGCGATCTGAAGTGGTCGTCGCTGACCGGGGCGATGGTGGTGACCAAGAAGGCGTGGGACCAGGTGCCGCCGGAGCTGCGGCCGTCGCTACTGAAAGTGGCCCGGCAGTTGGGGCAGCAGACGGTGCAGGATGCGCGGAAGACCGAGGATGACTCGATCGCCAAGATGAAGATGCAAGGGCTGACGGAGGTCACGATCAGCGACAAGCCGGCGTGGCGCAAGAAGGTCGAGGACACCTACGGCGTGATCCGCGGTAAGGTGGTGCCGGAGGGCACCTTCGACGAGGTACTGAAGCTGGTGATGGACTATCGGGCGGCGCACGGAGGAAAGTAAGTGGCCGGGACCCGTGGACCAAACCATCCCCGGCGCTGGCCCTTGTGGGGAAAGCCGAAAGGTAAGATCCTGGCGGTGAAGTGGGGGTATAACCCCAACTCCAGCTCGCTGGGGGTGGATGTCACCTTCCTGCTCTTCGGACTGTCGATCATCACCCTTTTGACCCCCGTCGTGGGCTTCCTCTTGCGGGTGTGGCGGCGGCCGGACCAGGCCCTGCAACCGCCTCCGCCGGATCAGGTGGGCGAAATTGCACACTTGGGTCATGAAGTGTAAAGGGACGCCCAGATTTTACAGGTAAAAAACGGTTCGATCCTCGCTCGTGGCTATTGACCCCCCGGGGAGGGGTGACTAGGATGCCGCATTTGTCGCTGCTCACTTTCCCGCGAGGTCATCTCCCGGGCTTTTCTGAAGTGATCGGCGTCACACGATAAAGATTGCAGGGATTCTTGAGGAGGGCTCAATGAAGAAGTCAGATCTGGTCGATGTCATTTCCCAGAAGAACAACCTTCCAAAGACGCAGACGCAGCAGGTCGTGGAAGACGTGCTCGATCAGATCGGTGATGCGCTCTCCCGGGGGGAGAAGATTGATCTGCGCGGATTTGGCACCTTCAGCGTTCGTGAATCGGCGGCCCGGCAGGGGCGCAACCCACAGACTGGCGATGCGATCCAGATCCCCGCTCGTCGAGTGCCGGGCTTCAAGCCCGGCAAGGAACTGAAGGATCGCTGCAACGCCGAAGCCACCAAGCACGCCTGATCTCGCCATCCGGTCGCGCCGAGAGCGCCTGCTCCCCACGGCTTCGCCCCGGTGAAGCCGTGGGGCCGAGTTCATCGGCCATCAGAAGGTCAGGGCGATGCCCACCGCGGTAAGCTTGCTGCTCATGCTGACCCAGGGGGCAAAGGGCGAGTCGGGCACGAAGTAGCGGTATAGATCGGTCAGCGCCGGCACCATCAGCAGGGACGCCACCACCCATTGCGGCACCCCCAGGGCAAAGGACATGTTGTTGACGTCGCTTTGCGGCGGCCCGACGCCGGCGAAGCCGGTGACCGCATAGCCGATCGACAGGGCGATATGGAAGGCCATCATCCCCTTGAGGAAAGGGTGGTGGCGCTCCCGCAGGCGCGGGCAGAAGCCCAGGGTCAGCTCGGACCACAGGTCCTGTGCGGCGAAGCCGGCCACGGTGATGGCGTAGCGGTCCTGGTTCGTACGGATGTTGCGTGGCTGGATGGCGAAGAAGGGAAACGGCCCGAGTTTCACCGGCACCAGGGTGGGATAGGCCCCCAGCGAATAATCCATGATGAGGTGCCCGCTCTCGTGCAGCACCAGCCCCGAGGCTGCCCCCAGAAGGAACCAGGCATAATCGGAGACGTGGCGGAAGTCTGCTTCCCGGGCCGCTGCCGGGCGGGTCCACGAGAGCACGAGCAGAACCGCTCCGGCCAGCCAACGCCGGGACAAGCACGGCGTCCGCGGGCGCACTTCGTGCCTCATGGGTGTATTGTCGCACAGGTGTCTGGAGGGGGACTCGGTCGGCGGGCGGAAAAGGGGGGGAACGACAAAAAGGTGCCCTGGCCACAGGGCCCTGGCACCGACAAAAACGGAATTAAATGGGAAACAAAGAACGACAGACGAAATCGCCAGACCCGGCGGGGCCCTCTACCGGGGAACCAGCATCCTGTCATTTACCTTATCGCCGGCTTTGGGCGATTATTAAGGAAATAAATCAGAAAAAAGCGAGGAAGGGGAGAAGTGGCTATCGCAATGGCCAGTGGAAAAAGCGACTGAGGACCAGCCACAGGAGTACGCCCAGCGCGACCATGAGGACATACCAGGCGACATAACGCACCACCTTCCCGGTGTTTCCGTTAACCGGCCTGCGCGTCGGTGCAGGGCGCGCGGCCCGGGTCTGGCGCTGGCCTTCCGCCGGCACCGGGGCGGATTGGCTAGGGGCCGGGACGTTCGTTGCTGCTGGCGTTACCCTAGGGGTCCCCGAGGGCAGTGTGCGCAGGGACCCGGGAACGGGCGTGGTTAGCGGGGGGTAGTGCGGGAGGTCCAGGCGCGCGAACGCGGTCTCTGCCGCCGCCCTGGGGGGGCGATCGCCAGCAGTCGAGGGGACTGGTGGGGAAAACACGGCCACATGGGGCCCGGCAAGGGCGGCCTCGGCACTCAGCGGTATCGGGGCACCCGGGGGCAGCGGCGGCACCGAGGGCAGCGACACTCGGGCCTCGCGTCCCCCGCTGAGCTTGCGCGCCGACATCAGGTCGCGTGCCGTCGCCTCCAGCGCCTGGCGCAACTCGTCCATCGACGAGTAGCGTGCGTCAGGGTTCTTCTCGAGGCAGCGCATTACGATGACCTCGGCCTGCTCCGGGATCGGCAGAAGGTCGGAAACCTGGCTCGGAAGGGGCGGAGCCTGCGTCAAGTGCATCGTCGCCGTCTGCGCGTGGGACTCGGCGTAGAAGGGAAACTCCCCGGTGAGCGTCTGGAAGAGCGACACCCCCAGCGTGTAGATGTCCGAACGGGGGTCCAGCGGCAGCGCCCGGATCTGCTCCGGGGACATATACAGGGGCGTGCCTACCGTCGAGCCCACCTGGGTCAGCGCCGCCGAGGACTGCTGCGTGACTAGCTTGGCGATGCCGAAGTCGAGGAGCTTGACCAGGGGTGGCCCCGATCGCTCGTCCGCCAGGTAGATGTTGTCCGGCTTGAGGTCCCGGTGAATGATGCCGTGCTCATGGGCCGCCGATAGGGCCGCGCAGGCCTGGGCGAAGATCGGCGCCGCCTCCAGGAAGGTCAGCGGTCCTTCCCGATCCAGGCGCTGCTGCAGGGTCAGCCCCGGCAGATACTCCATGACGAAGAACGGGCGCCCATCGGGGAGGGCACCGAAGCCGTAGATGTCGATGATGTTTCGATGCTGGATCTGCTTGACCGCGCGCACCTCGGCGATGAAGCGTTCGACGGTGCGGTGCTCGGGGCTGTGGCCCTCTCGAAGGACCTTGATGGCCACCGATCGCAAGGTGCCCGGCTCGGTGCCGGCATAGACCCGCGCCACCGCGCCCTCGCCTAGAAGGCCGGTGATCCGGTATTCGCCGACGAAGTCTGGCAGCTCAGCGTACATCGTGTTGTCGCCGACGCGCCATGCACGTAGGCCAAGGAGATAGGGTAGAAGGCAGGGGAGTCCGCTGTCAACGCTCTACTACGCGGCTTTTCGTCGGCTTTTGGCAAATCTTCATCTTGCGGAGACATCTTGGGGCTGCCAAACGCCCGGCCGTGCTTAGAACAGGGGAGATGAGATTGCGGTTCCCCCTGCTCCTGCCGAGCGATCTCCGCGGCGCTTCGCGCTTCGCGATTGTCGTGGCCGCCTGCCTCTGCGTGGGCCCAGCCGCGGCTTTCGTCCGGGAGATGACCACCGGAAACAGCAAGTCCGCGGCCCCCCCGCGACCGCTTCGCTGGACGCAGTCCTGTGTCCCGCTGACCCCGGATGTTCATCCGCCACCGGGCCTGACCCTGGCCGATGTGAGCCAGGTGCTGGACAACGCCACCCAGAACTGGAATCAGCCGACGGAGCAGTGCTCGTCGCTCTCCCTCTTGCCGCGGGCAGCCGGAACGTGGCGGGCCGGGGCCGACGGCATCAATGCCCTCTTCTTCCTGGCCGAGACATGGGGGCGCGGAGCAACCCTGTATGACCCGGACGCCGCGGCGCTGACCTCGGTGTCCTACCGAAGCCACGCCGGCATGCCCGACGATGGCGTCATCACCGATGCCGATATCGAAATGAACGCGGTCAACTTTCAGTTTGCCCGGGTCGACCCCGACCACCCCGACGCCACCCCCATTCCAGAGGACGGCAGGGACCTGGCCGACCTGGAGAACACGCTGACCCACGAGTTGGGGCACGTGCTCGGTCTGGCGCACACCTGCTGGGACGGGAACGGCACACAGCCCCTGGACAGCGACGGCCTGCCCGTGATCGCCTGCTCCTCGCTGAAGGGCCTGCCCCCGGCGGTGCTGACGAGCACCATGTTCCCTTACGCCGCCAGCCGGGAGACCAGCAAGCGGTTCCTCAGCAGCGACGATGGCAAAGCCATCTGCCGGGCCTACCCGCAGGACGCGGGGCCCGACGCGGGGCTTCTGGCCTGCCAGGAGCGCGTGTTCTCGGGATGCATGACGAGCGGCGGGGGACCGGGCAGGTCGAACGGGGGGTGGGCGTCCTGGCTGGCGCTGGTCCTGATTTTGGCCCTGGTCAAGAGCCGGCGGAACAGGGACTAACGGAAGGAATGCACCAGGCTCATATAGTGGTTCCAGTCCCAGCCGGTACCCGGATCGGTGTGGGTGCTGGGCGGGGGCACCTGATTGTGGCCGATGACGTGGCTGCGATCGACGGCGATGCTGTAGCGTTTGGTGATCGCCGCGGTAAGCTGCGCCGAGCGGCGGTACATGGTCTCGGTGTACCAGCGGGTCGGCTGAGACATCCAGCCTTCGTGCTCGATGCCGATGGCGGTCTGGTTGTAGGGCCAGTTGCCGGCGTGCCAGGCGGTGTCCTGCTCGCGCACCATCTGGGTGATGTCCCCATCGCTGGAGCGAATACAGTAGTGGGCCGAGACCTGCGACGCCGGGTTCTTGAACCAGCTGATCGATCCGTCGTAGCTGCCCTCCATGTCGTGGATGACCACGAACTTCATCGGCCCGCCGCTGCGCCCCGGGGTGAAGTTGGCGCTGCTTGCCGGGTTCCAGTGGATGTTGCCGGGGTACGAGCCGCCGCCGCCCCCACTGCTGTCCACCGGCCGCAGGTAGTTGCTGTGCGCCCACCCCGTCTGACCGCCGTACTGCACCTTGTAAAAGGCGTTCTGCACCGCGCCGACCACCTGGATCTGGGCCCCCTCCGGCATGAGCACCACAACCTTGTACCCGGTCCCCGGCCCGCTGCGCAGGTTCAGGCCCACGCCACCGGTGTTGAACACCGTGGCCGCGCCGCCGACCTGAAGCACCGAGGCGATCTGCACACCATCCATCTCGCTCTCGTCCACGCCCGCCTGCTCGCCGGAGATCTCGCTGCCACAGCCCGTCGCCGACACCACCAGGGCCAGGCCACCCGAGACGAAAAGAGACTTGAGGGTATAGGTCATTCTAATTCTCCTTGCCCAGGTGATAAAGCAACCCGCATGCCAGGTCCCCCGCGGCGAGCCCGCCGCCGAACCCCGCGCCATCCCGCGGCCTCGCCCTGTATGGGGTGGGGGAAAAGTCCCCGCCCTGCTGCAAACGTCAGTGGGCGCTCACGAAAGAAGGCGGCGGCGGGCCGAGGCGGCGGTGTTGGCCAGAAGCATGGCGATGGTCATCGGCCCGACCCCTCCCGGGACCGGGGTGATCGCCGCGGCCCGCGCCGCCGCGGTGACGAATTCCACGTCGCCGACCAGCTTGCCGCTCAAAAGCCGGTTCATCCCCACGTCGATCACTGTCGCCCCCTCCTTGATCCACTCCCCGCGGACCAGTTCGGGACGGCCGATCGCCGCCACCACCACATCTGCCCGACCCACCGCGGCGGCCAGGTCGCGGGTGCGGGAATGGCACAGGGTCACCGTCGCATCCGCCGCCAGCAGCAGCGCCGCCATGGGCCGGCCGACGATGGCGGAGCGGCCCAGCACCACCGCGTGCGCGCCGCGCAAATTCGTGCCGGCCAGCAGCATCATGCAGCCCCGCGGCGTGCAAGGCTGCAGCCCGGGCGTGCCCTCCTGCAGCCGCGCCACGTTTACGG
>JBBRLA010000007.1:0-32759 GCA_038231615.1 Polyangia bacterium | reverse complement strand
CCCTCCCAGGAAAGAGCCGGGGCCCGCCCGACCTGGCGGGTCAGTCGGGCCCGCGGCATCGGTGGTGGTGGTCCCTCGCCGCGCTTGGTGATGAGCTGAGGGCCCTTTTCAACCGCCTTTTCGACCCTCTCGCTGAACTGGGTCTTGGCGACGAACTCACGCGGCCATGTACTGGCGTACATCCACCTGTGCACCACCCAGTGCAACCTCCTCTATGATATGCAGCAGATGTTCCGCTACCCTCGGCTGGCGGAGTTTGCCCTTCCAGAAGCGGTTCTGGCCGTCATATAGTCAAGCCGTCCGCTGTCTCCCGTGGCCCCTCACCCGGTCCCGTGATATCAATGAAGGAGAGCCATGCCATCGCCCAACATCGTCTCCGATGAATTCTGTGCCACAGCGGAGCAGATTTTTCGCCCGGTAGACCCGGCGCTTGTGCCGGAGATCGCCGACGTGCTGGCTTACTGGAATGAGCATGACCCTGATGTCATCGGGGCCGTCGCCGACGTGGATCGCACGCTTATCTGGTGCGCGCTGGAACAGAGCCCCATGGAGCACTTGAAAGAGTGCGCCGACATGATGGCCAGCCTGGTCAGCTTCCGCGAGCGGGCCGACGAGTTTGTCAAGACCAAGAAGTCCGCCGCATGATCTTCAAGCCCGGCGAAATTTTGACGGAACTGGTCAAGGGCAACGTGGAGTTCATCGTCATCGGTGGTGTGGCGGGGGCTCCTCCGGACGTCGTCGCTGCTGACGCAGGACCTGGATATTGTCCACCGACGGACTCCTGAGAACGTGGAGCGGCTGATGTCCGTCATCGAGAAGCTGGACGGCTACTTCCGCGAAGACCTCGCCCGGCGCAGGCATTTTTCCGTAGTCCTTCTTTCGGATTTACATAGATGAGACCAGGTTCTGCGGGCTGCAGTGGCGATTGCCGCGTTCCCAGCCTGACCCTCGGGGCCTCGAAACCGGCCACGATTGACTTACGCTCCAAAGGCAATGCAGCCCCCTGTCTGAAGAGGTCTTCGGCGGGCGGGTCAGATGCAGGTGGCCGGGTCGAGGACCTTGCAAATGTTCCCGGAACAGATGGCCGGCACCTTGCACCCGACGGAGTTCGCCGGGTTGCAGGGGGCGCCGTTCTCGGCGGGGGGAATGCACTTGGTGCTGTTGCAAGCAGAGCCGGCGAGACACTGGGTCGCGCCGAGGGTGCAGGCTTCGTTGGGATTGGCCGTCTGGGACGCTGCGCACTTGCTCCCGAAGCAGAACTGACCGTGCAGTCCGTCGCAGGCGCCGTCGGCTGCCACGCATGCGTTCGGTGCGACAATGGGATTCGCGCAGACGAAGCTGTTTCCGCTCGCGCATGTCAGCGTCGGGAGGCACGGCAGGGTCCCGGCGCTGCAGGTCGAGTCTGATTTGACCGGCTGCGCGCATTTGCCGGCCCCGGGTATTCCCGTCGGCGGGCAGTACAGCCCATAGGTGCAGGCCGTGTCCGTGCAGTCGTCGAGAGCACCGGAGCGGACCGTGCACTTGCAGGCGCCTTGCTCCCCCAGCCGCTCGGAGCACGAGCCGCAGCTCGCCGCGTCCGGCTTCAGACAGTAGCCCGAACTGCACTGGGCGTTATCGCCGCACTTGCTGGCAGCGATGAGCGTGCCTTTGAATCGGCAGGAGATGGGCACGTTGCCCATCAGATAGTCGTTGCAGGAGAGCGTCTTGGTAATCTCCTGGGCGCAAGCCATGAGTTCAGCCGGCTTCAGGGTGGCACCATTGAGGCTGAACCTGCCGACGCAATTGATCTGCTTGCGCGCGATGCAGCCTGCCGGATCGGCGAAATCGGTCTTGAAGCCGAATGGATTACAGGTGTTGAGCCGGTCGCAGACTGCCGCGGCCATGGCACCGCAGGCATCGGCGGGGCTGACGGCCATGTCGGGTTGTGCGGCCAGGTCGACGGACGCTGTCATGTCGACGGACATCGTCATGTCACCCTGTAGGGGCTTATAGTTCGGATTGTCCACCTCGCACGCCGCGACACAGATCGCCCCAATCCACACGACGTGGCGCAACTTCCATGCTGGCATTTTCCCATAATAGCATGGACTGACATTTGCTCACGGCTGTGTTTACCTTGACCAATCCGCAGAAATGTAGTCGAATATCAGACGGTATGTTGTCGTCAGTTCACGTGGCATACGGATTGTCATGTTGTCCAGAAGGTGACAATTGACGCCCGCGACGTCCACCCCGGCCCCCGGGCTCATCACCCCGACGTCGGTGAGTCGGATCTGCGCTGCCTGCCGCAAACCCTATCCTTACAACCAGCCCCACGAATGTCAGGAGGCCGGCGGGACGGGCCAAAGCGCCCCCGACGACCCGCTGATCGGCGCCATCATCGCCGACCGCTATCACATCGACAGCTTCCTTCAGGGCGGCGGCATGGGGCTGGTGTACAAGGCGCGCCACGAAGTGCTCGGGCACCTTCTGGCGGTCAAGGTTCTGACGGTCATTCCGGACGGCGCGGCACAGCAGCGCTTCCTTTTGGAAGCCAAGGCCGCCTGCTCCATCGGCCACCTGAACATCGTCCACGTCGTCGACTTCGGCATGCTCCCGGATCGTCGCCCCTATTTGGTCATGGAGTATTTGCAGGGGCAGGGGCTCGACGGCCTCATCACCCAGGCCGGCGAGGGCGGCGTGCCACCCCTGCGGGCGTGCCGTATCGCCGAGCAGATCGCGCTCGGCATCCAGGCTGTCCACGACAAGGGGATCGTTCACCGGGACCTGAAGCCAGGAAACATCTACGTGCTCGACATGGACGGCAAGGATTTTGTAAAAATCCTCGACTTCGGCATCGCCAAGGTGGTGGCCGGCTCCTCCGACGACCCGCGCGCTCCGGCCCGGATCACCCTGGACGGCACGGTGGTGGGCACGCCCGAGTACATGGCCCCGGAGAGCGCCACCGGCCAGACCCAGGACCATCGGGTCGATCAGTATGCCCTCGGCTGCATCCTCTACGAGATGCTCATCGGCAAGCTGCCCTTCGAGGTGCCGGGCAACCCGACCGCCACCTTGCTCAAGCACATCACCGACCGCCTGGTCCCGATGCGCGAGCGCCGACCGGACCTCTTCATCTCGGCCTCTCTGGACCAACTGGTGTGCAGGGCGCTGGCCAAGGACGCCGCCGACCGCTTTCCGAACATGCGCGCGCTGGCGCTGGCGCTGAAGCGCGAGGCCGATCTGCTCATCGTGGTTGATGAGCAAGCAACCCATTCTTATCTGCCTGTCCCGCTCCCTTCGGTCATACCGGCGCCGGTGGCAGAGCCCGGCAAGCCGATCCTCAAGACGGCCGTCGTGACGCCCGTCCAAACGACGCCGGTCCCGGTGACGTCCAGCCCGACGACCCAGCCGAGCCTGGCGATCGGGCCGGGAGAAAGACGATGGCTGCGACCGGCGGTCCTGGGAGGGCTTGTCGCCGCCGCCATGCTGGTCATCTTCGCGCGCTCGGAAAAGACGCCGCCGGCCCTGAAGCCACCAACGACCGCTGCCGTCCAGGTGCCGGTCAGACCGGCGGCGGTCGTCTCCGCGCCGGTCAAGCCGGCGGCGGTCGTCTTCTCGCCGGCCAGGCCGGCGGTGATTTCTCCCATGTCCCGGCGGGTCGCACCGGAGGCGCCGCCGCCTGCTGCGGATGCGGTGCTGAAGACCGCGCGGGAGCACGCGCTCAGGATGACGCTGGAGAGCGGCAACGCGGTCGCCATCAACCTGGCTTGCCCCGGTGTGGCGCCGGCCACGATTCCTCCAAAGGGAATCTATCACCTCGTCATTCCTTCCAGGAAGAAGGGTACCTGTGTGCTCTCCGCCAAGGGTTATGAAGTCCAGATGCTGCCCTATCAGATCCTGCGGACTCGCTTCAAAGGCGACAGCGGGGCAATGCCCATTCGCCTCCCGGCGCTCTGACCGGCGCGGAGACCTCATGTATCATCTGCTTCGAGCCCCGTTCCTTCTGACCTTCCTGCTCCTGTGCCTCCCGCTGGCCAGGGTGCGGGCGGACGCCGCGCCGTGCTCGACCGAAGCCGACCCCAAGGTGTTTTTGCAAAAATGTTGGGACAAAGCGCATGCAGAAGAGCAGGCAGGCAGGCCGGCCGAGGCGCTCGCCATCTACCAGCAGGCATTCAAGCAGGTCCCGACGCCCCGCCTGCTGTGGCCGATTGCAAACCTCCACCTGCGCCTCGGTCATCCACAGGAGGGCCTGCGCGCCCTCGGTCGCTACAGCGCGGAGATCCCCGCCGAGGAGCTGTCGTCGCAGCAGAGGGAGGAGGCGGTCAAGCTCAGGCGGGATCTCCATGATCTCGAAAAACAGCAAGACCAGAAAGGGTCGAAGGCGGTCGTGCCGCCCGTGACCCCGCCGCCCGAACTCGGCCTCAAGGCCGAGCCGGGGCCCCCCATCGCGCCGCGCTTCCGCGCCTGGAAGTGGGTGACCCTGGGCGCAGGTATCGCCCTTATCGGCGCCGGCGCCGGAGTGTGGGCGGTGGACGGCCGACCGACCTGCAATATCGAGCCAGTTGAGACCCAATGTCAGAAGATCCTGAGCACCACCCCTTTCGCCATTCCCCTGGTCTCCATCGGCGCCGCCGCCCTGGTCACTAGCGGCGTGATGTTCGTGCTCGATTTCCGTCGCCGTCCTCACGGGAACTGACCTGATGAAGCCACCCCGGGAGACATGCCCACAGTCAAGCTGCCGGACCTTTTGCCGCTGCTCGCAACGCCCCAGACCGCCATCGTCCAGGCCCTGCAAGCGCTGTCCTCTGCCTGCCCGCGGTCCCTTACGGTCCTCATCGACGAGGCGGACTGCCTGATTGGGCCGACGATGGTATCGTTTCTGACCCAGACTTCGCCGGTCACTGTGGGGACCAGGGCAACCACGTCGAGGATGCTGCGCTTGCCACCGACCAGATCGGTGAAGGCCTCCTGGTTCAGGAAGCGGACTTTGTCGAAGCGGAGCCTCCTGACCAGCCGGGGGCGAGGGGGGCGAGGGGAAGGGGGGAAGGGGGCGGTTCGCAATTTCTCAGTTTTGGCCCAGCCTTTTGTTCCCAGGGCGCCAGGGCGCCAGGGCGCCAGGGCGCCCCAGGGCGCCAGGGCAAGGGGACGGTTCGCAATTTCTCAGTTTTGGCCCAGCCTTTTGTTCCCATGCCCCTGCCCCGACAGAACTCCCAGCCTGAGGAGCGGGATCGATGAGCACATGAGTCGCTCTTGCCTACGGCTCTCTTCTCTATGAAATGACGCGCACGATCATCGCCACTGTCATACCGATTGACGCTCAGGTGCTGGACCGAGCGCACCTTCTGATGAATACCCACCCCAACCTGATGGCACGGGACTTGGGAACTGCACCCCCGTCCTCGTGGCCACGTTGCGGAATTTTTCCATCCTCCTGCGGAAATCCGCTGACCACTGGTCTGGACTGGGAACGTAAGCGGTGATGATGGCAAGGTAGTCTTCCTTGGCCGTGCAGACGACATGAATGGGCTGATCGGGTCCGCGAAAGCCGAGGATGAGGCAGCAACAGTGGCTTGCTCGCCTCCAGATCACAAAGTTGTTGAAGCTTCTTGTCCGTCCCCCTCTAATCGTGGGGCCATGACCACACGAAGCTGCTTCCCCATCCTCTGTTTCGCCGCCGCATGTGGCGGTCCCGGTGACATCGACGTCGGCCCCCGCGGCACCCTGGACACCGTCGGCGCCCTGGCCGCGCGCAAGGCGTGCCAGTTCAAGGCCGGGGACATCCCCGGGCTGACCGTCGCCTCCGATGCCCCGATCGGGGAGCAGATCCCCATCGACACCATCGTGATCTTGATGTTCGAAAACCGGTCCTTCGATCACCTGCTGGGCAACCTGAAGGCCTACGGTCAACCCGACGTCGACGTGGCCCCCGCCGACGCCAGCAACCCGGATGCGATGGGCCAGCCGATGCCCCGCTACCATGACACCGACTACTGCTTCGTCGACACCAACCACGAGTGGAAGGGCAGCCACAGCGAGTACAACGACGGAAAGAACGACGGCTTCGTGATCGCCAATGCCGGCGAGCCCGGGGCCACCGATGGCGGAAAACGGGCCATGAGCTACTACACCGAGGCCGACATCCCCGCCCTCTACGGGCTGGCCCGGGACTACGCCATCGCTGATCGCTACTTCTGCTCCCTGCTCGGGCCGACCTTTCCCAACCGCGAGTATCTTTACGCCGCCACCTCGTTCGGTCATGCCGCGAACGACGTCATGGCCCAGAAGCAGGCGACGCTGATGGAGTCGCTACAGACGAACAATGTGAGCTGGCGCATCTACGATGAGACCATCCCCGGCTATGGCGTCTTCCTGCAGAACCTGGGCGCCTACTTCAACACCGGTCTTTCGACCACCGCCGATTTCTTCACCGCCGCACAGGCGGGCACGCTGGAGCACGTGGTGTTCCTGGACCCCGATCTCAAGAACGAGCGGGGCAGCGGCAACGACTTCCACCCTCCAGGGGACGTGCAAACCGGCGATGCCTACCTGGCCCAGGTGGTCGATGCTCTGACCCACAGCCCGCAGTGGCCCCACATGGCCCTCTTCGTCACTTTTGACGAGAACGGCGGCATCTACGACCACGTCCCGCCGCCCTCCGCCTGCCCGCCCGACGGGTTCGCCCCCGACCAGCCCAGTCCAAAAGGCGCCAAGTTCGATCGCTACGGCTTCCGCGTCCCCACTCTTGTCGTGTCCCCGTACGCCAAGCCGCATTACGTCTCTCACGCGGTCTACGATCACACCTCGATCGTGCGCTTCGTCGAGACCCGCTTCCACCTGCCGGCCCTGACCGCCCGGGACGCCAACGCCGATCCCATGCTGGACCTCTTCGATTTTCACAAGCCGGCGCTCTTGACTGCCCCGGCGGTCGCGACGGTGAAGGTGGATGCGACGAAACTGGCGGCGTGCAAGCTGCGATACCCCTAGCACGGCCCCACTGAGTCCCCAGCGGCAGGCTCCGTCAGACCCCATGATATAATTTAGGCATGGGAGCCATCGACCTGCTCTTCGGGATGAAGCTGGACTCGGAGCGGCTGCATCAGATCGCGCTGGCCAGCCTCTTGCGCCATGGACCGCTGCTTTCTCTGCTCGGCGTGATGCCGCCCGAGCGCAAGCCACAGCAGCACGTGTGGGAGCCGATCGACGGGGCCTTTGACCTGGCCGTGCAGCTCGACGACGGCAGCCGGTTGCTGGTCGAGCTGAAGGTGGATTCGGCGCTCAACCAGGACCAGATGCGGCGGCAGATCCAGGAGCTGCGCGCGGAAGGGCGCACCGCGGATCGGCTCCTGTATCTCTTGCTCGGGTTCGCCGCCATCACCCGGGACCCGCCGAGCATCGACCGCATGGCGAAGGAGGTGGGGGTGGCTAAAGAACGCTACTCCGTGCGCACCGCCGTGGACCTGGCCCGCGCCCTTCAGTCTCCGCAGATTCTCGAGTCGACCGACGCGGAGGGGCGGGACGCGCGGGACCTGGCGGTGGCCTACCGCACGCATGTCCTGGAACTGGACGGGCGCACCCGGCACTTCTTCACGCACCCGGTGGCAGAGTGGCGGCGCGGCGACTACTTCGGGTTCTTCGCCCACCTGCGCGCCACCTTCCCACAGATGGCCTTGGCCGGCATCGACCGCGTGAACAATCCGGGCGGCGGGTTCGTGGGCTGCTGGTGGGGGAGCAAGGCCGTCGAACCGGGGGTCAAGGTGTACCTTCAGTTCGAGGGGCCGCGGTTGATGGTGAAGCTGAAGGTTACGCCCCGTGAGCGGCGCGGCGCGCTGCGAGACCAGGCCTGTACGCATCTTCTTTCGTTGGGAGCGCGCCCGCCGATCCAGATCGTCCGGCCCGCCAAGCTCGGGCATGGCGAGTGGATGACCATCGGCCACCTGGAGGGCCTTCCCTTCGGCCTGCCGGACCGGGCCGCCGAACTGGCCGAGGCCCTTTCCCTGGCCGAGGAATCCATCGCCGAGGTCGCGCGGCGCATGCAGGCGCGCTGACCTTTTCCCCGATCTGGGGTAGTGCGGGTCAGCAATGTCGACGGGCCTCGACGAGGGCCGTGTTGGGCCTTGGATGGCATTGATCAAGCCAAGCCGCCGTTGGGTCTTGACCGGGGCAGGCGCGGGAACGCACTCTAGAAGCATGCGTACGCTGCTTGTTGGCTGTGGTGCGATAGGTGGTGTCGTTGGTGCGACACTTCTCCGGGCGGGCTGCGACCTGACCCTGGTTGCCGGCAATCCCGAGTTCCGGGAAGCGATCGCCCGAGACGGCCTGGGCGTCAAAGATCTGAATGGGCAAAAGTGGCACGCCCGCCCGGCCCGGCCCCCCGTGGTCCAGGCCGGCGAGCTACAAGGGCAGGCCCCCTTCGACCTGTGCCTCCTGGCGACCAAGACCACCACACTGGAAGAGGCCGCCCGGGAGGTAAAGCCCCTGCTCGCCTCCTCTGCCATCGTGGTGTGCCTGCAGAACGGGCTCCCCGAGGAGCGGGTCACGGCAGTCCTGCCCACCCACCGAGTGGTCGGCTGCGTCGTCGGCTGGGGGGCGACCCTGATCGGGCCCGGCCTGTCCCAACGCACCTCCCGGGGGGGCCTGCAAATCGGGCGTCTCGGCGGCGGCGGCGACGAAGACCCGCTGCTGAAGGAAGTGGCCGCACTCCTGGGCATGGGCTTTCCGACCCGGTTTGTGGCCGACCTGCGCGCCGTCCGCTGGAGCAAGCTGGCGATCAACTGCGCCACCAGCACCCTGGGCGCCTGCGGCGGTGATGCCCTGGGCCGCCTGCTCCAGCACCGCCTGGTCCGCCGCCTGACCCTGGAACTGTGGAGCGAGATCAGCGCCGTGGCCCGGGCTGAAGGCGTGCGCATGGCCAAGGTCGCCGGCACCCTGGACATCGATCGGCTGGCGATCAGCGAAGCCGACCGCCGCCAGCGCCTGGGGTCGCCTGCGCTTTTTTACAAACACTCGCTGCTGTGGGCCATCGGCCTCAAGTTCCGCCGGATGCGCAGCTCCATGCTGATCGCCATCGACCGGGGCCGCCGTCCCGAGATCGACTGGCTGAACGGCGAGGTGGTCCGCCGGGGCGCCGCCCACGGCATAAAGACCCCGGTGAACGCAGCCTTGGTCTCCCTGGTGCACGACATCGTCGCCCGACGAGAGACCTCGAGCTTCGAGACCCTCAGGACGCTCTACACCCGCCTCGCCGAAAAACCTTTCTTCGGAGAGGGGCCCCCCAGCGCGCCGCCACGGGCCATCGCGCCGGCAGAAAAGCCGGCCGCGCACCTTCAAGCCTGAGCGATGAAGAGTCAGTTGACGAAGAATCAGTTGACGAAGAGTCAGCAAGAAGCAACTGGCCGGAGCAGATTTGGGCGCACGACCGGAGCGACCGAGGGAGCGTACTACTGTACGTGACCGAAGGGAGTGTGGGGGCACTCCCCGCCGACTCGCATTCGCGAATCGGCGTGGGCCCACCCGCGGCTGAGCGCATGCGAAGCCGTGGGGGAGAGGTACGCCCAAAGCTGCCCGGCCAGTTGCTTCTGTTCAGGCGGAGGCGCCGCCAGGAGGATTGACGACTACATTGGGAACCGGGCCTGGGGCGGGCGCGGCAGACGGGCTCGGCGTCTGGATGAAACGCTCGGGCACTTCGGTCAGCACCAGAGGGAGCAGCTCGTCCATCTTCTTGACATAGAAGATTTCCATCTCCTTCTTGACCTCGTCGGGCACGTCCACCATGTCCTTGGCGTTCCGTTCCGGCAGGATGACCCGCTTGATCCCCGCCCGGTGCGCGGCCAGGAGCTTCTCCTTGATGCCGCCCACCGGCAGCACGTTGCCGCGCAGGGTGATCTCGCCGGTCATCGCCACGTCGGCGCGGATCGGCACCCCGATCAGCATCGACGTCAGCGCCACGAACAACGTCACCCCTGCAGAAGGACCATCCTTGGGAATGGACCCCGCCGGGATGTGGACGTGGATGTCCGACTTCTCCAGGAAGTTCTCGTCGATGCCCAGCGACTTCGCCCGGCTGCGCACGAACGAGAGCGCGGCCTGTGCGGACTCTTTCATCACGTCGCCGAGCTGCCCAGTGAGAACCATGGTTCCCTTGCCCGGCATGCGCGTCGCCTCGATGAAGAGGATGTCGCCACCCACCGGGGTCCACGCCAGACCCGTGGCAACCCCCGGCTCGCTGGTGCGCTCGGCGACCTCGCTGATGTACTTTTGCGGGCCCAGGTAGTCCGGCACGTTCTCCGGCGTGATGTCGATCTTCTCCATGGCCTGTCCCTCGGCCACCTTGACCGCCACCCCACGGCAGATGGAGCCCGCCTCGCGTTCGAGGTTGCGCACCCCCGCCTCCCGGGTATAGCTGTCGATGACCTCGCCGATCGACTCATCGGTGAAGACGATGTGGGTCTCGTTCATGCCGTGTTCCTCGATCTGCTTGGGGATCAGGAACTGCTTGGCGATCATCAGCTTCTCGTTCCGCGTATAGCCCGGGATCTCGAGGATCTCCAGACGGTCACGGAGGGCCGGCGGGACCGGGTCCAGGATGTTCGCCGTCGCGATGAACATCACGTGCGACAGGTCGAAAGGCACCTCCAGATAGTGATCGCTGAAAGTGTTGTTCTGCTCCGGGTCCAGAACTTCAAGCAAGGCCGAGCTTGGATCGCCACGGAAGTCGTGGCCCAGCTTGTCCAGTTCGTCGAGCATGAAGATCGGGTTGTGGGTCCCCGCGCGCTTCATCCCCTGGATGATGCGGCCCGGCAGCGACCCGACATAGGTCCGCCGGTGCCCGCGAATCTCGGCCTCGTCCCGAACCCCGCCCAGGGAGATGCGGACGAACTTCCGCCCCACCGCCTTGGCGATCGACTTGCCCAGGGAGGTCTTGCCCACCCCCGGCGGTCCCACCAGGCACAGGATCGGGCCCTTTTTATCTGCCTTGAGCTTGCGCACCGCCAGGTACTCCAGGATGCGCTTCTTCACCTTCTCCAGATCGTAGTGATCGGAGTTGAGGATGTTGCGCGCCTCCTGGATGTCGATCTTGTCCTCGGTGCTCAGGGACCACGGCAGTTCGACCAGCCACTCCAGATAGGTGCGGGTCACCGTGTACTCGGCAGAGGACGGCTGCATCACCTTGAGCCGCTCGTACTGCTTGAACGCCACCTTCTCCACCTCGGGCGGCATTTTGGCTTCGGTGATCTTGGTCTTGAACTCCTCGAAGTCCCCGCCGCCCTCGTCCAGCTCGCCCAGCTCCTCCTTGATCGCCTTGAGCTGCTGGCGCAGGACGTACTCCCGCTGGTTGCGCCCCATCTCTTCCTGGACCTGGGTGTTGATCTTCTCCCGGACCTTCAGCACTTCAAGCTGCCGGGAGAGGAACTGCAGGACCTTGCGCATCCTCGACTTGAGGTCAAAGGTCTCCAGCACGTCCTGCTTCTCGTCGACCTGGATGTCCAGGTTCGAGGTGATCAGGTCGGCCAGTTGACCCGGGTCGGTGACGCTGTCGACCAGGGCGCTGGCCTCCTTGGGCAGCTCCGGCATCAACTTGATGACCCGCTTGGCGATGTCCTTCAGGTTCATCACCAGCGCGTCCAACTCGACGTCCGAGGTCGTCGGATCCGGCAAGGCCGTCACCCGGCAGGTCAGGAAGGGATCGCTGCTTTCATAGGCCAGCACGCGAATCCGCGAGACCCCCTGCAGGATCACCGAGAAGTTGTCCTTGGCGAGCTTGATCACCTTCAGGATCCGGGCGGCGCACCCGATGTTGTACATATCGCCTTCGCCAGGGTCCTCGGTGCGGGCGTCACGCTGCGTCAAGATACCGATGACTGGGCGTTCCTTGGCGATCGCCTCCTCGATCAGCCGGACGCTCTTCCTCCGCCCGACGTCGATCGGGATGATCGCGCCAGGGAAGAGGACGGAGTTGCGCAACGGCAAGATCGAAATGATCTCGGGTACCTCCACAGGACCGCCGGTATCGGAGGGCCCTCCCTTCGTCTTTGTCATTTGTCAAGCTCCTTAGGACTTTGGCCCTTGGTATGTAAAACTGCGGTCGACAGGGGATGGTTTAGATAATGCCATCCCGGTTTGGACGTTATTGACTGGTAGTTATCATACTTGAGAACTGCGCGTCGGCAATCCGTAGCAAGAAGATGAAGAAAAGAAGAGTTTCGAGGGGTTTGTGCGGTGGGCGGGGCCGAACTTCAGCTTATAACTCGGCGATGAACAGCGCTACGCCCTACCGGCAGCCGACGGGTCCTTCTTCTTGAAGTTGGTGTCCAGATCGTCGACGAATACCTCGTCGAGCATCTCGTCGATGTCCATCTCTTGGCTGGGCCCGTTCAGCTCGTCGCGCTCGAAATCTTCAAAGGTGCGGTAGACACGTGGCATGCTTCGCATCGGTTCCTCCGGTAGAACAAAGTAATCAGAAGCCCTACATGTACTACCTAGTTAAAGCGGCTCCTGGAGATGCGTCAATTTTTCCTCTGTTTTTTTCTTCTGCTGTCCTTTGTTCCGTCGCTATCCTTACGTCGCTTTTGAATCGATGAGATCAGGGAGAACATGAGCCGGGTCATCGCTATCGCGAATCAGAAAGGTGGCGTGGGCAAGACGACCACCGCCATCAACCTCGCCGCCGCACTGGCGTCCGAGGGCAAGAAGGTCCTGTCGGTGGATTGCGATCCCCAGGGCAACGCCACCTCGGGCCTGGGATTTCCCAAAGGTACTGTCGAGCAGGGGATCTATCAGGCGCTGGTGGACCGGGTGTCGCTGCGGGAACTGACGCAGCTCACCGCGCTGCCCACCCTGTGGCTGGTGCCGGCCACCCCCGACCTGGCCGGGGCCGAGATCGAACTGGTCGGGGAAGAGCGACGGGAGTGGCGGCTGCGGGACGCGCTGACCCAGGTGCAGGGCCGCTACGACTACATTCTCATAGACTGCCCGCCATCGCTGGGTCTGCTGACGCTGAACGCCCTGGTGGCCTCGGATCGGGTGATCATCCCCATGCAGTGCGAGTACTTCGCCCTGGAGGGGCTCTCGCACCTGTGCAGCACCATCGAGAAGGTCCGGGCTGCGTGGAACCCGCAGCTTGAAATCGAAGGCATTCTTTTGACGATGGTGGATGGCCGGACCAATTTGACCCAGCAGGTGGAAGGCGAGGTCCGCACCCACTTCACCAAGCGAGTCTATACCACCGTGATTCCCCGCAACGTCCGACTCTCCGAGGCGCCTTCCCACGGTTTGCCGATCATCCTCTATGATCCGTCTTCCCGGGGCTCGCAGAGCTACGTCCAGCTGGCCAAGGAGTTTTTGCAGAAGCAGGTGCCGGCGGTGGCAGCGGCGGCGGCGCGGCGCGCTCCGCCGGGACGGGCGTAGCCGATGGACAAGAGGAAGGCACTGGGACGCGGACTGGGGGCCCTGATCCCGAACCTGCCGAAAATTCATGGGTCGGCGGAGGAGGGCCAGGCAGGGCACCTGGGCCCGATGGAAGGAGCGGGGCAGATGCCGGGGGCGACGGCGCAGCGGGAGTATTTCCTGTGCCCCATCGAAGAAATCATCCCCTCGGTGGACAACCCGCGGCACCTCTTTGACGAGCAGCGGCTGCAGGAACTGGCGGATTCGATCAAGACGCAGGGGCTGGTGCAGCCCCTGGTGGTGCGGCTGCGAACGGCGGACGACCGCAAGGCAGGGGAGGGCCGGCAGAGCTTCGTGCTGATCGCGGGGGAGCGGCGGTGGCGGGCGGCGCAGCGGGCGGGGATGAAAGACGTGCCGGTGGTCGTCAAGGACGTCAATGCGGCGCGGGCCTTCGAGCTGGCCTTGGTCGAGAACCTCCAGCGGGAGGACCTAAACGCCATCGAGGAGGCGGAGGCTTACCGCCGGCTTTCGGACGAGTTCGGCTACACCCAGGAGGAACTGGCGCACCGGGTCGGGCGCGATCGGGCCACGGTGGCCAACTCCCTGCGGCTGCTGAAGCTGCCGGGGAGCGTGCGGGACTTGGTGGCCCGGGACGAGCTGTCGATGGGCCACGCGCGGGCCCTTCTGGGGCTGGAGAACGACGAGGCGATCCAGCGGGCGGCGCGCCGGACGATCGACAAACAGCTTTCCGTCCGGCAGACGGAACAACTGGTCCGGCGGGAGAAGCTGGAACCGTCAGAAGACAGCGAGCAGAAGAAACCGATCGACAAGACCGCGGCGGTGCGGGACCTGGAAGAGCGGCTGCAGAAATCGCTGGGTACCCGGGTGCGCATCCAGGTGAAGGATGGGCAGGCGGGACGGATCGAGATCGACTACCACTCGCTAGATCACCTGGACGGGCTACTGAAGCGGTTTCTGGACCGCGATCTGGCGGGTTAGAATTCGATGCCGCGCGGATGAACCGCGGCGCCTATGGCGCTTCGCGATCGATGAACCGCGGCGCCTATGGCGCTTCGCGATCGATGAACCGCGGCGCCTATGGCGCTTCGCGATCGATGAACCGCGGCGCCTATGGCGCTTCGCGATCGATGGTCACTACGAGCTGCCCCTCGTTGACCGAGGCGCCCTCGACGACGTGGATTTGGGTCACCGTGCCCGCGTGCTCGGTCTCGACGGGCATCTCCATCTTCATCGATTCGAGGATCACCAGAGTATCGCCCTCGGCGACGGCGGCCCCCACCTGGACGGTGATCTTCCATACGGTCCCGGTGATATGGGCGTGGACTTCGTGCGTTTTCTTGGCCATCGCGGCATGGTTGCAACTTGCGGGTTTCCCGTCAAGGGAGCCGAGGTCGGCCACTCCGGGCCCCGCGCCTACTTTCGCCGGGGTCGCCAGAGGGAATAGGAGCCTGGTAATACATCCCGAATTGTTCGCCGCCCCTTTGCGGCAGACCCCGGCGCCGGGCATAGTGTCTGGGTGGGCCACGTCCTTATCGCCGACGACATCGCCATCAGCAGGGAGACCCTGGCCAGGGTGCTCCGCGACGCCGGGCACCGGGTGCTCAGCGTCGCCTCCGCCGAGGAAGTGCTCGAATACGCCCGTGCCCACGTCGAGCGTCCGGACCTGGCGATCCTCGACCTGAACATGCCGCGGATGACCGGCCTTCAGTTGGTCCCGCTGCTGAAGGCGGAGTTCCCGGGGCAGTTCTTCCCGACGATGATTGTCTCGGGCCGCACCCTGACCGCCACGGAGCTGACTCAGGTCCTATCGGTGGCCGAGGACTTCCTCCGCAAGCCCTACACCCCCACCGAGCTCTGCGCCCGCATCGAGGTCTGGCTGCGCACCCGGAGGTTCTTTGACAGCGCGCAGCAAAGCGGCCCCCTGGCGAACCGGCCCTCTGTCCCGAGTTCTCCCTCTCGCGCCACCCCCAGCCCACCGCCCCCGTCCGCCACCCTGGTCGAGCGCATCGACGAGGAGTGGCGCCGCTCGCTGCGCTGGAACGAGCCTTTCGCCCTGCTTCTGTGCGAGGCGCAGCCTCCGAGCGCCGAGGCCGACGTGGTGATGCAGCAGCTCACCCGGATCGCCGCCAGGTCGCTGCGGCAGATCGACATCCCCGGCATGGTGGCGGCATCGCGGCTGACGATCCTTTTGCCCCACACCCCGCCGGCCGGCGCCCTGACCGCCGCCGAGCGCTTGCGCGCCGCGATGGTGGACCTGTGCCAGGGGGAACGATCCGGCTGCGCGATCTTCTTCGGCCTGGCGCTGGTGCCGGGGCGGGACATCGCCAGCCCCGAAGACCTCTTGCGCGCCGCCGAGGTGGCTCTAAAGCGCGCCTGCCAGGAGGGCCCCTTCAGCCTGTGCCTGCACCAGCATCAAGGATACATCGTGCGGGACCGGTGACGTGGCGGATCCGACGGCCACCATCCTCCTAGTCGATGACGAGCCGGGTGTGCTGCAGGCCCTGCAGCGGACTCTCTCGCGCTTCGGCTTCTCCGTGCTCACCGCCGAGAGCGCCGAGGCGGCGATGGCGCTTTTGGTCCATCAAGAGCAGGAGCAGGCGCAGGTCGGCAACCCCGCCCGCCTGCCCCAGGTGGTGCTCTCCGATCATCGCTTGCAGCACATGGACGGGGTCAGCTTCCTGACCCAGGTGCGCGCCCGCTGGCCCGCCATCCAGCGGGTGCTGATCACCGGCTTCGCCGACCTGGATGCCATCGAGCGGGCAGTCAACGAGGCCGGCATCTACCGCTTCGTCAACAAGCCGTGGGACAACATGAATCTGCTCGGCACCGTCCGCTCGGCGGTGGAGCAGTGGCAGGCGGTGGATGAGAATCAGCGCCTGGTCCAGCAGCTCACGGGGCACAACTTGCTGCTGGAAGAGGCGGTGGCCGACCGCACCCGGGAACTCTTGCGGTCGCACTAGCTGTGGGAGCGCACCTTCGACGCCATCTCCGATCCCCTCATGGTCATCGACGGGGACTACCGCATCCAGCGGGCCAACCAGGCGCTCTCCACCCATCTGGGCACGGGCGACCCGCTCATCCACAAGGTGTGCCACGAACTGCGCGCCGCCTCGAAGTGGGCCCTTCTGCGCACCCGCGAGGGGCCCTGCGTCGGCTGCCCGGTGGGGCGCACCCGGGGCACCAGGCAACCCGCCGACGAGGAGCTATCCGCCGACGCCGGCATCGTCACCCTGCACACCTTCCCCCTGGAAAGCCTGACGGTGTGTGTGTACCGCGACGTGACCCACGAGCGCGAAGCCACCCGGCACCTGGCCCTGACTGACCGCCTGGCGGCCATCGGCCAACTCGCCGGGGGGGTGGCCCACGAGCTGAACAACCCCCTGTCCGGCATCCTGGCGTCCTCCCAGCTCATGCTCCGCGACCTCTCCGCCGGCTCCCTGGACGGCAAGGAAGAGCGTGAGTTTCTGGGGGAGATCGAGTCGGCCGCCCAGCGCTGCAAAAAGATCGTCGAGCATCTCCTGCGCTTCTCGCGCCAGGCGCGTCGGGACGAGATGGGCCGGGTCAAGCTCAACCTGCTGGTCACCGAGGCGCTACCCCTCATCGAGCACCAGTACGCCCTGCGCGGGGTCCATCTGAACTGCCACCTGGACCCCGGGACCTCCGACGTGCTCGGCTCGGCCGCGCGGCTGCAGCAGGTGCTGATGAACCTCCTGGCCAACGCTTTCGACGCTACCTGGGCAAAGAAGGGCAGCGCCGGCCTGCCCGGCCTGATTCGGGTCATCACCGAATCGCAGGACGACGCGGTGTACCTGACGGTGCGCGACCAGGGCGCCGGCATCGACGAGGGGCACGTGCCGCGGCTCTTCTCCCCGTTCTTCACCACCAAGCCTGAGGGACAGGGCACCGGCCTGGGGCTGGCGGTGGCCTACGGCATCGTCACCGATCACGGTGGCACCATCCGGGCCTACAACCTGCCGGAGGGCGGCGCCGAGTTCGTGGTCCGCCTGCCCTCCTGCGAGCCGTCAAAGGGCAGCGAGACCGGCGAACGCCTCCTCGGCCCCCGGCCCTCCTTGCCTCCCCGGCGCCCCTTCCGTTGATGAGCGACCTGTATCACGTTGTCATCGTCGATGACGAGGAGCCCGTCCTCAAGCTCCTGCGCCGGGCCCTGCCGCCGGGAGACTTCGTGGTCGACACCGTCAGCGATCCCCACGCGGCCCTGCAGCGCCTTCTTTCGCAGCCGGCGGACGTGGCGCTTCTGGACCTGGTCATGCCGGGGCTGTCGGGCATGGACCTTTTGCGCACCCTGAAGCAGAGGGGCCGGCAAACGGAGGTCATCCTGATGTCCGGCTACGGGGGCGTCCCCGATGCCGTCATGGCCATCCGGGGCGGTGCCTGCGACTTTTTGACCAAGCCTTTCACCAGCCTGCCCAGGGTGGCCGAGGTGGTGCGTCGGGCCGCCGAGCGACACCGCCTGGCGCACCCGCAAGGCGAGTCATCGTTGGTCTTTTGCCCCGGCGGCAAGCGCCTCGACCGCGACGACCGCGACGGGCTCATCGGCCGCTCGCCCCCGATGCGCGACCTCTCGCGGCTGGTGGACACCATCGGCAAAAGTCACACCAACGTGCTGCTCCAGGGAGAATCCGGGACCGGCAAGGAGCTGGTGGCGCGGGCGATCCACGCCCGTTCCAGCAGGAAGCAGCAGCCTTTCGTCGCGGTCAACTGCTTGACCCTGAACGAGGACCTGATGGAGGCAGAACTCTTCGGCTCCGTCCGGGGCGCCTTCACCGGGGCGATCCAGACCAAGAAGGGCCTCTTCCAGGCCGCCAGCGGCGGCACCCTCTTCCTCGACGAGATCGGTGACATCCCTCCGGCGATCCAGACGAAGCTCCTGCGCGCCGTGCAGGAGGGCGAGATCCGCCCGGTGGGACAGACGGCGATGGTCCAAGTGGACCTGCGGATCATCGCCGCCACCCAGCTCGTCCTGCGGATGGCCACGGAGCATGGGTTCTTTCGTGAGGACCTGTACTATCGGCTGGCGGTCATCAGCCTGATCATGCCGCCGCTGCGCGAGCGGATGGAGGACGTGCCCCTTTTGGCCCGCCACTTCCTGCGGCGCTTCTCCCGGCAGAGCAAAAGGGAGATCGCCGCCATCGATGCCGAGGCCCTGCGCCTGCTCTGCGCGCACCACTGGCCAGGCAACGTGCGCGAATTGGAGAACGTCATGGAGCGCGCCCACGTGCTGGGCCAGCCTCCGGCGATCACCGCCGCGGAGCTGCCCCGGGAGCTGTGGGCACCGGGGACGATGAAGCCGCAGGAGAAGGAACTGGACCTAAACTTCCACGAGGCCCGCGAGCTGGCGCTGCGGGCCATCGAACGGGACTACATTGCCGATCTCCTGCGGCGCACCCGGGGCAACCTGAGCCAGAGCGCCCGGGTGGCGGGGCTGGATCGCTCCAATTTCAAGCGCATCGTGCACCGCTGCCAGCTCGCACCGGAGGACTTTCGCCCCAAAGGCTACTTGTAGTCGGTGAGGTTCTTGCGGCTTTGGGGCTGCCTGGGGCCGTCCTGCTTGCGTTGGCACTCCACGCACAGCTCCACGTAGGGCATCAGCAAGAGGCGCCGCTCGGGGATCGGCTCCTCGCACTCCACGCACAGGCCAAAGTCGTCCGGGTGTTCGGACAGACGCCGCAGCGCCGCCTCGATCTGCGCCAGCGACTCTTGCCGCGCCCGGTTGCGGCTGGAAGCGATGGCCTGGGACATCTCGTTCAGGGGCTGCTCGTCATCGTCCCTGCCCACGGCGGTGGGGTCGCGACGGTTGGGCTCGATGGGGATGTCCCCCTCGGCGAGGATCTGGTCCCGGGTCTTCTCCAGCCGCTTGCGGTGGCCCTGCCTGGTGGTTTCACTTATCGGCATCGGCAAAAGCTACCCAGGGAACCCCGGCCAGATCAACCTTCTTTTGGACACAACTGCGCTATGATGGGGCTTCATGCACGCAAAACCGCTTCGCCGCCTTTCGGTCTCCCTGGGCCTCCTTCTGTCTGCCGCCAGTCCCGGGGTCTTGGCGCGGACCCCACAGAAGACCGATGCCGGGCAAAAGGAGCAGCGGGTCGGCAGGACCGGCGGCCCGCAGGCCCCCACCGGCCAGCCGGTCAAGGCCCCCAAGGACGCGTTGCTGGGCGCCGTGGACGAGATCACCCGGCAGGTATCGGCACTGCGGGCGCTGCCCCTTTCGACCCCCTTCAAGCGCGGCATCCTGACCCGGGGCGAGATCGGCGAGAAGCTCCGCGAGCGCATCAGTAAGGAGTACACCCCCGCGGAGGTGCGCACCGAGTCGGGGGTGCTCCAGCGCCTGGGGCTTCTGCCGGTGGGGGTGGACTACGAAAAAATGCTTTTTGACCTGCTGACTGAGCAGGTGGCCGGCTTCTATGACCCCTATTCCCGGACGCTCTACGTGGCCGACTGGCTGCCCCTGGAGATGCAGCGGCCGGCGATGGCCCACGAGATCCAGCACGCCCTGCAGGACCAGCACTTCGACCTTCGGCGCTTCTCGCAGCCGCTGAAGGAGGACGGCGACCGGCAACTGGCCCGTGCCGCGCTGGTCGAGGGGGACGGCACCGCAGTGATGCTGGAGTTCGTGGCGCAGTCGATGGGTCTGGACCTGAGCAAGATGCCGGATATGGTGTCGCGGCTGGGCAAGCAGATGATGCAGATGAGCAGGGGCGCTACCCCGGCTTTCCGCGACGCCCCGGCAGTGCTGCGGGAGACCCTGCTCTTTCCCTACGCCGCGGGTCTGGACTTTGTCGAGTCGATGCGCGCCACTCAGCCATGGAGCCGTATCGACGAGGTGTTCCAGAAGCCGCCCGACTCGACGGAGCAGGTGATGCACCCGGAGAAATACCAGGCGCACGAGTTGCCCGTCCCGGTCACCCCGGCGCCGCTGACTACCCTGGGCCCTCCCGGGACGCTGGCCGAGGTGCGCCGGGACGTGCTCGGCGAGATGGTCTTCAAGATCTGGTTCGAATCCAAGATGCCCGCCGCCCAGGCGGAACGGGCCGCCGCCGGCTGGGGCGGCGACCGCATGGTGGCCTACGCCGCGCCGGAGAAGCCAACGGCAAGCGGCAAAGACGTTGGCAAGGAGTCAGGCAAGGACGCTGGGGTGGCCCAGATGCCCACGGTGGTCATACTCTCCGCCTGGGACACCGAAGGGGACGCCCGTGAGACGGAGAAGGCGGGACAGAAGCTGCAAGGGGCCCTGTCCGAGGAGCGCGACGTCGGCAAGGAATCAAGCTACTCGGTCGAGCGCCGCGGGCGGCTGGTGCTTTTCCTCTGCGGGGTGCCAAAGACTCAGCAGCCCAAGGTGGCAGAGGAGGTCTTTCGTACGTGGAAGGTGGAATTCCCGGCGCCGCCCGCCGCGGTCAGCAAGAAGGGCGTTAAACCCTGACGCTCGTCGAGCGACGCTCGCACTTCTCCGGGCTATTTCGGTTCACGGCTATTTGCACAGGGCAGGTCCGCGACTATTTGACCGGGGCTTGCGTCGTGGCGGTCTGCGCGTCAGGAGCTTGGGCGGGATGGGACTTGTATTCTTCGACCTCCGCGAGCATGTCGCCCTCGGGGACCGCGGGGGGGCCATCGCCGGCCATCTTCAGGCCCTCCGCTTCGACTTGTGCCTTGTGGGCGGTCTCGTACGCAGCGGCGGTCGAGCCTTTGGGACCGGCCAGCATCTGCTCGTGATCGGCTGCCTCTTCCGATAGTTGCCTGGACGGAGGCACCGGCTGCTGCGGGGGCGGGGCGGTCATGGCCCCCGCCTGGGTAACTGGAGCCGGGGCCTTGGAAGGCGTATTGGGGTTCGTCTGTTCGGCCATGATCAAAACCTCCTCTCTTCAAGGTGAGTCGGCTTTCGGCGGGGGCAAGGCCGGGGGCTCGAAGGCGGCCTGGCCGGCATGTAGGAGGAATCGCTCTTTTCCTTGCAGGCGCATGATGAACAGAACCAAAATCCCCAGCCCGAGCCAGACGAGGACCACGTAGGGGGCATAGCGGATCGGGGGCGGGGGCAGGGGGTAGACCGAGAGCACACCCACCGCGATGAGGCCCAGGGTAGAGAAGAGCGGGAAGACCACATGCAGGATCGGGTTATAGGATTCCCTTTTTTCTTGAGTGAAGAAGAGGAAGACGCCCAGGTTGCCGGCGCTGTAGACCAGCACCATCCCCAGGGTCATGACCACGCCCAGGAAGAAGTACTCCTGGTCCGGACCGAGCCAGAAGCCCAGGACCAGGCCGATGAGCAGGGTCAGGGCGGTCTGCACCCAGATGGCCACCACCGGGGTGCGGTGCACGGGATGGACGAAAGCCAGTGCCCGCGGCAGGGCCCCGGCGCGGCCCATGGCGTAGAACACCCGGGTCGAGGAGGTGGTGCAGGCGATGGACACGGCGATGACAGAGTTGAAGAGGGCCAGAAGGATCAGCACCCAGGCGGGTCCCCACAGGCGGCGGGCGAGGACCAAGACCGGGTACTCGGCGGCGTCGGCGAAAGCGGTCAGGCCGCCCAGGCCGGCGGCCCTCCAGCCGCGCAAAAGGGCCCAGGAGGTGAAGAGGTAGAACCCTCCCATGAGCAGAATACCGCCCAGAATCGCCCGGGGAAGGTTTTTTTTCGGGGCCTCTGTCTCCTCGGCCAGCGGGGCGACCGACTCGAAGCCGGTGAAGGAGAAGATCGCCAACACCACCCCCAGCCAGAGCCCGTGCGCCCCGCCGCCGCCTGGCACTGCCGCCGGGACCGCGCCCGCATTCAGGCCCGCGGCGCAGAGGAGAAGCACGATGACCACCTCGGCCAGACCCAGGACCAGCATCAGCCGGGCCGAGATCTCCACCCCGTAGAAGCTGAGCAGGCCGATGAGCAAAGCGGCCACGAACAAAAACGCCCACCATGGGCAGACCAGGCCCCACTCCGAGCGCAGCGCCTGCTGCAGAAGCAAACCCATGTAGGCCAGGTTGATGGCGGTGGAGGTTGGATCGTAGAGAAAATAGAGCCAGGCGGTCAGGAAGCCCGCCCCGGGGTGGACGGTGCGACTCAAGTAGGTGTAGTAGCCTCCCGCGGAGGGCAGGTGCCGGGCCAGCTGGATCAGGGAAACGCCCAGGGTCAGCACGATCAGGAAGGCGATGCCGTAGGCCAGCGGCGTCAAGGTCCCGGCCTCCTTGACGATGAACTGGATCGACAGGATCAGCCCCGCGGCCGGCGCCATGTGGGTGATGCCCTGCATCAGCACCGCCGGCAGCTTGAGCGCCCCGGCACGCAACGTCACGGGGGCGTTTCCCACCTCGTGGGCCATGGGGCCTATCGCCCGGCCGCCCAGTGGACCAGGCGCTGCCACAGTGCCTGGTAGCTTTCCCAGAGCATCAGGTTGATGCCCCAGTGGGGCACCGGGTCCGATCCATAGGTCACCATGCGGCCGGCGCCGTGATGCGAGACGCCCAGAAGCGGGTGCCCGGTCTCGGCGATGCGCCACAGGGTATGAAAGCTCTCCCGGGGGATGAACTCGTTGTAGCCCAGGAGCGGCGGCAGCGTGGAAAGGGGCAGGCCGCGGATCATCGGGTGCTCGGGGTTCACCGCCTCGGCGTGAAAGCCCTCGGAGCTTTCGACCAGGTCGTCGCCGATGAGGCAGGTGAAGGGCAGCCAGGGGGCGATGGGCGAGCGGCGCCAGCCGCCTTTCTCCATGTGCCCGGAGAAGCTGAGCCAGCCGCCCAGGTAGAGCAGCCCCTTGCCCGCCTCGACCTCCCGGCGCAGGCGCTTCAGGCGGTCGGGAAAGGTGACGACCTGCTTGCCGTAGGTCCGCCGGTCGAAGAACGAGGGGTCCAGGTGGAAGCAGCGGGCCTCCACGTCGCTGACGATGATCACGTCGCTGCGCGAGAGGGCCTCTTCATACTGCTCGGGAGAGAAGTGGTAAAGTTCCCAGTTGCTATGGGCGCGCACCTCGGCCCCGGCGGTGGTCAGGGCCTCGGTCACCGGCTTGCCCAGGAAGTGCAGCTGGCAGTCCTTGGAGACCATCTCGAAGGGGCTTTCGATGAACTGCGGCCCGGTGTAAAACACCCAGTCGCCGAAGTAGGTCACCTTGAGGCCGCGCAGGTCGGTTTGTTGGGTCATGTTGACATCTCGATCTCGCGCCAGGCGCGTCGGTCGGCGTCGTCCTTGATCTCGGGGACGAAGCCGAATTGCCGGTACAGGTGGATGGCGGGGCGGCGCACCGTCTCGGTGGTCAGGTAGGCGCGGTCGTGGCCGAGCTTTACTAAGCGATGGCACAGGGCGGAAATGAGGGGCCGGCCCAGTCCCCGGCCCTGCGCTCGCGGGATGATGGCCACCCAGTGGATGCGCCCGTGGCAGGCACCGCGGTAGGAGGGGTGCCACCAGGCGGTGGCGGTACCGATCTCGGTGCCGTTGCCCTCGCACAGGAAGAGCTGGCGTTGCACCAGCGGCGGGTCGTTTTGGCCGAATTCGTGGTGGAAGAGCGCCGGGGTGATTGGGTGGTGCTCCTCGGCCTCGCGGTGGACGCGTACCCAGGTGTCCACGTCGCCGGGTCGGTAAGGGCGCAGCGTGTAGGGGGCGGGCAGGGAGAAACAGGGGAGGTCGCGGAGATCCTCGCGGACCATGCTCACCTCGACGAGCGGGGCGGGTTCCATGTGGGCCGGACCATAGCACTACTCCGTCCTGGGAGGATGGGCCTGTCGAAGAGTGCCTTCCTGCTGCTCGTGCGGCGACTTTACCCTGCTCGGGAGGAGCCGGCAACATCCCGTTCAGCCCCCCCTTGCTGTAATCCCTCCGCCCCATGTAAGTGGAACCAGGCAGGGAAAGGGTGAGGCAGGGTGACCTGTGCCGGCTTATAGGGTCTGTTCTTCGGGCCAGGCGTCCTCCTGGGTCCCGGGCGCCTGCGGGGCCTGGCCGTCGCTCTGCTCTCTTTCCCACAAAAGCAGCGGGTACAGGGTCAGCGAAAGGAGACGGCCGAGCAGGTGGCATGGGCGCAGCGCCAGCACCCGAACCGGATCCTCCTGCCAAGTCCCCAGCATCGGCAGGTGCAGGCGCTTGTCGGTGGAGCCGAGGCGCAGCTTGACCAGATCCAGGTCCGCGTCCATCCACTGTGCCTGGATGCAGGGCACCGTTCGGTCGCCGAGCAAGGCGCGGACGTGCAGTGGGCAGCGGCGGCGTGCCAGGGGAGGCTGGGGCCCGCCTTCGTCGGCGAAGTCCTCCGCGTCCAGGTTGCGCTGGGGATCGTCGCGGCAGGGCAGCCAGGCCGCATCCGTCACCGGCAGCGAATTCTCCAGCATCACCAGCAGTTCGGTCAGACGCAGGCGCTGGGTGGCCAGAAGGAAGCCGAGCTGCTCATGCACCGTCTGCAACTCGACTTCGCCGGCGCGCTGGATGGTGGCCCGCGCCCGGCCGGCCAGATCGGCCGGGTCGGGTGGTATCGCGGTCACGCCCCGCAGCGGGAAGTGATCGGAAAGGATCGTCGGCAGCCAGGCACAGGCCCGGTGAAAGATCACCGAGCAGGGGGTGATGTCGGGAACCGCGATGACTACCTCCAAGGCCGCCTGCTCAGGGGTGAGGCGGCCCCTGGATGGGTCCCACCGCGGGTCTTTGGGCAGGCTGCCCTGTGCCTCATGGCAGGGGACGTGCCGGTCTAACTCCTGGGCGCGTTCCTCCAGGGGGCAACGCAAGAGGTGGCGGGGCGCCGCGATCGGATCCAGAGGCCCCTCCAGCCTGAGCTGGGTCAGGGTCCGATTGTACACCCGCTCGGGGGGCTCGGTGAAGTCTCCGTGCGGGTCTTCCAGGTCGATTTTCTCGCGCAGCGACAGACCGCAGGGTGGGAACATCCCACCTCCGATGAGCTGCCCGCGCAGCATGCGCTGCAGATCCACCTCGTGGAATGCACCCGTCCACAGGATCATGTCCATCATGTTTTTGTCCCTGGAGAGGAGCGCCGCCGTCGAGCGTTTCAAATTCTCGCGGGCTTTGGCCTGCTTCTCCTCCGAAGGAGGATCGTTCTCCGAAGGAGGATCGTCCTCCGGCTCGGCGGGGCGTGCATCCGGTTTACGTTTTTTGACGCGTTTTCTGCTCATGATCGATGATCCAAGGAGAAGCGGGAAGTTGAAGAAGCGGCCGCCTACTGACCCGGCCGCAGCGACGCTAGCACGTCGAGCGGAAGGATCAAGCGTGATCGAAGGGCGATCGGCGAATCTTCAGCCGGCGGCGGGTTCGTGCGGGTCGGCAGGGTTCTCTGGGATGCCTCCTCTACCTTGCTCCGCATGAGCGGGGTGAGGGGGGAGGTCCACAGGGCGCGCAGGCAAGAGCCGAACCCGCGCAGGCGCGAACGCTCGTGGAACCAGAGCGCGAAGCTGCCGCGCCGGTCGGGGTCTGGATGGCCCAGCCGCTCGATCCATTGCTCGAGGAGCACCCGCGGCACCGGATCGGACCCGCGCACCAGGAAGGGAAAGATCCGCCGGAGCGACGAGAGGTGCGGATCGGGCGGGTCACCGCGGACGATGAACTGGAGGTCCTTTTCGATCCGATCTTGTTCGCCTCGATCCAGCTCCCGGTGGATCGCGGCGATCAGCGGGGTGAAACTGGGCGGCGGCGTGGTCTTTTGGGGCGATGGCACCGCGGTCGCGCAGGGTAGTGGGTCTTGAAGTGGCGGGGGTGGCGCGGCTTGAGGGGCCGGCGCGGCTTGCACGGTCTTTGAGGCCGGCGCGGTCTTCAGGGGCGGTGCCACGACGTTCGCGGCGGCGACCTCTTCATCTTCATCCAGCGCGCTGCCGGCGACGAGCTGGCGCAGGCGCGGCGTGGCCAGATCGATCGCCGCCAGCAGGGCCCAGGCGTCCTCCTCGGGCACCTGGTCCGGCGAGGGCCACGTCCGCGCTAGCTGCTTGACCACCCGCCCCAGATCGCGCGTCGCGCTCCCGAGCAGGGAAGGGAGTGTCACCGGGCCCCGGTGTTTCCGCAGCTTCGGCTCATCCTCGTTCTGCTCGGCCCACGTCCGCGCCACCTGTGCCGTCTCCTCCCGGGCCTGGGTCTCGGTCTCCTTTCGCGAGTACCCGTTCGGGTCGGCCAGCTCACCCGGCGAGGCCCGTACCGCTAGCAACCGGGCCCCGGCATGCCAGCCCTGGCGCAGGGCACCGGGCGGCAGGCCTTCCTGCTGGCCCACGTCCTTCAGGGTGTCCCGCAGCTCCACGGGGGCCTGGGCGATCTGGTACAGGGAGTTGATGTCCAGCGACAGGCCCTCGCAGAACTCCGCGGACAGGACCTCGCCGATGCGGAAATACTTGCGCGCCTGGCGTTCGCCGATGCCATAGGTGTCGTCGATCCACGCCTCGCAGCTCGGCGCGCCGGCCAGGCCCCAGAGCCGGCGGTCGCGGATGACGATCAGGCGCCGGCCATTGTGGAAGATGGCGATGCTGTGGCAGCGCTGCTGGCGCAGACCTTCGTGTAGTTCGGCCGCCAGCCGCTTGAAGTCCTCGCGGTCGGCCGCATCGTGGGTGTCATTGTTCTGGTCCATGCCCGGTGAGGTAGACACCCGCGGCCCGAAATCAAGGGGCCGCCAGGACCCAGGCCCGTTTTCCTTGAAAGACGATGGCAAGCTGCTGGATGGGGCTGGCCCCGCGTGCGCGCAGTTTGGCGGCGTAGTCCCGGCAAAGAAGCTGTGCCAGCGCCGAGTCCAGCGCCTTGCCGGGCGTCTCCTCGGCGCGGATCTTGACACGGGTACGGGTGCCATCCACCCTTCTTCCATGAACGCCAAGAAGGCTCTGGTTGTCTCGCCTGTCGTCGAAGGAGAGGCTCCAATTGCCCCATCCGTGGAGCGCTGGAGGGCCATGTCGGCGGCGGCGCGCTCGCGCTTCTTTCAGAGGATCTACGACGCCTCCAACACCGAGCAGCAAGCAATGGCCGAGGGCCAGCCCCACAGGCGCGCCAAGAGTGCCACCCTGCAGGCGTTGGTATTGCACTTCAAGGCCTCTGGACGGCACATCTACGTGGCCGAAGAACTGCCGGTGATGTACCCTGGTGAACGTGCCTTCACGCCGGATCTGATGGCGGTGCTGGATACCCCCCAGCCCGACCCCGACGAAGATCAGCGCATGGCCTGGGTAGTCGCCGACGAGGGCAAAGGTCCCGACTTCATCCTGGAAGTGCTGCACAAGGGCAGCCGCGCCAAGGATCTGGTCAAGAACGTCACGGACTACGCACGGTTCGGCGTCCGCGAATACTTCATCTATGACGTGCTGAACCATCGGCTCCATGGCCACCGGCTTCCCCAGGCGGGCGGGTCGTATGAGGAATTGGGGGCCCGGCTGGGCGGGCAGTTGGCCTCGCAGGTGCTGGGGCTAAACCTCGGCATCGTCAATCAGCGCTTGCGACTCTTCAGCGGCATATCGGAGTTGGCCAACTATGAGGAGTACTTCGATCGGGTGACCCAGATGATGGTTGGCATCGAATCGCGGGCACTGGAGGCCCAGAAGCGAGCAGAGCAAGCAGAAGAGGAACTGCGTACCGCGGTGCTCGATCTGGCAGAGGCGTACAACCTGGACATCACAGAAGAACGACGGGTTCAGATGGCCCAGGCGGGTCTGGAGGATTTACAGGCCCTGCGTCTGGCGCTGAAGTCCCGGCGTGCTTGGCCCTGAGCCGGATGCGCATCGGAACTCGCTGGGGTGACCGCAATCCACCCAGAGACCCGAGCGCTCCCGTGTCCAGCCGTGGACGGGTTGACGTGTTCTCTCAGGACGGATAGTTAACTATCCGTACCAGGAGTATACGGGTTTATGGAAAAATTTCCTATTTACTTTCTTGACTTTCATGAATCGGGCGATAGACTCATGCCACACATGCGGAGCTGTCGCATATCGTAGCTCATTCGCTCCAAGAGCGACGGCTGCCCATCCGCCCCCTCCCAAGACCAGAGTTCCTTGCCAGAGGAGGGATTGGGAGGGACGACCGCAAGTGTCTCGTGCAAAACAATGAGGAGATCGCTACAAATCTAGTCGAGGCAACGCCCTTGTCAAGGGTCGTATCTTTGTCGATCGAGTTCGAGACAATCTTCAAGGAAGGCCCCGAGGCTACATTGAAGGACTATACGTCCTAGCAGCACACGGACAAATCCGTCCGTTTCCTCGGAGCTTTCTTTGAAGTTTGCCTCTTTACCCAGACTCTTGAGTCGCCAGCCTGGCGACAGGTTCAGGTATCTCGATGCCCGATCAGTACGTTACCGATACGCACGCCCTTCTGTGGCACATTGTCAAGGATTCGGCTCTTTCAAAGGTGGCAGCGGAGTGCTTTCGGAGGGCTGACGGCGGTGAATGTCGCATCCTCGTGCCCTCGATTTGTCTCGTCGAGATGCGCTTTTTGGTAGAGAAGAATCGGATCCCGAAAACGCTGTTGGATGGGCTGATTCCGCTCTTGGTGGTTCAAGGCGGGAGCTATCAAGTGATGCCGTTGGATCTGGGAACCTATGAGGCAGTTGGACAGGTACCCAGAGAAGCGGTCCCCGATCTTCCTGATCGGGTGATCCTGGCTACTGCAGTGCAGTTAAGTCTCCCCCTGATTACCAAGGATGCGAAGATTCACGAGACCAAGCTCGTGCCGCTAATCTGGTGGTGACTGCTTATCGCGACCGAGGCCACCCCACATCTCGCGTCGAACTTCGACGAACTCTTCCTCTGTGATATGGATATCTTGCCCCAGACCGCCAAGAGCGACCGGGACATAGGGGGGTCGAGGGCCTTCATCGAGAGACTTTGAGCGCAGACTCGACATGAATCGGGCCAGCTCCTCCATTGAGTCCTGGGGCAACTCGTCGAGAGTTGAAAGAATTTCTTGCTTCAGTTTCGCTGCTGTCTTCATCGTAGCCCGCTCTTATAGATATGGTGGCATAAAAGGTCAGCCGCCGCCACCACTCAGCCGGGCGCGCGCCACGTTCATGAACTTTCCGTTCGATATCCGCTTCGCCCGAAACACCTCGACTACTCCGAGGACGTTGAGCCGGCCTTTATGCTCTCCCTTCCTGTCCTGCCCAAGCTCCTCTTCTTCCCGCCGCAGGATCTCCCGGTGCGTCAGCAGCGCCTCGATCGAGCGCAGCGTCAGTGGGCTGCTCCAGATCGGCCATCCTCACGTAGCTACCGTCCTCAACGGTCTGGCAACACTTTACGCCCGGCGCGGCAAATATAGGGAGGCGGAGCCGTTGCTCAAGCGCGCGCTGCACGTCTGGGAAAAGGTACTGGGGCCGGACCACCCCGATGTAGCCACTGGCCTCGAAAACCTGGCGGTGGTCTACCAGAAGCGGGGCAAGCCCGGGAAGGCGGGGCCGCTGTTCAGGCGGGCGCAGGCCATCCGGGAGAAATTGAAGGGCCGCTTGCCTCCCAATAGGATCGAGGATCTGGGTTTCCTGACCAGCCTGTCGCCCAAAAAAGACCGGCGATGACGAAGGAGACGGAGACGGTCATGAGTTCCTGCCGCACTTGTTCGTGCGCCTTGTGGATGAGTGGCGCCCTGAAGCGGAACTTGAGTTCCGCTGGCCGGGCCCGAAATGGGGTACCCTCTGGCCGACTGACCTTTCTGCCGGTCGCCATTCTCAGCGTGTCACAACCAACGGAGCGAAGATGAACCTCAAGGGCAACACCATTCTCATCACGGGCGGTACCGCGGGTATCGGCTTTGAGTTCGCCAAGGAACTCTTGAAGCTCGGCAACATCGTCCTCATCACGGGCCGCGACGAGGCGAAGCTGGCCAAGGCGCGACAGGCGCTACCCGAGCTCAGGACCTTTCGCAGCGACGCGAGCCAGGTGAAGGACATCGAGTCGCTGCACGCGACCGTGACGCGCGATTTCCCCGACCTGAACGTCATCATCAACAATGCAGGCGTGATGCGAGCCATCAATCTGCATAATGAGGAGGAATCTATCGAAACCTTGACCAGCGAGGTCGAGATCGACCTGATGGGGCCCATCCGCATGGTGGCGCAGTTCCTTCCGTGGCTGAAGAAGCGGCCCCAGGCCGCGATCATCAACGTCTCGTCGGGGCTGGCGTTCGTGCCGCTGCCGACATCGCCGATCTACTGCGCAGCCAAAGCAGGTCTGCACTCCTATACCCGGTCGCTGCGAGTGCAGCTGAAGAATACCAAGGTGCAGGTGTTCGAGGTTGCGCCGCCCGCGACGCAGACCGATCTCCTCACCGGTTCCTCGGAACCCGAGGACCTGAAGGGTGTCTCGATCATGAAGGTGGACGAACTGGTGCGACAGGCGCTGCGCGGCATCGAGCACGACCGCCTGGAGATCCGTCCCGGTCAGGCCAACCAGCTTCGGTTCATGAACCGCGTCGCACCGGACTTCATCTTCAAGCAGCTGAGCAAGCCGGTAGACCGCATGCTGCGGCAGCCTTGACGCGGCCTGTGTAGCCGTCGCCCCGGCTGGACCGCGCGGGCCAGTTCCGCTGGCCGGGCCCGAACAGGGGCAAATCGCGCGGAACTTGAGTTCCGCCAGGGCCCATACGGAGCAAAAGTTGCCAACTGCGGCTCTGAGCAGGGGTGAGAAGACGGAAAATCGTATTCCGAGCCGCTTTTGGCGATTTGCCCCTCGCTTTGGCGGCGGTCATGGCACCCAGGGTCGCGACCCCATAGAGCGATTTTCATCGAGGGGGCAGGCGAGCCCGTTTCAAAATCGCTCTATGGGGGTGCGGGCCATGGGACGCCTGGAGGCGCCCAGGCGAGGGGCGAACCCCATCGAAACGGGCAGATCCGCCGCTATCAGGCAATGGGGTTGCAAAAAGGGGCAAATCGCGCGGAACTTGAGTTCCGCTGCCCTGGCAGAAACCTGGTTCCTGCCGAAAAGGGGCAAATCGTGCGGAACTTGAGTTCCGCTGCCCTGGGTTCCCTGAAGGAAGTAGGCGCGTTCCTGTGGTGAGGAGAGCCCAATCTCAGGCTGGCTACCTCGCGTATATGTCCGCGAGTCACCCCGCCTGCACCGCCCGCTTCGCCGCGATCTCCCGGTGGACCAGGTACGAAAGCGCCCCGATCGATCCCAACGTCACCGTCAGGATCAGGTAAAGCCACCCGGGCAGCCCGCGCTGGCGCGCATCGGGGAGCATCCAGACCACAAACAGCGTCAGGGCGATCGCCAGATCAATCGACACCTGCAAGCCCCAACGTTCGCGCATCGCCATCCCGATGAAGCCGAAGTAGCCCTCATGGACCGCGATCCCCGTCGACCAGACAAGGAAGGGGACCAGCACGACAAGCAGCAGGGTCAGTCGCATCCGAGACCTCCAAGTGGACGTCTAATGGGGGCGCATTGCCCCTGAGAGTCCCTGGATGCCTTGCTTGAGCAGATACCCCTTGTAGACCTTGCCCAGACTCGGGCCAGCCGCCATGACGCGGCACAGGTTCTGGGGCAAGTCCCGCTCCACGCGCACCAATGAGCCATCGCGAAAGACCTGATAGGGCGTCTCGCTCGCGTCACTTCCCAGGCCGAATTCCCTGATCACGGCGTCGTGTACCTTGCCCCATCGTTCCGCACAATCTTTAAAGATGAGCTGAACACCTTCAAGGGCTGGACCCTGACGAATCAGGTCCACATTTGCCTTTTCGCCGAGCACGGAAACCGGATGATCCCGTTCGTAGCACACCTCGAAGCCTTCAAGTCCTGGCCACGGGTCCCAGTCCTGGCACACGAGCCCGGCTCGGGGTGCCGCCTGTATGACGTTTTCGCCCCACTTCAGTCCAATTGCACCAGATGGTCCCGACATGCTGCACCCCGCGACAAGCAAGAGATAGGTCAGGCTAGCGGCCCGCATTGATAAGATCCTTCAGCCGGTTCAGTCGCGCCTTGTTCAGAGCATCCCACAGGTCGTCGTCCCGGGTAAACACGCCGTGTTTGAATTCTCCGGTCCAATCGTGATTCTCGACGCCTTTGTAGATGACGGGTCGCTCGCTCGGGGCTGCCGTCTCGAAGATTCGCATCACGAGATCCTGCTCATCCGAGGCGACCCAGCCGTCAATCAGTTCTTTGACATAGCTGATCCGTGCGGGGGTGGTCATCCCATCCAGCTGCTTCTTTTTGTCCAATTCCTGCCCGGTCGCCAGGGAGACGTCGTCCTTGCTGTTGCTGGCAAGGCCGTAATTGGGTGCCCAGTTGATGCTGCCGAAAAGCACGAGGGTCTGGAGCAGTCCGGCGCTGCGACGGAGCCGGCGCAGCGTGAGGCAACGCCGAATGGGTCAATGCTTGGGCAGCCAAGGATTCGACTCTCCGACCGGCCAAGGCCGCGATGATCGTCATCACCAAGCGAAAGGGAGTGATCACCCGGAGGCGCTTGCTCTGCCCGGCCTGGCGCCCCAGGCCATTGATGGCCT
>JBBRLA010000006.1:0-33754 GCA_038231615.1 Polyangia bacterium | reverse complement strand
GACCGCCACACCTGGGATGTCTGGCACGGGCAGATGGCTGACTACCAACACTACATTCGCTTCTCTGGGCGCTTCGTCAGCGAGTTCGGCATGCAGGGTTTCCCCGCCCTGCCCACGGTGGCCTCCTTTACTACCGAGGCCGAGCGCAACCTCCAGAGCCTGACCCTGCTTTTGCACAACAAGGCCACCGCCGGCCCCTTCCGCCTGCTGACCTATGTGGAACGCAACCTCCCGGTGCCCACCGACCTTGCCGGCTACATCTACGCCAGCCAGTTCGTGCAGGCCGAGGCGCTGGGTCATGCCTACCGGGGCTTCCGCCGCGGCTTCGGCGGGCCCGGCAAGCGGGCCATCGCCGGGGCGCTGGTGTGGCAACTAAACGACTGCTGGCCGGTGGTGAGTTGGGCGGTGATCGACTATGCGCTGCGCAAGAAGCCGGCCTATTATTCCATCAAGCGCGAACTCGCCCCGCTGATGGTCGGCATGGCCCGAGGGGACGCAACGGCCGAAGCCGACATCTGCATATGGGCGGTGAACGGCAGCCTGCGCGAGGTCTCCGCCGAGCTGCGAATCACCCTCTACTGTCTCGACAGCGCGCAGCACAGCGGAGCGCCGTTCATCGACAATCCCGCCACCCCCCCGCGTGTCATCAGCCGCCGGGTTACCCTTCCCCCCAACCAGTCCACCGAGCTTCACACCCTTCCTGCCGAGCCCGGGCGCGTGGTCTACGCCGCCCGGCTCCTTGTCGGTACCGATGTCGCCGCCCGCGCCTCCCTATGGCCCGAGCCCTTCCGCGACCTCGCCCTGCCCGACCCCGGCCTGCACGTCGAGCGGCTCCCGGGAGACCGCCTGCGCCTCACCGCGGAACGCCCGGCCAAGGGAGTCTGGCTCACCGCGAACGACCACGTCAACTTCGAGGACAACATGCTCGATCTATTCCCCGAGGACGAACAAGTCATCGCCGCCCCCGGAATCGATATGGAGCCGCTCGACATCACCTGGCTCGGCAAGGAGCGCGCATGATCGATGGACCGCGGCACCTGCGGCGCTTGGCGCCCGGTCTCGTCGATGAACCGCGGCGCTCGTGGCGCTTCGCGATCGGGCGCGCTCTGCGAGACCTCCGCGTGCGACTGCGCCAGCGCGCCGGCTCCCTGATCTTCCACCACGGCCTGCACGGCCTGGCGCGAATCGGGCGTTTGCATCCCCATGCCAGCCCGAAGCACCACGGCGTCGAGGTGCTCCGCGACATCCCCTACCGCGACACCGGCGACGTCGTCCACACCCTGGATGTGTACCGCCCCAGCAAGGCCCAGGAAGCGGGACAGCCCCCATGTCCCGTCGTCCTCTACATCCACGGCGGCAGCTTCCGCATCCTGTCCAAGGACACCCACTGGGTGATGGGCCTGGCCTTCGCCCGTCGCGGCTACGTGGTCTTCAACATCAACTATCGGCTTTCTCCAGCCCATCCCTTTCCCGCCGCCCTGAAGGACGCCGCCGACGCCTATACCTTCGTCGTCGAGAACGCCGCGAAGTACGGCGGCGATCCCCAGCGCCTGATCCTCGCGGGCGAGTCCGCCGGGGCCAACCTGGTGACCTCCCTGGCGCTGTGTTCCAGCTATGCCCGCCCCGAGCCCTTCGCCAGGCAAGTCTTCGACTCCCCCGTGCACCCCGTAGCCGTCCTCCCGGCCTGCGGCATCCTTCAGGTCAGTCAGACCGACCGGTTCCACAAGCGCAAGCGCATGCCCGCGTGGATCGCCGACCGCCTGATGGAAGTGACCAGCGCCTACCTCCCCTGGTTGGGCGATGGAAGCGTGGGGCCGTCTCACGATCTGGCCGACCCGCTGGTCCTGTTGGAACGCGGGGATCTGCCCGATCGTCCCTTGCCCCCGTTCTTCGTCCCGGTGGGCACCAAAGATCCCCTCCTGGACGACAGCCGCCGCCTGGAGGCGGCCCTCTTGCGCCTGGGCGTCCCCTGCGAGGCGCGCTACTACCCCGGCGAAGTCCACGCCTTCCATGCCCTGGTGTGGCGGGACAACGCCAAGCGCTGCTGGCGCGACACCTATCGGTTCCTCGACAAATACGTCCCAAAAACGGGCCCGAAGTAGCAGAGGGCCCGTAAGCCGGCGCTGGCTCCACGGGACGAACGCTACGGTGGCGCGTCGTTTTGGGCGTAGATGCGCGCCGCGGGGACGTGCTTGTAGGCCGTGCAGCGCAGGCGCAGGCGCTGAAGGCGAAAGAGTACGCTGGCCCGTGTCTCCCCTGCCCGCTGCGCCGCTTGCGCGTGGGCCAGCACCTGCTTGCTCGCCTCGCGGGGGTGGAAAAGCAGCGTGCGGGAGAAGACCACCCGCTCGGGTGCGTCCAGGTCCGGCAGGAGCCGCGCCTCGAAGATGTCCGACACCGCCACTCCGTGCAGGCGCCGCCGCTCATCTACGTCAAATACCCCGCCGCCGATTAGATCGTCCACCAGCAACCCGCCCTCCCGCAGCCGCCGCGCCTGAAACAGGCTGCGGTAGGACCGCGAGAGCGCCAGCACCAGCGACCGGGCCTCCTCCGAAAGCGTCGCCGAGGCCGCGTACTCCTCGATGGCCACCGTGCCCCCGGCCCGCACCCGCTCCAGCAGGTACCACTCGACAAAGGCGTCGCTGCGCTCGCCATACAGTTCGTGATCCGAATGCACCTTGCCCGAAAGCCCGGCCCACTCCTCGCGGGCCAACAGGATGTCCGCCTCGTCCTGGGTCGTGGCCGCGATCAGCGTGTCGAATGTGCTCCAACGCATGGTCTATGCCCCCGCGATCCGCTCGGCCAGCCGGGCAAAAAGGTAGCTCGAATCATGCGGGCCCGGCACCGCCTCGGGGTGATATTGCACGCTGAAGACCGGCTGCCCTTTCAGTTCCATGCCCTCCACCGTGTTGTCGTTGAGGTTCACGTGGGTCAGCACCGCTTTCCCGGCCAGCGATGCCAGGTCCACCGCGAAGCCGTGGTTCTGGGAAGTGATCTCCACCTTCCCGGTGCGCAGGTCCTTCACCGGGTGGTTGATCCCGTGATGCCCGAACTTCAGCTTATAAGTCGTCCCAAAAAGCGCCAACGCCAGGAGCTGGTGCCCCAGGCAAATTCCCAAAATGGGCACGCCGCTGTCCAGCAGCGCCCGCACCCCGGCCACCTCGATGGGCAGCGCTGCCGGATCGCCCGGCCCGTTGGACAGCACGACGGCGTCGGGCGAAAGCCGCAGGGCCTCTGCCGCGGGGAACCGCGCCGGCACCACGGTCACGCGAAACCCCGTATCCCGAAGCTGCCGCAGGATGTTCCGCTTGACCCCGTAGTCGTAGACCACCACATGCCCCCGCTCCTTCACCGCCGCCCCCTGCCCTGCCGCCCCCTGCCCTGCCGCCCGGGACAGATCGGGTGTCTCTTCGCTCCACGAATACGGCGCCGAGCAGGTCACCTCGCTAACCAGGTCCCGTCCGCTCATGCCGCCGAAGGCCCGCGCGTCCTGTACCAGTTCCTCATCGCTGCGGTCTCCGGGCGCTGCCACCGAGAGCACCGCCGAGAGCGCCCCCTTTTCCCGCAGGATGCGGGTCAGCGTGCGCGTATCCACCCCGGCGATCCCCGGCACCCCGGCCGCCGCCATCGCCTCGGAAAGGGTCGCGGTGCTGCGCCAGTTCGAGCGCACCGGCGAAAGTTCCCGCACTACAAAGCCCGCCGCCCGCGGCCCCTGGGACTCCAGGTCTTGCAGGTTCCACCCGACGTTCCCGATCTGCGGAGCGGTCATCACCACCAGTTGCCCGCGGTAGCTCGGATCGGTCAACACTTCTTCATAGCCGGAGAGCGCGGTGTTGAACACGGCCTCCCCGGTGGCGTCGCGAAGGGCCCCGAAGGCCGCGCCGGTCAGCACGCTGCCGTCCGCAAGCGCCAGCCGGGCAATCGCGAAGCGCTGCGGTTCATCGATGGGCGGACTCACGATCCTACCCCCGGTCGCCCGTCGTGCGTCCCGCCACCAGCCGGCACTCCGCCCCATCGAGCACCTTCACTCCCGTCGTCGTCCTCCCGATGCACCACTTTGCCGCCGCAAATTGTCAGCACCGCCCGGCCGCGCATCTCCCAGCCGGCAAAGGGGGTGTTGCGGCTCTTTGAGCGGATACCGCCCGGCTCGACTTTCCAGCACCGCCCAGGGTCGAAGACCACCACGTCGGCCGCCGCACCCACCCCCAGCGAGCCCCCGGGCAGCCCGAAGATCGCCGCAGGTCGCGAGGTAAGCTGCCCGATGAGCGCCGGCAGGGACAGCACCCCCCGATCCACCAGGCGCAGGAGCAGCGGCAGCGCCGTCTCCAAGCCGATCATCCCGAAGGCGGCGTTGTCGAATTCCAGCTCTTTCTCCTGGGTGGCGTGGGGCGCGTGGTCGGTGGCCACGCAGTCGATGGTGCCGTCGGCCAGCCCCTCCAGAAGGGCGGCCACGTCGGCCTCGGTGCGCAGCGGCGGCGCGACCTTGGTGTGGGTGTCGTAGCCGCAGCAAGCGCAGTCGATCAGCGTCAGGTGGTGCGGGGTGACCTCGCAGGTCACCGGCAAACCACGGGCCTTGGCCGCCCGCACCGCCCGCAGCGACGCCGCCGTCGAGATGTGCGCCACGTGATAGCGCGCCCCGGTCCACTCGCAGAGTTCGATGTCCCGCACTACCATCACCGACTCGGCGCAGGCCGGCTGCCCACGCAGCCCCGCCCGGGTCGCGGCGGCCCCCTCGTTCATCACCCCACCCTGCGAAAGGTCCAGGTCCTCGGCGTGCTGCACCACCACCAGGCCCAGCATGCGGGCATACTCCAGCGCCCGGCGCATCAGTTCGCCGTTCATCACCGGGCGCCCGTCGTCGGAAACGGCGACGATGCCGGCCTCCTGCATCTCGGCCATCTCGCTGAGGCCCCGGCCCAAAAGCCCTTTGGATATGGCCCCGATGGGATACACCCGCACCACGCCGACCTCGGCCGCCCGCCGGCGAATCAGGTCGGTCACCGCCCGGCAGTCATTGACCGGCTGGGTGTTGGGCATGCAGCAGATCGAGGTAAACCCTCCCGCCGCCGCCGCCCGCGTCCCCGACGCAATGTCCTCCTTGTACTCGTGGCCCGGCTCGCGCAGATGGACGTGCAGGTCGATGAACCCCGGGGCCACCACCAGCCCGGCGGCCGGGATCACCTGCGTGCCCTGCGGAAGCGGGTCGTCGCCAAGCCCCAGCCCCTGGCCCAGGGCCGCCACCCGCCCCTCGACGATCAGCAGGTCCGCCGTCCCGTCGTGACCATTCGCGGGGTCGATGATCCGCCCGCCACGGATGAGGATCGGGGGCGCGGTTGTCGCTTGGGTTGTCGCAGGCATTGTCGCTGGCGTCGGTTTACTCTGTGACCGCGGGCGCCGTCAAGGCGGTCAGAAGATGACGTCCCCGGCATGGTAGGTCGAAAGGTCCGGGTGGTCGGCGCGCTGCCCCAGACGCGGGGTGAGGTGGCCCGTATGCTGGCGGGCCTCGGCCAGCGCCGCAGAGACGTTCGTGCCCGCACGCCCTGAGGCCATGGCCTGGAAGAGCGCGGCCAGGATGCGCTCGGACTCGCGGACGATCCACTCGATGTCGCGCAGGTCCTGGGCCATGCGGTCCTGGAACTGGAGGCTGCGCAGGATGTCGCCGGTGCTGTCGAGGATGCGCACTCCCCAGTCGCGGGTATCGACCATGGCGTTCATCATGCGGTGCTGGTTGCGCTCGCAGAGCCGGCGGAACTCCGCCACCTGAGAACGGTGATCGTCGTCATAGCGCTGGGTCAGGTGAAGGACCTCCCGGGTGCTTTCGGCAATCGCCGGGACGGAGTCGGTCAGGCGGGCGGCCAGGTCGGCGATGGCGGTGCTGGCGGAGCGGACCTCGGCATTCAGGTCGCGGAGCTGCTGGGAAAGGGCGGCGAAGGCGTCTCCGGCCTGGCCCATCTTGGAGGACTCGATCTGGCCGTTGAGCGTGAGGATGCGCACGGCCATGGAGATCTTGGCGATGGTGTGAACCATGGCGGCGATCTCTCCGGTCAGCAAGAGCGCCCGATCGGCCGACTCGCACTGCGTACGGAGCTGGGTGGCAGCGCCGGGGCCCAGGAGCCCGTGGTGGTCGAGTCGCTTCTCGGTATCGTCGCGCCAGTGGTTTTGCAGGCGGTCGATGATGTCGCCCAGCTCCTGGATGTGCTCCCGCGCCTCGCCGCGAATGACCGCCAGGGTCTGGGAGGCGCCGATGATCTCGCCCTCGCTAAGACGGATGGCGCGGTGGACCACGTTGGCCACTGCGATGCCGGCCTGCGCAATCCCGGCGGAGACCGAATCGGCCAGGGCCTGCATCTGGGTGCCGGCCTGAATGTCGTCGTCTGATGCGGCATCGCCCGGCTCGGCGGCCCAGGCGGAATCCAGGATCGGCCCGATGCCGGCCAGCTCCCGCGCCATCAGGGGCTGGAAGCGCAGGTAGTCGCTGATGCGCCGGGCGGCGTTGTGGATCGACTCGGCGCGGCGGCGGGCCCGATGAAGGGCGTCGCGCACCCAGCCCTCGCGCTCGCCAGTCTGGCGCTGAAAGCCGGCGACGCGGGCGGTCTGCTCGCCGGAGAAGCGGTCGAGGAGCTGGGCCAGGTCGCGAGAAGTGTGGGCCATCTGGGGCAGGGTCTCCTTCAGGCGGGCGGAGACCCCGGCGATGGCCGAGTTGGCGTCGCGGACTTCGCCGCTCAGCTCCTGGAGGCGGCGGGAGATGACGGTGAACACGGCGCCGTCCTTGCCCAGGCGGGTGGACCGGGTGTGGCCGTTGATGGTGAGGATGTTCAAGGTGTCGGCCAGGCGGGCGATCTGCTCGACGAAGCCGTCGATCTGCTGGACGGCGCTGAGGGACCGGTCGGTGGCCTGGATCTGGCGGTACAGGCCGGCGCGGACCCACCCGTCGAAGCGTTGGTTGTTCTGAAGGTGGCTGGAAAGCAAGAGGTGCTGCTCCTCCATCAGCTCGATGATCTCGGAGATCCGCTCCAGGTGGCTGCGAACGAAGCTCTCGATGCTGGTCACCTCGCCGCCGATGGCGGCCAGTTCGACCACGCTGAGGGCCAGGCCGCGGCGCAGGGCCTCGGAGGCGCGGGCGCGGGACCGGATGCCCTCCTCGGTGACGGCCAGGCACAGGTCCGCAATAAGATTGAGGTTGAGGTCGAGATTGACGTCGCCCTCGACAATGCCCGACCCGGTGGCGAGATCGCCGGCAAGGCGGTCGCCGCGGTCAGCCTTTAACTCGGTTGACAAATCGGCCGGGGGTCCCTGTCGGGGTTCTTGATAGCTGGCGGTGAATGATTCCAAGGTGGCGATACGTATAAGCCGGGCCGCCGGGCTTGCAAGGGCGCGGTCGCGATCCGCCATCCCGCTGGCGAAAAGAGGGCGATTCGCGGTAAGATGTAAGCCGGTCGGTCCCGTCTGCCGGACACCACCGGCCCGCAAGAGGAGCCCGCCGCTTGGCCTTGGACATCCACAGCACGCCCGCGCCCACCGATGCCCTGCTGGGGCAGCGCATCGACGGCCACCGGGTGGTGCGGGAGATCGGCCGCGGGGGCATGGGCGCGGTCTACGAGGCGATGCACGAGCAGCTCGGGCGGCAGGCGGCGCTGAAGGTCCTTCTGCCGGCGTTTTCCCGGGACAAGGACATGGTGTCGCGCTTCTTCAACGAGGCCCGGGCGGTCAACATCGTCAAGCACCCGGGCATCGTGAGCACCTACGGGCTGGGGCAGCTTGCCGACGGGACGGTGTACATCGTCATGGAGTACCTGTCGGGGGAGACGCTGGCGGCGCGGCTCCTGCGCCGGCCGCGGTGCCCGCAGCCCGAGGCCCTGCGCCTGTGCCGGCAAATCGCCTCGGCGCTGGCCGCGGCCCACAAGAAGGGGGTGATCCACCGTGACTTGAAGCCGGAGAACGTGATGATCGTCGCCGATCCCGACGTCAAGGGCGGCGAGCGGACCAAGGTGCTGGACTTCGGGCTCTCCAAGGTGCTGGCCGAGACGCAGGACCCGTCGCAGTTGCGCACCCGCACCGGCATGGTGATGGGCACGCCGCGCTACATGGCGCCGGAGCAGTGCCGCGGCGTGGGTGGGGTCGGGGACCGGGCGGACGTGTACTCCCTGGGGGTGCTGCTCTACCAGATGCTCTCGGGTCGCTGCCCCTTCGAGGCGGAGGGGGTGGGGGACCTGATCGTCATGCAGATCAACCAGCCGCCGCGGCCTTTGCGGGACCTGGCGCCGCAGGTGGCCCCTCAGGTGGCGGCGCTGGCGCACCACCTGCTGCGCAAGCAACCCGGGGAACGGCCGGCCATGGCCGAGGTGGCGCAGGAGTTGGAGCGGCTGGAGGCTTTGGTAATGCAGCCGGAGCCGGTCGCCGCGACGCGGATGGATCAGGCGTTGCCGGTGTCTCCGTCGATGTACGTCGGGCTTTCAGAGGGGCCGGCGCTGGAAACGGACCACGACGAGGTGGCGCAGGACCTGGGCGGCAGGCTGGACCGGGTGCCGCGGCATCGGGGGCCGCTTCTGGTGGTGCTGCTGCTGGCGGTGCTGGGGATCGCCGTGGCGGCGAGGAGGGTGCCGCCGTCGGAGTGGCAGGCCCTGGCGCGTCTCGTCCGACCCCCCCCGACCCCGGCCCCGCCGCAGGAGAACCACGATGGCGAGGCGGCGCTGCTTTTGCTGGGCGCAGACGCCGACCTGCGGGAGCGGCACTTCGAGGACATGCTGGCCAAGGCCGAGCGGGTGCTGGCGATGGGCGGGGTGTCGCAGCGGACGCTGGACCTGGCCATGGCGCGAAAGCAGCAGGCCTTGCGCGAGCGTGGTGCCCGGGAGGATGCGGATCGCTTCGGAGCGTCGGTGGGACGCAAGGACTTCGATGAGGCGATGCGGGCCTACCAACGCCTGCCTGCGGACTCGCCGGCACGGATGCACCTGAAGGAGGCCTACGAGAAGGCGTTCCCGCATTTCGCGGCGGCGCACCTTTTGCGGGCGCAGGGGGCGCGAGCCGGCGGCCGATGCAAGGAGGCGCGGGAGCAGATCGATCTGGTGCTGGCCATCGAGGCACGCTATTCGGCGGCGCTGCGAGCGCGGACGCAGGCGTGCGGCGGCGAGGAGGACGAGGACGAAGAGGTCCCGGTCCCGGTGGCGCTGCCGCGGCTTTCGGGGGTGGCGCTTTCGGCGGAGGGGGCGACCTGGCCGGCCCCATCGCCACCGGCCTTCACGCCACCGCCGGCCCCCGTGACGGTGGTCGCGGTGACGGTGGCGCCGGTCCCCGTGCCAACACCGGTGGCGGTGACCGCGGCGCCCACCTTACCGCCGCCCCCCAGGCCCGCGCCGGGGGTCGCCCCGCCTGCGCGGCTGAGCGATGAGGAGAGCTACCGCGTCCTGCGACAGGCGCAATCCTTTCTGAGCGGCGGCAACCCGAGAAAGGCCATCGAGGAGGCTCGGCCCCTGACCCGGCTTTCGAGCAGCCGCCGTCCGGCCTGGCTGGTCATTGGCACCGCCGCCTGCAAGCTGCGAGATCTGACCAGCGTGAAAGAGGCCTACCGCGAGCTGGACTATGACAATTCGCAGTCCCTGCTGCGGCTCTGTGAGAGCAACGGGGTGGTCCTGTCCGGCGGGCAGTTCTTGCTGGCGAACTGAGGGGTAAAGGGCCCGGGCCATGAGACGAGAAGCAGGCGCAGCAGCCGTCCTCCGAAGGGAAAGAGGGCCAGGTACAGGGGCAGCATCAACCGGTTGCCATACTGATGGGTCGGGGCAAAGAAGGGCATGACCGCGAGCTGCACGGCGGCGAAGGTCAAAAGGACGGCGCCGCCCGGGACCTTCTTCAGGCCGCCCGAGGCCAGGAAGTGAAGCAGGGCGATCCACAGCAAGGCAAAGCAGGCCGGCATCGGGTAAAAGGGGGCAGGCAAGCTGGCTTCCCGACGCAGCCCCAGGGTGAAGAGCCCCTTTTTGAGCAGGCCGCCGAAGAAGCGCGCCGGCCGGGTGAGGGCGTAGCCAAGGAGGGTGCAGGACGAGGCGGAAAGACGGGGAATCCGGCACAGGAGACTCTGCGAGAGGGCCGCGGGATCGAGATCCGCCGGGGGGGGATTGCGCAGCAGCAGATTGTAGCTGCCGCTCTGGGGCAGGAAGATGGGGGTGCCCGTGGCCAGGAGGTTGCGGACGCCGGGGAGGGTGGCGACAAGGAGAAACGACACGGAGCAGAGACAAAGGACGGTGCGAGCGCGGCCGGCGAGGACCCCGTGGCGACGCAGGGCGCAGTGCCCAAGAAGGAGCAGCAGAGGCCCGGCGGGGAGGGTGACGGTGCGGCAGAGGACGGTGAGGCCGAAAGTGCCCCCGGCTGCGAGAGACAGGGCAATCGAAGGATCGGGGCGCTGGAAAAGGCGGATGAAAAGCAGCGCAGAGAGGGGAAAGAGGAAGAATGCCAGGTTCTCGCTGAGCAGACGCACGGACAGGACGATGTACTCGGACGACAGGGGCAGCGACGCCAGCCACAGGAGGAGGGTAAAGGCGGCCTCCTTCTTGCCCCACAAGGCCTCGCTGGTGAGGTAGAGCAGGATGCCGACAAAAACCAGGGAAGCGACCTGGAGGCCGAGGATGCCGGCAAGGTCCTCGCCGAAGAGGACATGGCACAGGGCGAGAAAGTAGGGGTACAAAGGCTGATAGTGGAAGGGGGCGGCGTGGCCCGACGTGGCGCCGAGGAGCATGAGGGGGCCGTGGCGCAGGATGTCGCGGGCGAAGCTCTCGTAGGTGAACCAATCGTCGCCGCCACTGAGGGAAAGGCAGCGGCCGCGCAGGTCGCGGAAGAGGATCTGGCCGGCGGCGGCGGCGGTGCAGCCAAGGAGCAAGAGGAGCGCGTGGTGGGGCCTAAGGGCGAGGCGGGAAAAAAGGGGCGGATCGGTCTGACTGCGGGGTCGGGTGCGGAGGAAAGCGGCCAAAGGCCGGAGGACCAGGACCAGATAGATCAGGTCCAGGGCGCAGAGCAGCACCCTGGCGATCCGCGAGCACAGACGCTGGGCCCGGGTATAGGGCCGCGGGGACAGGCGCTCCGGCGAGAACGGAGTCTGCCTGCCGTGGCGGAGCATGCCGGCGGAAAGGCGGCGTGGGGCGCCATAGGGGGCCTCATAGGTGAGGGCCAGGGGGTGCATCCCGGGGGACAGGTAAAGCTCCGCGGTGACCTGCTCCTCGCCGCCGGTCGGGGGCTTGAGCAGGACGGTGTGCCCATCCAGGGCCAGCGAGGCGGCGGTGAAGGAGCTGAGGTAAAAGGTGTGGCGGCCGACGCGACGGATGTTGAGCCAGCCGTCCCAGCGCACCGAGAAGGGCAAGAGGTCGCGGCGGGGCTCGCCGGGGCGGTGGAAGTCGTAGCGGGTGGCGTCGTTGAAGAAATGGAGGGGAAAGTCGTGGTCGTGGAGATCGAAACGGGTGTCGAGCCGGACGTCGGCGACCGGGTCGGCGGCCCCGTCGAGCGTAGATTGATAGCGGGCGACCAGGCCGTGCTGCACCAGCAGGAGCGAGAGGACCAGCTTGCCCAGGCACAGGGCGAACGCCAGCGCCAGAGACCCGCGAGGCAGCAGAAACCCGCCAGGCAGCAAACAATAGAGCGGGAAGACCCCGCAGACCAGAGCCAGGGAAAGCGGCCCCAGCGGCAGCCCCTGCAGGAAGGCGCCTGGCGCGGGCCAAATCAGGTAGGCCAGAAAGGCCAGACCAGCCAGCAGCAGAAAGGACAACGAGACCCGCCCTGCCGGCGGGCCTCCCCGCTGGTCGAGGCGCATGGGCACCGGGTATCCTAGCCATGCCGCCCCGGCGGATCAAGGACCCGCCCGATGGACCGTTTCACCCTGAGGGTCGGTCGATTTTCCCCCGGCGGGCCCTTTTTCGCTTGCCCTTCTGTCTTGGGGGCGTGTACAAATCTTCTCCTCTCGGGCGTTTAGCTCAGCTGGATAGAGCGTTGGCCTCCGAAGCCAAAGGCCACAGGTTCGATTCCTGTAACGCCCACCCGGAAGGCCCGATGTACGTCAGGCATCATAGATCAGCGTCAGCGTGACCGCGTCACTGCGGCGAGATCTCGGCGATGTGCTGCTGGAAGAGCGGCTGCTCACTGAGGGAGTATTGCGTGCCGTGCGCCGGCTGGCGAAGCGCGAGCGCATGTCCATCGTGGTGGTCCTGCTGGAGGAGGAGCACGTCAGCGAGGACCAGCTCCTTTCCGTGCTGTCCCGGCGGCTGAAGCTGCCGGTGGTGACTCCAGGGAACCTCCTCATCGAGGAGGAGGTGCTGCGGCTGATCCCCTACGACCTGGCCGAGCGCTACCGGGTGCTGCCGCTGGGGTTGCATCTGGACCAGCCAGGGGGCACCGGGGTGCTGCGGGTGGCCATGGCCGATCCCCTGGACCGGGAGGCCCGGGACGACCTGCAACGCTTGACCGGGCACAGCATCGACCCGGTCATTTCTCCGGCATCGGCGCTGGCGATGGCGATCCGGCAGCGCTATCGCGGGGCGCTCACCCAGTTGCCCTCATCGCTGGCGGGGCAGGGCCGAGGCCAGGGCCAGGGCCAGGGCCAGGGCCAGGGGACGAACCAGCGTACGCCCCCAGCCGGGGTGCCGATTGTAAGGGGCCCCTCGGGCGGCCTGCGCAAGCCCGCGGACATGGTTACCCAGCCGCTGACCCGTATCGACGACGACGCCCCGATCGAACTGCGCCTGCGGGCACTGGTCACGACGCTGGTGGACGCCGGGGTCATCACCGAGCAGGCCTATGCCGAGGCCATCCAGCGGCTGATCCGAGTGCCGACCCAGTAGCGGGCCTGGCCCCAGGTTGCGGCCTTCCTTGCTCGGCGCGGTGGACCTACCCATATTGGCCAGGTGACGGAATCGAGAAGTCGGCGGATGGGTCGCGGCGCAGCCCTCTTGGCGGTCGCCCTCCTGGGAAGCGGCTGCGGCAGCGCGAACCAGCGGTGGATCCACAAGATCAACTTCATCGGGGTGAAATCGCAGTCGATAAATGAAAAGGACCTGCGGAGCAAGCTGGTGATCCAGCAGACCTCGTGGTTCCCTTTCGCCAGCAAGCAGTACCTGGACGTCTTCAGCATGAAGACGGACGAGAAGCGCATCGTAGCGTACTATAATGAACACGGCTACCTGAACGCCCGCATCCTGGCCACCAACCTCAAGAACCGGGGCAAGCGATCGCTGGACCTGGACATCAAGGTGGATGAAGGGCCGGCCACCCACATCGACGAGGTGAGCGTCAGCGGCCTGGACACACTGGGAGATCCCGGAAAGAAGCTGCTGGGCCGTCTGCGGGTGAAGCGCGGGGACGTGTACAACGAGAAGAACTACCTGGACAGCAAGGCCGCCCTGGCCGCCGACTTGCAGGAGCGGGGCCACGCCTGGGCCGAGGTGAAGGGGGTGGCGGACATCAACCGCGACGCCCGCCTGGCCACCCTCCACTACACCATCAACCCCGGCCCACTGGTAACCTTTGGCGACGTGCGAGTCGAGGGGACCCGGGTGGTCAGCCCCAAGGACGTCATCCGCCAGTCCGGCATCATCCGCGGCGAGCCCTACCGCCCGGTGGCGCTGGACGATGCCCGGGGCAAGCTTTACAACCTGGGACTCTTTTCATCCGTGCGGCCGGACCTGGTCCACGACCCGGCGCACCCCGATGTGGCCGACGTGAAGATCACCGTGAACGAGACCAAGCTCCGCGAGCTGCGGCTGGGCGCCGGTCTCGGCTTCGAATCGCAGCGCACCGACGTTCACGTCGTCGGGATCTACACCCAGCGCAACTTCTTCGGGGGGCTGCGCACCCTGCGCTTCAGCGTCCAGCCGGGCTACACCGCCCTGCCCGCCTTCTGGAACATCGTGGACCAGGGCCCCACCCTGATCGCCGAGGGGGTGTTCACCCAGCCCGACGTGTTGTGGCGTTACGCCGAGTTCAAGTGGACGGTGGGTTACGACCTGGGCATCGAGTACGGCTACCATTACCACGGCCCACGGACGCAACTGGCCCTGCGCCGGCCGCTGTGGCGGGACCGCATCCACCTGGGGTTGTCCTACAACTTCCAGTACCTCGGTTTCTTCGACGTCGACCCCAATTTTACCAACCCCGACCCGACACAGCGGGCACTTCTGGGCACGCTGGACCTGAGCCTGCTCAAAGGGCAGGACTACCGGCTGGGCTGGTGGCAGGAGGACTTCTCGCTCGACCTGCGGGATGCGTCCGTGGATGCGACCCGGGGCGGCTACCTCGGCGTCACCCTGGAAGAGGGCGGGGTCTACGCCGGGGGTGCCTTCACGTATGAGAAGATCGTGCCCGAATTGCGTGGCTACCTGCCGCTGGGGGGCCGGGTGGTCCTGGCCGCCAGGGTGCTCTACGGCAAGATGTTCGTCCACAGCGATAGCAGTCCGATCACCCGCCGCTTCTATCTGGGCGGGCCCGATTCTCACCGTGGCTTCAACTACAACCGGCTTTCGCCGCAGCTCATCACCTGCGTGCAGAGCGCGCCGATCCACATCGGGGGCCCCCTGGGGCAGAAGCCGCCGACGACGACCAACACGGTGTGCCGGGACACCCTGCAAATCCCCGTCGGGGGCGAGGAGATGTTCCTCGGACAGGTGGAGGCGCGAGTGAATCTGGTCCGGCTCTTCGGCTTCTGGCTTGGCGCCGCCACCTTCCTCGACCTGGGCGACGTGACCAACCAGGGCATCGACTTCACCAACCTGAATTACGCCGTGGGCGGCGGGCTGCGCTACAAGACCATCATCGGGACGCTGCGCTTCGACCTGGGGGTGCGGCTGAATCGGCTGGATGGACCCCCCGGCGGGCTGACCGAGAACGTGGGAAAGATCCCGACAAACCCGGACCCCGGGGATCGCATCGCCTATCACATCTCTATCGGGGAGGCGTTCTGATGCGGCGTGTCCTGCACATCGTGGGCCGGGTGGCCCTGTGGCTGGGGGTGGGGGGGGCCGGTCTCGTCGGGTTGGTGGCGCTGGCCCTCTTCACGCTGGGCCACACCGACTGGGCGCGGTCGAAGCTGCTCGCTGTAATCGTGCCCATCGTGCAGAAGCAACTCAACGGCAAGCTGACCATTGGCAGGTTGCGTGGCGACCTGCTCCACTCCCTGGTGGTGGAGGATGTCGCGCTGGACGACGTCGAGGGGCAGCCGGTGGCCCGGGCGCACCGGGTGGAGGCGCACTACCGCCTGTTGGCGTTGCTACACAAGACGCTGCACATCACCTTCGCTGAGGGCGAGGGCCTGTGGGTCCACGCGCGCTACCTCAAGGACGGGCGACTGAATTTGGCAGCTCTGGTGAAACCTTCGGACAAGCCACCGGACGATCGGCCAAGCCCCTACACCGTGCGGGTGGACGAGGTGAAGCTTGACCTGTCGGGGAGCTACGACGGCCCCGCGCAGAAGACCAAGCAGGCAGTGGCGCAGGCGGCACAGGATGCGGCGCCGGCCATTGTACGCAAGGTCCCGGCGGCGGCCCCCCTGGCGGCGGCGCTGCCCACCTCGGCGGAGGTGGAAGAGACGCAGCGCCCGGACCTGCTGTCTCACCTGGGCGCGCATCTGAGCGTGGTGGCGGGGGGCAAGATCAAGAGCGGCGACATCCAGGCCGCCGTCCGGTCGCTGTCCCTGGACGTGCAAGAGCCGCTGGCGGCGGGGGCGAAGCTGAGCGGAGCCATGCACATGGCGGGCGACGCCATCACCCTTTCTGAGGTGGCGTTACACCTACAGTTGGACGCGGAGGCGCTGAATTTACTTCTGCCCCCGGGTCAGGGTCACGCGCAGGGGCGCTACCAGGTGGACCTGAAGCTCAATGGGCCGCTTTCCGCGCTGGTCGCGGACCTGAATGTGCTGCCCCCGAAGGGGACGATGAATGCCCATGCCTTGATCGGCGCCAAGCACGCACAGGAAAGCTGGCAGATCTCGGTGAACGCCGCGGGCCTGGATCCCGGGGCCGGCTGGAAGGGCGCGCCCCATGGGCAGATCGACCTGGACGCCAGCGGGAGCGGCAGCGGGGCGCAGGGCAGCGTGGACTTGCATCGTCTGATCGTGCGCTTGGCAGGGGCCGAGGCCGGCGCCTCGGGCCATTTCGACCTGGCGGGTATGGGGGATTTCAAGCTCAAGGTCAAGGCCGAGGACCTGTCGCGCCTGTCCCGCGCCAAGCTCCCCGGGGTGCCGGATCTGGCGGGGGCGTTCTTCATCGACGCCACTGCGGCCCGCTCCCCCGAGCACCTGCGGGTGGACGCCGACATCCACGGCAGCGACCTGCGGGTGATGTCCGCCGCACGGGTACGTCGCCTCTCGGCCCATGTGCACGCCGTGGACTTGACCGGCGAGGCGCGCCTGGATGCCAGGGGGCTTCTGGCCTCGGGCTTGGCCTTCGACTCCCTGGCCTTGCGGGCACGGGGCGGCAAGGACTCCGCCGAGCTGCACGTGGACGGATATGGGCCCTACGGCAATACCTTCCTCCTGGACGTGCATGGCGTCCCCAGGCAGTTTAACCAGCGCCCCATCGCCCTGGACGCGACCCTTTCCCGGCTGGTGCTGGCCGCCCATGGGCAGACCTGGCGCACCCCGCATCCCGCCTTCTTTCACGTGGGCGATGACGTGACCGTGAAGGGCTTTGCCCTCTCGTCGGCGGGGCAGGACCTGCGGGTGGATGGCAGTTACGGAATGACCAGCAAGAAGGTCTCGGCGACGGTCAATCTGCATGCACTGGACGTAAAGAAAGTGCTGCAACTGGCGGCCATCTCGGGGGCGGCGAACGCCCCCACGACCAGCCTGGATCTCCGGGCGCGGGCCAGCGGCACGGTGGCCCACCCGATCGCCGAGGTGGAACTGTCTGGGCGCTCGGAGACTGTGGCAAAGATCGGCCTGGACGCGATGACCTATCAGCTCCGCGCCCGCTATGCGGACGTGCGCGCCACAGGGGAGCTTGCCGTCAAGTCGCTCGTCCCAAAGGGGCCCGCCCTGAATGTCTGCTTCGATGCCCCGGCGGGCGGCAAGGAACGCGGGCCCCTGGGCGGCGAGCTGTCCCTGGATGGACTGCTCATCGAGAAGTTCCAGCGCTTCCTGCCGCCGAGCCTGGCGGCGCTGAAAGGCCAGGTGGCCCTGCACGCGCGGGCCGGCGGGACCCTGCATGAACCCCGGCTTGAAGCGGTGCTGGACGTTCCCAACTGGGAGGTGGACGACCTGAAGAAGAACCACAGCAAGCTGACGGTGAACTACGACGACACCGGGTTCAGCGCCAGGCTGACGACCCAGATCGCGGCGGCCCACGGACCGGACCTGGCCAGCGCAGATGTATCGGTGACCGTGCCCATCGACCTGGCCCTGGATACCAAGCTTCCGAAGCTCGATCGGCTGGAGCTGGACACGCAGATGAAGGCGCATGCCGACTTCAAGCTCGACGTGGCGCGCTTGCGCAAGGTGTCGGGGGCGGCGGCAGCTCGGCTGCCCCTGAACACCGGGCAGTTCGACGTCACGATGGACTTCTCCGGCACGGCGAATGAACCGCGGCTCTCGGCCAAGGTGAACGGCAAGGACCTGAGCACCGATGCCATCGACCAGGCAGAGGTGGGGCTGGGCCTGGACTACCAGCGCGGCAAGGCCCGCCTGGATCTGAACACCCGCTTGCGCGGCCAGACGCTCCTTCTGGCCCACGGAGAGACCACCGTGGACCCGCGCAAGCTGCTGGCGGGCGCCCCGCTCAAGGACACCCCGATCTTCCTCGACGCCTTCGTTCCGGCGTACGAACTGGCCCGCTCCACGCAGTTCGCCGGCCTGGTGGTGGCCAACGTGGCCGCCCGGGGCACCATCGGCAAGCCGGAGGTGGGCCTGCAATTCCGCATCGACGGGCTGCGGGCGCAGCGGCTGGACATCGGCGACATGCGCGTGACCGGCAGGGGGACCTTCGACGGCCAGAAGTTCGGCGCCCGCTTCGACCTGCGAGAAGAAAAGGGAGGCGTGCTGCACCTGGACGCCGCCGCGCCGCTGCGTGCCGACCTGCCTTTGCGGGCCGATATCTCCTCCAATGGCTTCCTGGTGGACTACCGATCCAACGCCGGTCTGGGCGGATTGCGGTTGCTTCACGGACTGCTCAACGCCGACGTGAACATCAGCGGCACCAGGCAGAGCCCACGGGTCGCCGGCTACGTTCGCATCAAGGAAGGGGCCTTTGCCCTGGCGGTCGATCCGTCGACCTACGAGGACGTACAGCTTGACGTCTCCGTCAAGAACGGCGCGCTGACGCTCAAGAACCTGTCGGCCAAGTCCGGCGATGGCTGGGCGAAAGCCTCGGGGTCGGCACAGCTTGAGGGCCTGGCGCCCGTTCGGGCCGACCTGCTGGCCGAGATCAACCACTTCCCCTCGATGGCGGGCGACACCGGCTTCTACGTCGACGCCCGGGTCAAGGCCCATGCCCAGACCTCCGGCGACACCCTGACCGGCGAGGTCACTGTGCTCAATGGCATGGTGCGTCTGCCCAAGCTCAAGGGGCAGCGACAGCTTCAGCCGCTCAAGCCGATGACCGACGTGGTTTTTACCGATACTCGTGCCGCCCAGGCCCGTCGGGCGCAAGAAGCGCAGGCGCAGGCTACCCAGTCCTCCTCCAGCTTCCCCAGCCACATCGTCATCACAGCCAGCATTCCCGGGCAGGTCTACGTGCGCAGCACCGAAGTCAACACCGGCCTCCATGGTATGGTGCAGGCCGACCTGGACGGCCCGGACGTCCGCCTGACCGGGAGCGCCGAGACCCTGAGCGGCTGGCTAGAGCTTATGGGCAGGCGCTACGAGATCGATCACGCCAAGGTGGCCTTCGGCGGCGAACCGGTGCCCAACCCCGAGCTGGACGTCCGCGTCACCAGGCAGATCTCCGACGCACAGATCATCATCGAGGTCCATGGCAATGCCGCCAAACCCGAGCTGGTGCTCAGTTCCGAGCCGCCCCTTTACAGTCAGAGCCAGATCATCGGCATCATCATCGGCGGCGACCCCAACGCCGAGCCACAGTCGAGCCAGAACCTCCAGCAGAAGGCGGTGGGCGCGGTCTCCGGCCTGATCCTGGGTCAGATCAAGGACCAGTTCGCGTCGAAGCTGCCCATCGACGTCCTCAAGATCGACCTGGGCAACCAGGGCTATGGCTTCGAGAGCACCCGCCTCGAGGTCGGCAAGTACCTCACCGACGACCTCTACCTGAGCTATCTGCACCAGTTTGGCAACCTGAGCGGCCTGCGCAAGATCAACGCCAACCAGGCTTCGCTGGAATACCACTTCCTTCGCGCCTATTCCTTCCAGACCCTCTTCGGCGACGCCGGGGTCGGCTCCCTTGACTTCTACTGGACCCACCGATTTTGAAACGCTCTGCCCTATTGGGCCGGTAAAGGGTATACTCTCCGCCTCGCATCGTTTTCTGCGCATGCAGGAGGGCCCCTTGAACCGGACAATCACCAAGCTGGCGACGCCGATCTCCCTGGTCGGCGCGATCCTGTGCTCCCTTTCGTTAGCGCGCCCCGCCGCCGCCTTCTGCGGCTTCTTCGTCTCCGGCGCGGATGCCGACCTGGTCAACAACGCTTCCCAGGTGGCGCTTTTGCGCAAGGGCAACCGCACCGTCATGACCCTGTCCAACAACTATCAAGGGCCGCCGCAGGACTTTGCCATGGTCGTGCCGGTCCCGGTGGTGCTGCACAAGGAGCAGGTCAAGACCCTGGCCGCCGACGTGTTCAAGCACATCGACCAGCTCTCGGCGCCGCGCCTGGTGGAGTATTGGGAACAGGACCCGTGCTACGTGCCGCCGCCGATGGCCCCGATGATGGCCATGTCCGGGGGAGCGCCCGGTGGGGCGTCGCCACGGAGCGTCGGAAGTGCTGGCCTGGGGGTCAAGATCGAGGCCAAGTTCGACGTCGGCGAGTACCAGATCCTGATCCTGTCGGCCCAGGACTCGGGCGGCCTGGAGAAGTGGCTGCGGCTGAACAAGTACAACATCCCCAAGGGCGCGTCCGCGGCCCTGGCGCCCTACATCCGCGACCAGATGAAGTTCTTCGTGGCCAAGGTGGACATCCAGAAGGTCAAGAAAGACGAGCACGGCGCCGTCCTGCTCTCGCCGCTGCGCTTCCACTTTGACGCCCAGGAGCTGCGGCTGCCGGTGCGCCTCGGGCTGCTCAACGCCAAGGGAAAGCAGGACCTGATCATCTATCTTTTGCACCCGGACAAGCGCTTCGAGGTGGCCAACTATCCAAACCTCTTCATCCCGACCAACATCGAGGTGACGGACAAGGTGCGCACCTACTTCGGGTCGTTTTACGCCGAACTCTTCGACGAGACGCTGCGCCGCCACAACAACAAGGGCGTGGTGACCGAGTACGCCTGGCAGACCACCAGCTGCGACCCCTGCCCGACGCCGCCGCTCGACGCCAGCGACCTTGCGACCCTGGGCAGTGATGTCGTCGCCGATGGGCAGGCAATCGCGGCCCCCGGCACCCCACCCTCCCCGGGGCGGCCTTCTCGAGGCGGCATGTCCGCCCCCTACTACGGCCCCTCGTCGAGCTGGGTGCTGACACGGCTGCACACGCGCTACGACCGCGAGGTCCTCACCGACGATCTGATCTTCCGCGAGGCGCCCCCGGTGCTGGGCGGGCGGGCGAATGGGGACGGCTCGGTCATCGGCAACACGGAGGCGCAGGTGCAGCCGGGCGGGGTGAACAACTTCCAGGGACGATACATCATCCGCCACTACTGGGAGCAAAAGGTGGCCTGCGAGAACCCACGGTACGGCGTGTGGGGCGGGCCACCGCCGTCCTCTGGCGGGTACAATGCCTCGGCGGGCGGCGGCGGTGCCAAGGCGGCACAGGACCTGGCCAACGCGCCCCGTGGCAAGCTGGCGCTGAAAGAAGTGGTCAACACCCCCATCCCCGCCATGGGCATCGCCGGTCGGCCGCACCCCTTGCGCAAGGGTGAGAATCGGAAATGATCCGCGGGCCTGGTCTGGCCCTCCTGGCCATTCTGGGCTGCCTCTCGCTCGATCCTGGAGGCACCCTGGCGCGACAGGGCGACCTGCCTTCTCCGTCTCGTCCGCCGGATGTCTTCACCCCGGCGCGCTTGGTGCCGCCGGGGCGGGCGGGGCTTCTCGCCCTGTCCCTGGGCGAGGTCGCCGATGGCTCCGAGGTCGCGCGGGCGGTGAAGCGGGACGGCTTCTATGCCGCCGAGCCGGTCCTTGCCGGCGACTGCGCCAGCTGCCACGCGGACATTGCCGCGCAGTGGCAGGCCTCGGCGCACCGCTTCGCCTCCTTCAACAACCCCTACTATGCCGCCGCGGTGCTGGCCTTTCGACAGGAGCGCTCGCCAGGGGGCGCCGGCTTCTGCGCCGGCTGCCACGATCCGCTGCTGCTTTTGGACGGGTCCATCACCGGGGCCCTAGCGCCTGCCACCCCCGCGGCGCAGGCGGGCCTGACCTGCCTGGTGTGTCATTCCATCGATTCGGTCCACGACCGGCGCGGCAACGGCAACTACACCCTCGTCGCGGCCCCCGTGCCCCCACCGGGCAATGGGCCATCCTCGGACCATGCCGCGCGCCTGCGTCCCAAGCTCCTGGGGCAAAGCGAGTTGTGCGCCACCTGCCACAAGGTCGGCCTTCTGGAAGAGGTGACCCACGATCGCTGGCTGCGCGGTCAGGATGACTACGACGCCTGGGAGCAGAGCCTGGCCGGAGGCAACGGGGCCGCGGCGGTATACCGGGAGGGTTCCAAGGCCCGGCGCTGCCAGGACTGCCACATGCCGCTGGTCCCGTCGGCGTCGGGGAAGCGGGTGCGCTCCCATCGGTTCCTCGGGGCCAACGCCGCCCTGCCCCACCTGCGCGGCGACCCCGAGCAAGAGGCGCTGACCGCCGCCTTCCTGAAGGATGCCGTGTCGCTGGACGTGGTGCTGATGCAGCCCGGTCCACAGGGCGCAGTCCCCTCGCTGGAGCAGCAGGTGGAGATGTCTTCGCTCGCGCCCATCGACATCGACGTGGTCCTGCGCAACCGCCGGGTCGGCCACCGCTTCCCGGGTGGGACCGGGGACAGCAACCTGGCCTACGTGGAAGTCGAGGCCCGGCTGGTCGGCTCCGCCAAGCTGCTCCGGGACACGTCCCATGTCCTGCGGGCGCAACCCGTCGATGGCCAGGGGCGGCCTTTGCTTCACCGCGACGTGCAGCACCTGCGCGGGGTGGTGTACGATACCTCTCTTTCTCCCTCGGACCCCCAGGTGGTGCGCTACCGCCTGGACCCGGCTGACCTGGGCCTGCACGGGGGCCCGGGGAAGGTGGAGGTGCGCGCCTGGCTGCGCTACCGCAAGTTCACCCCAGAGTATTCCGCCTTCGCCTGCGCCACCCTGCCCTCCTCCGCCGCAGCGGCCCTCCGGGCACGTTGCCTGACCCCCCCCACCCTGGACCTGGCCTCGGCGCAGCGCACCCTCCTTTTCTCACCGCGCCCGAGGTCCGCCGCCACTGCACCCACCACCGCTGCCTCCCTTCCACCCTCGTGGGAGCGCTACCTCGATCACGGCCTGGGCCTGGCCGATGGCCTGGTGGACCGCGCCTGCGAGGCCCTGCCCAGCCTGCGCCGCGCCGCCGAGCTGGCGCCGGACCGCGCCGAACCGCTCCTGGGGCTGGCACGGATGTACCTGGCCCTCGGGCGCACCTGGGACGTGAGGGTCGCCTGCGAGCGAGTCGACACCCTCCGCAAGGACCACCCCGCCGCCCTCTTGCTGCGCGCCCAGGCTTTGTACCGCACCTACCAGTGGCCCGCTGCGCGCCCCTATCTGGAACGCGCGGCCCGGCTCCTGCCCCGGGACCGCAACGTGCTGGCCCTCCTTTCCCGAGTGCGTGGCTTGACCGGCGATCCTGGCGGCGCCCTCGACGCGGCAGATCGCCTGATCCTCATCGACCCCGAGTCCGAGGAGGGCCACTACCAGCGCCTGCTCTCCCTGAGGGAGCTGTCGCGGGAAGCCGAGGCCGCCACGGCGGAACAGGCATTCCTGCGCTACCGCCGCCCGGTGGAACGGGACCAGGAGCTGCGTGCCCGCTTCCGCATTCTGTATCCTCTCCTCGCCGACGAAGACACCCCGGCCCACGTCCACCCCCTCAGAGCATTTCTCTCGTCCCAGGGCCCGGGATGACGTACACTTCGCGCGGGCCTTTTCCACCCATCACAGGGACGACCAATATGCGCAGATTCGAGTACGTGGGCGGCACCAGTTCCAAGTTCTGGACCGGGGACCTCGAGGGCAGCACCTTTGTAGTGGTCTATGGCAGGATCGGGACCGCCGGGCAGCGCAAGGACAAAGCGTTCCCCACGGAGGAGGCGGCCCGGCGCGAGCTGGAGAAGAAGATCGCGGAGAAGCTGCGCGAGGGCTACACCGAGGTCGGCGGCACGGCGCAGCAGGCAGCCCCGGCCGCGTCCCCTCCGCCTCCCCTGGCGAAGCCGAAAAAGCCGGTGCTGCCGCCGCGGGTCGAGGCCAGTAAGGCGGCCAAAGCCGAGCACATCCAAGCGGCGGCGGGGGCCCTCTCGGCGCTGGAGAAGCTGCTGGGCGGGCGCAGCTTCCATGTTGGCAGGGCGGCGCGGCGGGCGCGGCGGGCGCTGGAGTCCATCGCCGGCCATGATCCCGGCGGCAAGGGGCCGCTTTCGGGCGCGCTTTGCAGCCTGATGGGGCGGGTAGTGGCAACGACGGGGCCGAGGCTCTCGCCCCGGCTGGCCCTGGCGTTGCTCTCGGAGCTGGACGTGGCGGCGTTCTCCCGGGCGCTCTTGCTGTGGCAGCAGGCGAGCCACCCGCCGGCAGCGGTGACGGCGCTGCTGCGTCAGGTGGAGCAGCTAGCGGACCCGGAGGTGGCGCTGCGGGTGGGCCTGCTCCTTACCGACCGCCCCGAGCATGGCGGCGGCCCCGAGGCGGGCTGGCAGCGGCGCTGGCGGGCCCTTGCGCCCCACCTGGAAGGGCACCTAGTGTACCAGGGCAGCACGCTGAAGGACTATCTCCATCAGCTCGTTCAAGGACATGGCGGCGACGACCACGTCGCGCGACGGGCCGCCCAAATGCACCAGGCCCGCCAAGCCCGATAAAGCCCCGCCCGCTTCCCGTCTTTGCCCGATTCCCCTTACTTGGCGGAACCGAAGGTCTTCCAGGCGTGCTTGACGGGGTCGTAGCCGCGCAGGCCGCCGGCCGCGGTGGTGGCCAGCAGGTTGGGGCCGATCAAGTAAATCCCCGAATACTTGACGTTGTGCTCCAGGGTGTGGGCGTCGGCGCTTGAGTAGATCAGCCCAGTGTCGTCCAGGGTGAAGTAATCGCCCCCGTGGGCCGCGACGGACTTGACGTTGCCGCGGATGGCCTCTCCGTGCTTGTCCCATTCGTCCCTGGCGTAGCGATAAAGCTTGCCGCCCGAAAGGACATAGAGCACCCCTTGCGTGGCCAGAAGCGTCCCCTTGGTCGGGCGCCCCATGAGGGGGGTGGGCAGGCCGGCGCCCTTCTTGAAGAGGGCCCCGCTCTCCTGCATGTAGAAAAGGGTGTCCCCACTGGCCTGGATGTCGTACACCCCCTCCGCGCCAGCGGAGCGCCATTTGCCGTTCTTGTCGTCAAAGAAGAAGAGGCGGTGCTGGGGATCGGCGGCGTACAAGGTCCCCTGGACATCGTCCACTGCCCACGCGGTGACGCTCCAGCTTGGCACGTAGCCCCCATCCAGCTTGCGCCAGAGCTTCTTCTTGTCGTCGACAAAGGCGCGGGGGAAACCGGCGTTGACCATCTGCCGCACGCCGCCCATGTCGGTGGCGTGGCCGATCCGGCCCAGGGCGTCGTTGATGTCCTCGACGCTGCCGGCCTGGGCAATGACCGCCTTGCCGCCATGGGCGCCAGCGGCACGCAGTTCGCAGACCAGGGCCAGGGCGCGGGCCGGGCCGACGGTCTTGGCCAGATCGGCCTGCAGGGGGGTGAGGACGTGGTTGACCGAAAAGACGGTGGCGCCTGGCGAAGGGGCTGGCGCGACCTTCGCTGGCGACGCACCCTTGCCAGAACCCGTTGCGGCGTCCGCGGGGGGCCCCAACACGGGCCCAAGGGTGAAGACGAGCAGGGGACAGGCCAGACGGAGAAGCGGGGTACGGGACATCGGGTGAGGCTCCGTGACTCAGGTTGACGATACAACCTATCAGACGCGGCGGGGAAGGACAACGCGCCCCACCTCTCCGGGTGCCTACCTCAATCGGGGGCCGGGCCGCACTTCACCAGGCGCAGCGGGGTCGGGGTGCCGGGGTCGGGCCTGAGCGTTGGGGGCACGGCGCGAAGGTAGGGAAGATCGCGCGGACGCAGCGCCTTTTTCTGGCGCAGGGGCCGGCGCCGGGACTGCTTGTCCCGGCTCTCCTGCGCGCGGATCAAGCCCTTTCCGTGGAGCCCTTCCACGTCGCGGCGGGGGACGGTGTACACGCGCCCGCCCTGCTCTGCCTGGATGCGCACCAGGTCGCCCTCAATCTCCGCGTTTATCTCGCCGCCGTCGGGGGCAAGGACGTGGCCGCAGAGCGAGCGGTGCGCGCCGGGCGCCTTGAACCGCACGTAGTCGGTCCCGGTGAGGGGATCGAATTTCGTGTGAGCGGGCGCAGAAGGTAGACGGGGGCCGGTAGACTTTGCCATAGTCCCTCCTTGGTGCCGGCGTGGTGCTCCCTCGAAAAGAAAACCGCGCCGAATCACCCGGCATCGGCGGATCCCTCCGTCGGTGCCGTTATGTGGTTGTCATCTTCGAGGCAGATCGCCAGCGAAGATGCTACCATTATACGGACAGAATATTTTTATGTCCAGTAAATTATTTCCGACGGGAGGCGCGGGTCATCTCACGTCGGAGAAGATTGGTGATGAGCGTGGACGGGCTGCCTTGCTCGTCGAGCCAGGCGGCCACATCAAGTGGAAGGCTGATACCGCGCCGGACAGTGGTTCTGCCGCGGGTCGTGCCTTTGGGCCTGCCTGGAAGCCGCTGGGCTGGTTTCGCAGGCTTGTCAGAGGGTGGCTTCGCTGAGGGCATGATCGAAACGCCACCATACCCGAACCTAATAGATCGTCATAATAAAAATGTTTCCATTCAATGTGGACCTGCTATGTTTCCTGTCGGAGGTCACCATGGCCAGCAGCGCAGCAACTCCCCTTCCGCGACTCACGCAAGCCCCAGATGAGCCGGTCTGCGAGTGGACCGACGAGGAGCTAGAGGCCATGGGCGATGAATCCATGGCGGACCCCGGTGAGTCGATCGACGGGGAAATCGTGTTCAAGAACCTGCGCGAAGAACTCCATCGACGCGCCCAAGCCCTGTGAGCTTCTTCCGGTTCAGGCCGACGGCCAACAAAGAACTCTGGAAGATCGTGATGTCGATCGCCGATGAGAATCCGCCCGCGGCCTTCAATCTACTTCTGGACATGACACGCCGCTGTCAGTTTCTCGCAGACTACCCCCACAACGGGCGCGCGACGGGGAATTACCGGATCTACCCGATGAAGCCCTACCTCATCCAGTTCCGTGGCATTCGGGGCGGCGTCGAGATCACCCGCGTTGTCGATGGCCGGCGAGACCCCAAGAAGCTGAAGCTGGACCCGGCCTTCATCGGCAAGAGCAAGAAGCGGTGAGGTTTTCGCCCATGAGAGAAAACCCGTTCACCGTCGCAGTAGAGATTTTTTCCCATAGGAGAAAACCCTCTCGACGGCGAAGTTTTCTGACATGTAAGAAAACCCCCAGGGCCGTCCCATCTAGGCGATCAGGAGTAGCCCGGTGAATGCAGAACTGACATCTTCTGGCGTTCAACCCCTCGGTGACGGGGTCGATAGGTACGAGGCCCTGCCCCTTCCCTTCGGTCTTTACTTCCTTGGACAGAAGCTGGACATCGCCGGGCCCCGGCACGGCGCACTTGTAGCTCAGGGCGACGGCGGCGGCATGTTGCGTAAGGAGCGCGCCCGCATCCTCCACGGGCCCATCTACGCTCAGGCTGAGCGACATCCACGGGGCGGGCGTTGCGGCCTGGTAGTGGGAGGCGATGCGCACAACGGGGGCCGGGATGCACGCGGCCACAAGGATAAGGACAGCGGCGGCAAGGGCGTTACGCATGGGCGCCTCCTGCCATCTCCGACCGCTCTTCCTCGTTGAGCAGATCAAAGAGGTGCTGCTCTGCTTCGCTTGGCACGTCCCCGACGAGGGGCGGCGGAACGAGAAGCAGAAGCAGGCGGCGGCAAAACGCCGCGACGAGAACCCGCTGGGCTTCGTGCATGAGGGCAAGCGAGACGACGCGGGAGAGGCCAGGCAGGTGGTTCTTGTCGGTGTAGTGGCGGTGGCACCCGTCGAAACCGGCGCACAGCGGCACGCACCACAGATCATCGGTCTTCACGCTAACCCGTGGGGCCCTTCGTGGTGGGCCTCGGTCGGGCGGTGCGCGCGCTCGCAGGCGATGCACAGGTGGCCGCGCACAAACTCCCGGAAGGCATCCGACCGCACCGGCGGCAGTTCCTTCGGCACGGGGACAAGTTCTGCCGGGCCGCACTTCACAAGGCGCAGCGGGGTGAGGGTGCCGGGGTCGGGCCTCAGCGTCGGAGGCACAGTCTTCCTTTAGAAGGGCAAATGAAATTATTTCTCGTCGATATTGATGATGTACGCACGAAGCACGCTGGCAATCGCAGCGCTCTTGTTCGGCTGCTCATCAAGCCAGTCCGCTACGTCGAAAGGAAGACTGATCTTGTACTCCCTGGTTTTCTTGCCCGTCCCGCTACCCTTCGGGCGTCCAACGGGGCGTTTCTTCTTCTTCGGCGTGGCCATGGAAGACCTCACCATATATCATGACCATTTTAATTGCGCACCTTATCTCACCCTGCTACCTTCATCTATCGGAGGTCTTCACATGGCCGGCAGCGCAGCAACTCCCCTTCCTCGATTCGCACAAGCCCCAGATGAGCCGGTCTGCGAATGGACCGACGACGAGCTAGAGGCCATGTGCGACGAGGCCGACGCTGAGCCCGGCGAGTCCATCGAAGCTGAGATCGTCTTTAGGAACCTGCGCGAGCACCTCCGACAGCGCGCCGAAGCCCGGTGAGCATCCTTCTCTTCAGGCCAACGGCCAACAAGAACCTGTGGCAGATCGTTGACGCCATCGCCGGGGCGAGGCGTGGGCGCTGGCGGCATCCTGCATGGTGGGGCCGCGCCTTGGCGCTGGAGCAGGCGCGGCGGTTGGGATGTAGCTGTCGAGTGATCGGACCATTGGGTGGTTTCTTGAAAAATTAGGCAAGAACCTGAATAAATGGCCAGGTGCTAATTTTTGGGCAAAGCCGAGGACTCCTACGGATTCCGACAGGGCAAGAACGCGCACCAGGCCTTGCAGAGAAAGGCCGATGGAATCCGAGGGAGTCCATCAGCCGAGTCGCTCGGCATGGCAAAGCCATAGGCTACTTTAACCTACGAATACCTACCCATTGAAACCCTTCAACCAGGGAATAGCGGAGGTGCGCATAGGTGGGGTGTGATAAACACTTTTTCTCTTTATGGATTCCAGGGAGATGGCGTATGTCATCGCTGACACTGATGTTGCGATAGCCTTTCGGGGTTTCGACCTGCTTCTCGTCGGCGACTGCTCCAAACCATTGCTCTGGCGGTAACCTTGGCGACGGCAGCTCCCTGGAATCCATACGGAGCCAAGCTCCATTGTACCCCATCGACGCACACTGCCGCAATTCCTGGTTGGAAGTATCCGATTGACAAGATGACACGAGCAGGCGACAGTGACTACCGCGTGGTATTCTATCTCTCCTTGTTGGGTAGATCCGGAGGCTTGTGGCGCCGCCAATGAGAGTGCTTCACGTCAACAAGTTCTTCGACCTTAACGGCGGCGCCGAAGTGTATTTACACCGCCTAATGGCGATGCAGGCACGGCGCGGCCACGACGTGTACGCGGTGTCGACGCGCTCCCCCACCAACGAGCCCGATCCTGGAGGCTTCTGGTTTGTCCGACGCAACGATTTGACCCGTCGTGAGGGACCGATGCGGGATGCACGAAAAGCGCTCGATTTCCTTTGGAACATCGACGCGCACAGCGCGGTGCGTCGTGCTCTCCTGCAGGCTCGTCCCGATGTGGTTCACCTGCACAACATTTACCATCACTTGTCCAGCTCCGTCCTCGAACCGATTCGCAACGCTCGGATTCCCTGCGTACAGACTCTCCACGATTACAAACTCGCCTGCCCGAATTATCAGATGTTCACACATGGCGCACTATGCGAACGTTGCCGTGGCGGCCAATATTGGAACGCGATCGCCCATCGCTGCCTCGGCGAATCCATCGCCAAAAGTGCTCTCGCGATGGCGGAGATGACGATGACCTCTATGGCGCGCGTGTACCACCGAACCGTGCATCGGTTCATCGCACCGTCTGGATTCCTCCTGGAGACGATGGTACACTGGGGCATCGATCGAGCCCAGCTATCGCTCCTGAGAAATCCAACCGACATTGCATCGGGGCCCGCGCTTGGGGGTGGCGGCTATCTCCTCTTCGCAGGCCGTTTGGTTGCGACCAAAGGGATCGAGACTATACTTCGGGCGGTTGCGCGCGTATCCACATTTCCTCTATGGATTTGCGGCACCGGCCCTGAGGAGCCGCGCCTGCGACGCTTGGCGGCTGATCTTGCTCCCGGCCGGATCCGCTTTCTTGGATTCCTTCGGCCGGCGGAACTACAGGCGGTGCGAGCTCAATCAGAAGCCGTCATCGTGCCTAGCTTGCATTACGAGAATTGTCCGCTATCGCTCCTCGAAGCGTTGGGCAGTGGAATCCCCGTTCTTGCGTCCGAAATCGGCGGGATCCCCGAACTCATCAAAGATGGCGTCGAGGGATTCCTCGTACCAGCGGGAAGCGAAGCGGCCTGGACGAAGGCACTGCTGCGCTTCACCGCGCTGCCAGACGCCTCACGCACGGCGATGCGCCGGGCAGGCATCGACCGCGCGCGTCAGGCGCACGCCTGGGATGATCACCTCGACGGCTTAGATGAGCTCTATCGCCTCTCACGCACGGGCACACACGCACCACACGCATGGCGCCAGAAGACATGAGCGGTCGTCCCAGGGCGTCTCGCTGTTTGGCCGGCGCGAGCTGGATGTTCCTGGCATTCCTAGGCCTTCGCCCTGCCCTCGACGTGTCGCGCGATTGGCATTTCTTTACATGGGGAGGGCTCGGGGTCAACTGGATTGCTCTTCTATCGCTGACGCTTTTCCTAATCTGTACATGGATCATGATTTCCGGGCGGATCGCTCTACGCCATGCTCCCCTCAAGTGTGCTTGGCCTGCTCTGGTCCTGCTTTCCATGTCGAGCGTCGTCTACAGCGCTGATCGCGTCGGCACGATTCTAGAATCGTTTAGGGTTATTAACCTAGCGATGTCATTTTTTACATGTTTCGTGTTGACCAAGAGGCTGGAGAGCACATTCTTGCGACGATTGACCGCTGCGGCGCTGGTGGCGGCGACCGCGCCGGTGCTCACCGCGTGCTATCAGTTCGCCAGCAACACCGGCTTGACCATCGATACGTTCACGAATCGCGTCTACGGCACCTTTGCCCACCCTAATGTCCTGGCGACTTTTTGCCTTGTCATGCTGGCCTTGATCGCGCGCGAGCGCGAGAGAGATGCCACTTCGCGCAAGCGCGCCTATCTTTTCTTCTCCCTGTTGCTGGTCCTGATGATCATCGCTACTTACACGCGCGCAGCATGGATTGTCCTGGTGTTCTCATCGGTTTCAATCGCTTTCTTGCGCCGCCGCCGCCGTTTGTTACATGCAATGATCGGGGGCATGATTGCTGTGCTCCTTCTTGGAATGGCGAGCCGCTTTCTGCCGCCATGCTTCCAGGCAGAAGTCATGGATTTATCCGTCGTGCGCCGCGTGAGCCAGCGCCCGCCCCGCGCCGACTCCCTTCAGTGGCGATGGTGGGTGGTACGGGGTTCGTTCAAGATCTTTGCGATGCGTCCGATCCTTGGGTTTGGTTATGGCACCTTCCCCACGGTGTGGGATCGTTACAAGGATCCGGCGCGCCGCGCTGACCCAAGCAGCGAAGCACACAATGATTATATTCGCCTGCTGGTAGAGGAGGGCGTCGTCGGCTTGGGAATCTACCTGATCATCTTGATCTCTTTTTCACTCTTTGCGCTGAAGCAATCCATACGAACCGGTTGGCGACACAGCGTGTTCCCAATCAGCGTGTTATCTTATTGTCTGATCTCGCTCACCGAAAACATGCTACGCCACACAGCCTCCGCTTGGTGGCTTTGGGCGCTATGGGGTGCGTGGAGCGCCGAAGGTCAGGTGAATCCTGGCGCCGTGTCTAGCTTGTGTGAGGAAGCGATCGATAGCGATCCAGCCAAGCACTGAGCGGAACGCTCACGAGCCAATAAAAAGGTAGCAGCAGCTCGATCTGCACGAAGCCGGGAACCTTGATGAAGTCGTGCCACCACCAGATGGGGACAATCAGACCTCTGTGGTCGTATGAATACCAATTGAGCGCCCAGTCCAGCGCCCAGTCCAGCGCCACCATCGCAACCGGCAGCAGGACGGCGGCGATCACGCAGCACTCCTGAAACGCGTCCCGGCGCTGTCGCCGCCATACGACGACGACCGAGCCAACCCATATGCAAAGCAAGATCATCCTCAGCGAAATCGCCGCGCCTCCATCCCGGAGGAGTAAATTGCTGGGACGAAGGAGGAGGAGGGCGATGGTGACCACCGATAACACCCACGCGCCGTTGAGGATGTTCCGGGGTTTAACTACCCCGGCCAACCAAGCAAACGCCGCGAAGCAGAATGCCGCGGAGAAGAGCTTGATGAGGCGCCGCGACCGGCGCCATACTGGCATTCCGTGTTCGGAGAGCTCATGTGCTTGAGCGTGCGCCATGAATCCCAAATAGCGTTGGTCCAGCTGAGAGGGTGTCAATACGAACGAGGCGGGAAACTCACAGTAGCGAGCGGTGTTTGGATATCGATAGGGGATCGCATACTTCTCATGATATGGTAACAGCTTCAGGTAGTCCGCCTTGGCGGCTTCACATCTGCGAAGGATCTCTTTCGGATCGAGCCCAGACAGATCCTCCTTCCGGTATCTTTCCAGATTGCCGATCCCCGAGAAGTCGCTGTTGGACTGCGAAAAGTTTCCCAGGAGAATGATCTCCGGCCCGTTGTCCGCAATCGGCCGGTCGAGTCCGAACCAGCGGATCAGCGTATGAACCGGCTCCATGACGTTTTGCGCATCCTCGCGAGAGGGCATGTGCGTGTACCTGCGCATGGCGATGGCATCCTGGATCAGGGTCTGCCGGGGAACCAGGGAGCGTACCGCCCGCTCGGCCTGGTAACCGGCGAGCGGGGCGGTCCCGAAGACGATGAACATGCAGGCGAAGGCGGCCCCAAAGCTCCACCAGAAGCCACCCCGGCAGCTTCGTGGAAGCGAAGGGCGGTCGCGCCACTGCCACCTGGTGAGCCACCAGGCGGCGAAGGCGGTGGCGGTCGCCGCGAAGATCCACATGTGCTGCGAGGCGTCGATGGGATGCCCGATCGTATTCTGCTGACATCCGATAATCACGGTAGAGGCCGCGATAGCGCTGATGGCGTACCCTGCCACCGCGAAGGGGCTCAGGACGTACAAGCGCGGGTACCTGATCCAGAACTTACGATGCTTCTTCTGCAAAGACGCAATCGTCATGGTGTCAGTGCCCCGTTGGCAAAGAGGTTTCGTCTTTCTGCCGCAGCAGGCTCAACTCGGACGACCGGGTCAAATCGGCCACCGCAATGAGCGGAACGTCTAGCATCGCGGCCATTTCGGCGATCGTTTTATGACCTTCGAGCTTGACGACTGCGAAGCGCGCAGATGGATTGTAGTTGCAGTCGAGGATACGGCCTTGCTCCCGAAACGTCTCGAGGCGGCGGCTCAGCTGGTACCGATCGTTCGCGGTTTTCGCAACGAAGGACACCTTGAAGAAGGTCGACCCTTGCGGTGGCTCATGGAAGCGGGCACACCCGTTCGCGATGCGTAGGATCTTGTCGGTCACACTCTCGATCTCCGGGACATGCTGTGACGATACGATGAGCCCCATGAGTTCATGAGACCGGCAGGAGCGTTCCATCCAGCGGAGTAGTTCCTGCTGCGCGTGCGGGTCGAGAGGAGCGAGGGGCTCGTCCAGCACCAAGAGCGGCGGTATCGCGACAATGGCCGCGGCGATTGCCGCTCGCATCTGAAATCCCCCCGACAGTTCATGCCACTTCTTGCCGCGGTGACTGTAGAGGTCCAGTTGATCAATCGCGCGGTTCACGTAGCCCTGGTTCGTCTCCAGCTTCGTGCAACCATGGAAAGCGGCTTGGAACTGCAGGTACTCGGCGACGGTTCCCTTCCAGGGCGGTGGATGCTGCGGAACGAACGCTACCCGGGTCCACTCGGAACGCCCGTCCTTCTTGGGAAGATCCAGGTCCAGCTTGTCATACCCTGCGGCGCAGAGATCACGGACCAAGACGCGGAGCAGCGTCGTCTTGCCGGTACCGTTCTCACCGACCACACCGAGGATCTCGCCGTGATTCAAGGTAATGCTGGGCACCTCCAATTGAAAGCGCCGGCAATCATCGCCGGCCCGATCCTCATGGTCGGCTTCGGTCCGCGGCCATACCGGCGCAGAACACGCCCAGCGCACCCATCTATGGAAGGCAGCCTGTACTCGCGAGGGGCGCGGAG
>JBBRLA010000005.1:0-34809 GCA_038231615.1 Polyangia bacterium | reverse complement strand
CACATGTTGAGGAGCCCGATCTGCACCCCATGCACACGATTTCCGACGTTGACGGCGCCGAGTTGCAGGCCCTGGACGCTGCCGCCAACGTTGATCGCACCGAGCTGGAGCCCCCGAACCTCTCCGGCGGAGAGAGCGCCGAGGTTGAGCACCGCCAGCTGCAGCCCGGTCATCGACTCGGTGACACTGTTACCCAGGAGGCCGAGCTGCACTCCGTTCATACGCTTGGCCGCGTTGATGGCCGCGGTCATCCAGCCGCTAAACTCGCCACCACTCCGGTTGGTGCTGTCCTCATGAGGACAGCCCGATCCTCTGGGCAGGTGGGGATTGTCCTAGATGTTGGAGGCGGGGCGAGTTGTCCTAAATCATTGCACTGCAAGGATTTCAGGGTTAGCCTCATTGAGAAAGCAAGGAGAACGCCATGAGTTCATCCACCCCTCTCCGTTCGCTCGCCTTGTCGCCTGCCGATGAAGACGAGGGGCCCTATGGGTGGGAATGTCCCGAGTTGAGCGATAGGCTGCGGCAGGCTGTCGAAGCTTCCGACGCTGAAGGAGAAGATAGCGACGTTGACGGCGCTACCTTCATCAAGGGACTCATTGAGGACACGAAACGCATGGCTGAAAATCGAGATTGTGAACCTGAAGTCACAAGGAGAGCCCCATGAGCGCCGCCGCTGCTGAAAAAAGACGATGGACCTACGCTGAGTACCTGGAGATGGAGCGCGCGTCCGATGAGAAGCACGAATTTTTCGACGGCGAAATCTACGCAATGACCGGGCCCGCCGCCATGGCCGGCGCCAGCTACGAGCACAACCAGATCACGATTCGGCTCATCGGGGCCCTCCTCGCTGCGGTCAAGGGCAAGTGCGAAGTGTTCAGCTCGGACATGCGCATCCACACCGCCGCCGACTCCGACGAGGGCCAGGGATTCTACCCGGATGCGATCCTTCTGTGCGGCCCGCCCAAGTTTCACGACGACAAGCGCGACGTCATCGAGAACCCCGACGTGATTTTCGAGGTCCTCTCGCCGTCAACGGAGCGATTTGACCGGGGCGATAAGTTCGCAAGCTACCGCGCCCTCCCGTCGCTCCATGACTACGTGCTCGTCTCCCAGACCCGGGTGTGCGTCGAGCACTTCTCCAGGGGGGAAGTCGGGCGGTGGATCATCAACGACACGCTCGGCCCCGGGCAGATACTCACGCTCCCCTGCGGTGAGATCGCAGTCGATGACCTGTACCGGGGGGTGCTTCCCGCCGTGGTCCGGCCCGCCTGATTGAGAAAGAATCACCGCTCCCCGCTCGCAGGTTTTGGTGGCTTGCGGATCGTCATGGCGCGTCGGGCCTCGTCATGGCCATCCTCTCGTCAAGTCCAGGAGGAAGTGCCGCGCACCCTGGTAGGGCCCCGCCGAAATCCACCACCGCCCGGCTGCCACGAAGTGCGCGTCAGGTTGGCCGACTACCCGGAACCGCTGCGGCAGCGGGAGCACGAGGGTCCCTGCGGGCAGTTGCGCTGAATTACATCGTCAAGACGGATCACGAGATCGGAGGCGGATTCCAACCGGATGTGCTCTGGTATCGGCTGGACCCGGACGACAAGGAATATCCGGCTGGCGCTCACTTTGTTTTTGAGATCGAGAGCGAAGCTTCGGCCTCGGCCATCAGCAAGTCCCTTGCCTCCCTCAAGCATGCTCATGATCGATGGAGTACACAGTTTTTGTTCCTGATTGCTCCCAAACATCGACTATCCGCCGTAGGCGTCCGCGTCGGTGGTCAGCTTGGTGGCGCGTTCCACGAAATCAAAGATCATGTCAGGTTTATTCCTCTTGAGGAGTGCCCAACCACTCTCGACGGTCTTTGGAAAATGCTCCAGATGATCAAGCAGCTGACCAAGACAGCCCCTGGCGCGGTGCGCCTGATCTGCTCAACGCCGAAGGGGCCCGGGTTGCGCCAGCCACCAGAGGCGGCCACGGAGAAGGGCGACAAGACGGTTGAGAAGGGCAAGGGCAAGGCGGACAAATGGGACTGGTGATCAACCGCCCAACTTTTTCTTGCACTCGCCCAGCTCGCGGTTGAGCCGCACGACCTCCTGCTTGACTTCATACGGAGTGTCAATCATCAGCCTGGCGCTCTTGCTCCACTCCTTGCAGGTGCCGCCATGCTTGGCCATGCCCCGCAAGCCGCCCCTGACGAGGGTGTTGCAGTGCCGGCAGCGCGCCATGGTCTTCCCCCCGCGCTTATAGTAGCGCACCGTAGCGCCGCTCAGCCTCTCTGATACGGTGATCCGTGCCGCCTTCCTGGGTGCCTTTTTGGCCGGCGCTGGTGGCGGCAGCAGCAGCGGCGGGTCCATCTGCGCCGCCGCGATTGCCCGACCGCCGGGGATTTCACCGTCTACCCGTTGCCATCTGCTGCATCGGGTGATACGGTCGCCCAGCTTTTGGACGATTGTCGCCAGGAATTCGACCCAACATGGCCTCCACCACGCTGCGGACTTATACTTTTCTGGATGCCCTCCAGCCCCAGCTTGCCAGCTATATCGGCAAGACCGCCAAGGGCTTCCTCCCCCTGCCGGGCATGGCGTCCCTCTTCGTCGAGATCGCCCCGGGCATCGCCATCAACCGCGTCACCGACGTCGCCCTCAAGGCGACTCGTGTGACCCCCGCGATCCAGGTGGTCGAGCGCGCCTACGGCCTTCTCGAAGTGCACGACAACGATCAGGGCGAAGTCCTCCAGGCCGGCGCCGCCATCCTGGACTTCCTCTCGGTCAAGGAGCAGGACCGCCTGAAGCCCCGCGTCTTGACCAACCAGATCATCCGTGCCATCGAGCCCTACCAGGCCCAGATCATCAACCGCAACTCCCAGGGCATGATGATCCTCCCCGGCCAGTCCCTCTTCATCCTCGAAACCGAGCCGGCGGGCTACGTCGCCTTCGCCGCCAACGAGGCCGAAAAGACGGCCCGCATCTTTCTCATCTCCGTCACCCCTTTTGGCGCCTTCGGCCGCCTTTATCTATCCGGCCCCGAGGCCGAGATCGATGCCGCCGCCGCCGCCGCCACCGCCGCCATCGAGGGGGTGGTCGGCAAGAACCCCGAAAAATTCGTGGACAAGTAGCCGCCCGAGCGTGACTCCGGGCTCTTTAAAAGATAGCAACGAGGGATACACAAGATGGCTGACGCGCTGGGTATGATCGAGACAAAGGGCTTTGTCGGCATGGTCGAGGCCTCCGACGCCATGGTGAAGGCCGCCCGGGTCGAACTCGTCGGGTACGAGAAGATCGGCGGGGGCTATGTCACCGCCATCGTCCGCGGCGACGTCGCCGCCGTGAAGGCCGCCACCGAGGCCGGGCAGCGCGCCGCCGAGCGCGTCGGCGAGCTGGTCAGCGTGCACGTGATCCCGCGGCCCCACGTCAACATCGACATGGTGCTCCCGCTCGGCCGACAGCACGAGGGCACCCCGGGAAGTACGCCCCCAAGCGGCGATCGCAAGTAAGCCGCCATGGTCCTGGGCCTGGTGATCGGCACAGTGGTGTCGACGAGGAAAGAGGAGGAACTGCGCAACCTTACGTTCCTCCTCGTCAAACCTTGCGATCCGAGCGGCAATCCCGTCTCCGGCGCTCCCGTGGTCGCCGTAGACGCGGTCGGTGCCGGCGTCGGCGAGGTGGTGCTCTACGCCTCCGGCTCGTCCGCCCGACAGACCCAGGTCACCAAGGACCGGCCCGTCGACGCCACCGTCATGGCCATCGTCGACCTCATCGACGCGGACGGCGAGACTCGCTACCGCAAGTCATGATCCTTCGCTAGCGGGTGTAGAGCATGCAGATCGACGAGCGGCGCATCCAGGAAATTGTCGACAAGGTCCTGTCCCGATTGGGCAATCAGGAGGGCCCGACCCCCATGCAGGCGGTCCTCAAGGCCGCCGAAGGGCCGCAACGGCCAGCAGGCCCACAGGGCTTCGTCCCCCCCCACCTGCGCGACAAGGCCGCCGACAAGTCCCGCATCCCCAAGGGCGGACACGGCCTTTTCCCCGACGTGGACAGCGCGGTCAAGGCGGCCCGGCAGGCCTTCGAGGAGTACCGCGTCGCCCCCCTCGCCCTGCGCGAGAACATCGTCGCCAACATGCGGCGGGTCACCTTGCAGCACGTACGCGAACTGGCGGAGTACGCCGTCCTGGAAACCGGCTACGGCAGGGTCGAGGACAAGATCAAGAAGAACACCCTGTGCGCCGAGAAGACGCCGGGGCCGGAGATCCTCCGACCGATCGCCTACACCGGCGACTACGGCCTGATGATCATCGACCGCGCCTCCTACGGGGTCATCGGCGCCATCACCCCGACCACCAACCCCACCGAGACCATCGTCAACAACGGCATCGGCATGGTTTCCGGGGGCAACACCGTGGTGTTCAATACCCATCCCTACGCCTGGCGCACCTCGGCCTGGTTCGTCCACCTGCTCAACGAATCCATCACCGCCGCCGGTGGGCCGAAAAACCTCCTGTGCACCCTGGCCGAGCCGACCATCGAGAGCGCGCAGAAGCTGATGCGCCACCCGGGGGTGCGGCTCCTGGTGGTCACCGGCGGGCCCGCGGTGGTCAAGGAGGCCATGACTTCGGGCAAGCGTGCCATCGCCGCCGGGCCCGGAAACCCTCCCGCAGTGGTCGACGAGACCGCCAACCTGCAAGTGGCGGCACAGGGCATCATCGAGGGCGCCTCCATCGACAACAACATCATCTGCACCGCCGAGAAGGAAATCTGCGCGGTGGCCGGCATCGCCGACAAGCTGAAGGCCGAGCTGTCGCGGCGCGGGGCCTACCTGCTCAACGAACGGCAGGTGTCGGCGCTGGAGAAGGTGATCCTGGAAGGCGAGCACACCAACAAGAAGTGGGTGGGCAAGAACGCCGGGGTCATCGGCAAGCAGATCGGCATCCAGGTCGGCGACGATTGCCGCCTGCTTGTGGCGGACGTCCCCGAAGAGCACCCCTTCGTGCAGCACGAGCTATTGATGCCGGTCATCGGCCTGGTGCGCTACCCCGACGTGGCCGCGGCCATCGCCGGGGCGGTGCGCTGCGAGCACGGCTTCGGGCACACCGCCGTCATGTATTCCACCAACCTGGACGCCCTGTCGGCAATGGCGCGGACCTGCAACACGTCGATCTACGTGAAGAACGGCTCGAACCTGGCGGGGCTGGGCTACCATGGGGAGGGCTACACCTCCTTCACCATCGCCTCGCCCACCGGCGAGGGGCTGACCACCGCGCTGTCCTTCACCAGAGAGCGCCGGTGCACTCTCAAAGACGCGTTCCGCTTCGTGTGAGGGGCCCTCTGCGCAAAGGTGCCGGCCAGGGCATCCTGGCCGCCGGCCCCGCCATCGGCCTTCTGGAGGTGCGTTCCATCGCCCGGGGCATCTTGGCGGCCGACGCCCTGGTGAAAAAGGCCCAGGTGACGCTGGCGCTGGTGCGGCCGGTGTCGCCGGGTAAGCACCTGACCCTGTGCACCGGCCAGGTCGCCGAGGTAAAGGAGGCCATGGCCGCCGGACGCGCCGTCGCGGGCAGCGCCCTGTGCGACGAGCTGATCTTGGCCCAGGCCCACGACGACGTGCTGCTGGCGCTTCACCGGGGCGGGGACCTTTCGGCCTATCGACCGGATTCCTCCCTGGGCATCGTCGAGACCTTCAGCGCGGCGGCGGCGATCCTGGCCGCGGACAGCGCCTGCAAGGGCGCCGAGGTGCGCCTGCTGGTGCTGCGGCTGTGCGACGGCCTGGGGGGCAAGGGCTACTTCGTGATGAGCGGCGAGCAGGACATGATCGAGGCGGCCCTGCTGGAGGCCGAACGGGTCACCGTGCCGGGGCTCTTTCTGGCACGGGAGCTGATCGCCCGGCCCCATGAAGATCTGGTCGCCGCCCTGCTTCGGGAAGACTGATCGGCCTTTACTTTCCCTGCGGCACGGCGGGATAATTTCCCGGGGGAGCCCCACAGGAGAATCCACATGATCAACCAGCCGTTGACCGCCGACGAGATCGCCGCACAGTTGGCGCTCTTCGACAAGGACCCGCCCGCCGCCATGGATCGGCAGCCGCCCAAGGTCGTGGTGCAGGACCCGGGTCGCGGCACGCCCTTGCCTTTCTCCGGGTCGGTAAAGAGCAATGCCTTCGTGGCACAGCGCGATCAGGTGCGCAAGCTGGCCTGCACCGAGCGCAACGGCCTGATCGTGCGCCTGGATCAGGTGCAGCCTGGGCGGGCCCCCTTCCTGAGCAACGATCTGGCCGAGAACCTGGTGGATGTGCCGTCGGCAGAGATCCTGCGCACCCTCGAATCCATGGAGCAAAAGGGCCTGCTGAGCGCGCGGCTCAAGCAGTCCCCGTGGTCGTCCACGTACTGGCCGGTCTTTCAGGGGCAGCTCGGCATCCGCTACGCCGATCCGGGCTACCCCGCCGCGCAGGACTGGAAGAAGAACCGCGCCTACATCGAGCAGCACTCTGCCGCGAACATCGTCGCCAGCGGCGACCACGACGGCATCGACAATTTGTCCCCGGCGGAGAAGTACGACCTGCTGGTGGGCGACGATGACTATACCCTGACCCAGCACAACTGGAACGTCGGGAAGCGCTACTACGATTCCACCGGCAGCGTCGAGACCTGGATGGGCATCTGCCACGGCTGGGCCCCGGGGGCCTACATGCTGCCCCGGCCGGTGAAGCCTCTGTCCCTTTTGGCCGCCGACGGCAGCACCAAGATCACCTTCTTCCCGGCGGACATCAAGGCCCTGGGGTGCCTTTTGTGGGCCACCACCAGCCCGCGCACCCGCTTCATCGGCGGGCGCTGCAACGACAAGGCCCCGGCGACCGATCCGACGAGCGGCCGGGTCATCAGCCCCGACTGCTTCGACACCAACCCCGGCACCTGGCACCTGTGCATGGTAAACCAGATCGGCGTCGCGCAGCGCAGCCTGGTCATCGACGCCACCTTCGACTACGAGGTGTGGAACCAGCCGGTCCTGGGCTACAATTATACCTACTTCAACCCGCAGACGCGCAAGCCGGCGGCCTCTCTGAAGGACGCCCGGGTCGAGCGCGCCAGCCTGCCCCATGACTGGTACGCACAGTGGCGGGCGCCAAACGGCAAGTACCTGGTCGGCGTCTCGATGCGGCTGACCTACATCGCCGAGACCGTGCCCACCCATGATTCGTCCGACAGCGCCAGCCTCGATCGGCTGATCCAGGTGGACTACCTTTACGATCTGGAGCTGGATGCCGGCGGCGCCATCATCGGCGGCGAGTGGTACCTCAACAAGCACCCCGACTTCATCTGGACCCCGCCGCCGGGCGGACAGGCCATGTCCGAACAGGACGACGCCGCCACCGGCAACTGGGGCGGCGGGCCGATCCCCGACGCGTGGGGAGATGCCGCGGCAGCCGCCTCCGCCGATGGACAGCCCCTGGGAAAGATCGTGAACGCGCTTTTCCAGATGGCCAAGTAAGCATCGGTCCATGTTTGATCGCTTGCTTTGGCGCTTGCTTTGGCGCTGGCGTTTGCTTTGGCTCCGGCGTCTGCTCGCGCCCCTCAGCCTCCTGCTCGCCGCCTGCCCGACGACGCTGCCGGTCCCGGTTCCGGCAGCGGGGTTCCCGACCCGCACGTGCAAGGACGCCTGGGCCGCCGGTCTGCCCGCGGGCGGCGGCGACTATGACTTCCGCCGGGACAGCAAGAGCACCCCGGATGGCAACCTGGGCTACGAGGGCTACGCCGCCCGGGTCGACCGCAGGCACTGCCACAAGGAGTGGACCGTCCTTCTGTACATGGAGGCGAACAACGATCTTTCGCCCTACGCCTACCTGAACCTCTACGAGATGGAGGCCGCCTTCCCGGATGGGAAGAAAGGTGCCGCCTCCACCGTGGACACCGACGTGCTGGTGGGCCTTGCCGCTCCCGGACAGCCGGGCCTGCGCCGGCTGCACATGTTCCAGTCCGACGAGCCCTATGACGCGACCCTGACCCGGGCGCATTTCGCCCAAAAAACTCCGGCGTCGCTGCGCTCCCCGGTGGTCCGCGTCGAGCCCGAGCAGGAGCCTTTCAACGAAGCGGCCGACCTCAAAAACTTCCTTACCTGGGGCGCCTCCGAATACCCCGCCAACCACACCCTGGTCGTTGTCTGGGGCCACGGCGAGGGCTGGGGCCTGCCGCAGACCGATCGCCCTCCCCAGCAGACCGACCCGGGCGCCGCCGCAAACCCCTTCGACCGATTCACCGGGGGCATCGCCTTTGACTGGACGCGGCGGACCTACCTGGGCGTGCCCACCCTGCACCAGGTCCTGCGCGAGGTGGTGGATGGGCCGCTTTTCGGCAAGCCCATCGATGTGTACCTCTCGGATGCCTGCCTGATGCAGTCGATGGAGGTGGCCACCGAGCTGTCCGACGTGGCCCGCTTCGTCTCCGGCTCGATCCAGGTGGAGGACTACCTGGGGATGTCCTACCGCGGCCTCCTGCCCCGGCTGAACCTGCCGGGCCCTCAGGGAATGTGCGCCGGCCAGCCCGACGAGGCGGCCTGCACCGTGGCCGGGCTGATCCCCGAGGTCTACGAGACTTCCCTGGACGAGGGCCTGCGGGCCGGCATCTCCCCGACGGCACGGACGCGCTTCACCCTCAGCTCCGTGCGCTCCGCCACGCTGCGAGGGGAACTCTTGCCGGCGATGACCCGGCTCGGCGGCGCCCTTTTGGCGTACCTCCAGGCTGACCCCCGCCATCGGGGTGAACTTCTGGGCGTCCTCAACGACCGGGAGAGCCCGAGCTTTCTGGGCAACTCCCGTGACATCGGCGTCTTCCTGGGCCTGCTGGAAGACCGGCTGCGCCGGCACAGCGGATCGTCGGGTGCGCAGCCGGCGGCACAGGCCGCGGCGCAGCTCCAGCAGGCCATCACCTTGGCCCGGGAGGCCCTGCGCCACACCGAGGTCCGCTACACCTACGGCAGCGACTACTCCACCTCGCCGGGTTTCGCCGCCCTGTCGGTCTGGCTGCCCCTTTCGGCCGATGACTACCACGCCCGCGCGACGACCTACGCCCCCTCCGCCTTCTTCCAGCAGGGCCGCCCACGGAATGGCGGCGCCGAAGTCAACGTCAACGCTCTTGGGCCCTGGCAAGCCTGGCTCGACCACCTCTACGAACCGGCCAAGTACATCCGCTAGCATTGGGTGCTTGATACTGTATGGGCAATCAGCGATCAAAGTCCCAGTATCCGGGCTGCGATGCGCCGACCTTTACAGCGGCGCGGGGCGGCGGTCATACTTCGTCCCATGGAGTCCATGAGTCCCCCGTCCGCCATCATCCCGGCCCTTGTGGGGCCGCCGGTCTTCACCTCTTTCGCCGAGGAGCGCATGCACCGCAAGCAGCGCCTGGCCGCGGCCCTGCGCATCTTCTCGCGCTGCGGCTTCAACGAGGGGGTCGCCGGCCACATCACGGCCCGCGACCCCGAGCGCCCGGATCACTTCTGGGTAAACCCCTTCGGTATGTACTTCGGCCACATCCGCGCCTCTGATCTGATCCTGGTGAATCACCAGGGGCAGGTCGTGGATGAACGGAGATTTGCTGCACTGCACACCAGCGGAGGCTTGACCCCGGTCAACCGCGCCGCCTTCGCCATCCACTCCCAAGTCCACGCCGCCCGTCCGGATGTGGTGGCCGCCGCCCATGCCCACTCCGTCCACGGCAAGGCGTTCTCGTCCCTGGGGCGGCTCCTCGATCCATTGACCCAGGACGCCTGCGCCTTCTTCGAGGACCACGCCCTCTTCGACGACTTCAGCGGCGTGGTCGGCGAGATCGAGGAGGGCCGGCGCATCGGGCAGCGGCTGGGGGCGCACAAGGCGGTGATCCTTCAGAACCACGGTTTGCTCACGGTCGGACAGACGGTCGATGAGGCGGCTTGGTGGTTCGTCACCATGGACCGGAGCTGCCAGGCGCAGCTCCTCGCACAAGCGGCAGGCGAGCCGAAGCTCATCCCCCAGGAGATCGCCAGGAAGACCCACGGCGAGGTGGGCCACGTGCTGGCGGGCTGGTTTCAGGCGCAGCCGCTTTTCCAGCGCATCCTGCGCGAGGAACCCGACCTCCTGGAGTAGGAAGGTCCCCTTGGCGAATTCACCCCGGGGGAAGGGTCGGCTCCGGCTCGGGCAGCCGCTGAAACCGCGCCGAGAAGCCCTGCGCCGTCTTCTCCGGCGGCTTCTGCCGCAACGCTCCCGCCCCCAGGTTGACCACCCCCAGCCACAACCGCTCTCCCGGCCGCGGCGCCTTGGCCACTAGCGTCTGCCCTTGCCCCCCGGAAAGTACCGCCTGCGCAAGAGGCACGTCCGCCCGCGACGAGAGCAAGAGCACCCCCAGCCGGGACGGCCCGCGGTCTGCCTGGACCTCGACGGAGATCCCCCCGCGCAGGGCGGTGGTCAGGTCCACTCCGAGGTACACCACCCCGGTCTCCTGCGGAGCCTCTCGCGGACGCACGACGAGCGGACCCGCCAGGAACTCGTAGGGGCTGATCGCCCGATCCAGGGCCACTTCGGGGAAGCGCTGCCCCCCGGGAAAGAGGCCCTCGTCGTGGTAGCGCCCGGTCCGCGTCCGCCATCTTGCGAACTCCAGCAGCGCCTGATCCAGGCTGGTGCCCCGGGCGCGCAGGCGTTCCGCGAGCGTCACCAGATAGTCCTCCCGCCCGGCGGAGAAGAGTTCCACGATCAGCCCAAAGCCGTGGCGCTGCACCAGGTAGCTGACAAAGAGCGCCGCCCCATAGTCGTAGCACCGATCGTCGTCATGGAAATAGATCGGCCGGTGGGGTGCCCGCTGGAAATCGGCCACCATCGCCGGCAGGACGTCCGCCCCGGGATAGAGCCTGTCATCCAGGTACGCCGAGGTGGCCTCCAGGATCGGCGAGGCCACCCTGCGGCCCAGGGCATATTGCAGCACATGGCTCATCTCGTGGCCCACGTACGACGCCAGGAAATCGTGGTCCTCGGGGGTGCGATAGTCGATGACTACGTAGCCCGGCGAAGTGGCGTCCAACGGGGCCGCCGGCTCGTCGTTGGCCTGGGCCCGGCCGCCGCGTCCCAGGTTGCTCAAATAGAGGTCCAGCTCGGGGCCGCCGCCACGCTCCTTGTCGGACAGCGCCGCGACGAAGCCCAGTTGAAGGAGCTGGCGGTAGCTTTCCTGCGCCACCTTTAGCATCCGCCCGGCCAGCTTCAAGAGCCGCGCGTGGCAGTAGTGCACCCGCACCGGGGAACCCGCGGAACCTACCGAACCCGCGGAGAAAGGGCGTCGATCCGCGTGGTTCAGATCATCGGCGTCCTCCTCCGGGCACAGAGAGCTGTCGGCCCGCACCCGGGACAACGGGTCGGGCTTGTGGACGCCGGCGCATCCCGAGAGGGCGAGCACAAGCAGCCAGGCAGGGTACCGCATATCATTTCATCTTATCAGGATCGGGCAATCTTCGGCGGCTTTGGCCGAGTCCTGCTATTCTACATTGCCGTGCAACACAGCCTCCACATTCTGTATGTGCTTGTCTTCGTGACCGCCTGGCCATCCTGCGCCGTCCCCAAGAGCAGCCAGCAGCAGCGCCCGGAGAGCGCCGAACGCCCGGCCGCCGGCCCCAGGCAGCAGGAGATGCCCGGCTGCGGCAGAGACACCGACTGCAAGGGCACCCGGATCTGCGATCAGGGGCACTGCGTGGACCCCCAAAGCGGCATCGAGTTTCACCCCAAACCCTCCCTTGCCCTCGGGGCGCCCCGAGGCAATCCCCCCGGCCCCTGGGTGGTCTTCGGCGGGCCCGCGCCCATGTTTCACGGAGATCCCCAGCACACCGGCCGAAGTCCCTTCCGCGCCCCCCTACACACGCCAAAGGAGCGCTGGCGCTTCCCCACCCAGGGCGTGGTCTACTCCTCCCCGGCCATCGCCGACGATGGCACGGTGGTCTTTGGCTCCCATGACCACCAGGTCTATGCCGTCGGCGCAGACGGAGCGCGCAAATGGAAGTTTGCCACCGGCGACCTGGTCTGGTCGTCCCCGGCGCTGGGGGCCGGCGGGGTGGTGTACGTCGGCTCCGATGATGACCAACTCTACGCCCTGTCCCTTTCGGACGGCGCCATGCGCTGGTCGGTGCCCCTGGGCGCCTGCCGTCGCGCCATCGGCATCGGGCCCGAGGCGGTGCGCTGCGACGTCGACCACGTGACCCTCGGCCGCGATGGTACAATCTATGCCAGCGCCGACGGGGTCTACGCCGTGCGCCCGGACGGGACCGTGCGCTGGCGGTTTTCTCCCGGGCCCAAGGTCCACTGCGCCTCGGCCCCGGCGGTGGGGCCGGATGGGGTGGTCTACGCCGGCTGCCAGGACGACGGGGTCTACGCCATCAACCCCGACGGCAGCAAGCGCTGGGAGTACCGCGGGCAGGACGACTTCGACAGCTCGCCGGTGCTGGCGCCGGACGGCACCCTCTACATCGGCAGCGACGATCGCCGTCTCTACGCCCTGGCCCCAGACGGGCGCCCCCGCTTCGCCGTGGTCACCGAGGGGGCCATCCGTTCCTCGCCGGCCCTGGCCGCGGACGGGACGATCTACTTCGGCTCCTACGACGGCGTCCTCTACGCCGTTCACCCCGATGGCAACGTTGCCTGGACGTTCCGCAGCGCCGACCGCATCCAAGCCTCACCCCTGGTCGACGCCGCCGGGGTGGTCCTCTTTGGCTCCGAGGACGACCGACTCTACGCCCTTCTCCCCGACGGCCAGCTCCTGTGGTCGGTGCTGCTGGACGGGGACATCGACTCGACCCCGGTTCTCGGGCCGGACGGGACGATTTACGTCGGCGCCGACGACAAGGCGCTCCACGCCTTGCGATAAAGAGATCCCAAGAACCAAGTCACCGGGCCCCCATCTTCGTCCAAAGCGTTTGATCCAGGCTCAAAGAGTCTCTGGCTAGAAGCAATTTGATGCCATGTATTTAGAAGTTACATTTAAATCATGCCTGACTCTGCCTGGGTTATGGGCGAAGTCCTGACGTCGATTCGGCGGGGTGGGCTTGCGTGCCTCCCGGCTATGGGACTGGCGGCAGCGGTGGTGGCTGGATGCGTTCGCGGGCGCCGCGCATGAGCAGCTTCCACCCGCGCAAAAGGTCCCGGCCGCTTACCAGGAGCAGCGCCAAAAGGATGAGCGAGAGCAAGGCCACCGCGGCGCCGTAGGTGCGCTGCGAGAGCAAAAGGACGCGCACCGCCCGGGGCGACTCGGTGGCCAGCATCTCGCGGTAGAAGTGGGTCTGCGAATGGCCCATGGGCAGGTCGTAGCGGGCCGGCAGGCCCTGTAGCGCCTGCCCGGTCTTTTCGCCTACCGGCGCCTGCTGTTGATCGTTGTTGTTGTTTTCCATGCGCACCGCCTTGCGTAGCATCGGCGCGCTCGCCATCTCCCCGTCGTAGCCGGACTTTGAGGACCCGCGGCTAAAAGTCAGCCCGAGCAGGACCACGAAGAGCGTCCCGGCCATGAGCAAGAGCCCGATCACCCGCCCCGCCGTCCACTTCATCCGGCGCACGTGCGGCACCAGCCAGACCAAAAGGACCGCGCCATCGCCCAGGAGCACGCCGGTCAGGATCATCGACGACACCGCCGCCGCCGTGCAGGCTGCGCCGGCCAGTATCCGCCGCCGGGCGGGCAGGAGGCCCAAAAGCGCCAGCATCCGCTCGGTGACGAAGAAGAGCAAAAGGATACACAATGCGTCGGCCAGGCTGACGTCCGGCCCGATCGACTCGCTGGCGAACTCCACGTAAAGCGGGATCCACTCGCGGGGGTAACGCAGCTCGATGTGGGCGGTGGTGGCCGGCGCCTGGAGCTGCGGCAGCCACAGGGTCGCCGTCGTCAGGCCCGGCAGCCGCTGCATGGCCTGCCGGTGCTGCACCAGCACCTCCTGCTTGCCCTGCGAGAGCGGCAGCCACAGGTTCCCGGCCTCGTTCTTGGTCAAAAGCGTCGGGTCCCCTTGCAGGCTGGCGAAAGTCGGCTCCGCGCGCATGGGCAGGCTCAGGTCGGGCGCCCCCTGGTTGTCCAGGCTCAGGCGGCTCTCGCCCAGGGCCTTGCCGTCAGCGGACAGGAAGAAGGTGTGCTGCACCCCGCTGACCGCGAAGCTGGTCGTGCGCAATGCCTGAAGGCGCGTCACCGTCCAGGACAGCGTCTCGTCGCGGTCGAGCAGGAAGCCCTGCGCCCCGCGATACTCGGCGGCAATGCCCGTCTCCGATGCGGCGATGCGCTTGGCGTCGGCCCCCACCTGGGGCCGCAGGAGCGGGTGACTTTCCATCAGCAGGTACTGCACGCTGGCCTGCAGCGGCGGACGGAAGGTCCCGCCCTTGAGGGTCCCGGTCAGCACCACCGAGGTCTCACCCGGCGGCAGGTCGAAGCGGTAGCCGACGCCGTGCTCACCCGAGGCGGCGGCGCCCTTTTTTGTGTCGATGTCGTAGCTGGCCTGGGAGTCCACCTGCTGCACGTGCTCGCCACTTAGCAGGTTCAGGGGGAAGACCTGGTGCGAGCGGTTCGGGTTGTGCACGTCGAGCTGGTAGCGGAAGCGCGTCTCCTCGGGCAAGAGCGAGATCCGGTAGCGCGCGGCGGCGGTCGGCGCCACCACTTCCGCTGGGCCGCCCTGCACGCGCACCACCGTGAAGCTGCGCTTGCCGCTGGGGTCGTCGCTGCCGACGTATTCGCCATCGCTGATCTGGGACTCGACCCACAGCACCGCTGCGGTGGCCTCGAGTTGCAGGCGGTCGCTGCCGGTGGTCGCCAGGCGACAGCGCAAGGTGAAGAGCGGCTTTAGCGGGACCAATTCGAAAAAGCCGTCCTTGCCGCGGGTCAAAAGCGCGTCGCCCTCGCAGCCGTAGACCCGGACGCCTGGGGGGCTGGTCAGCACGGGCTGGGCCGGCATCTGCCCGGACGCGCGGCCGCTCAGCGATAGGGCCAGGCTGTGATCCTTGAAGCTCCCCGAGAGGCGCATCACATCGACCACGGTGATCGCCGGGCGCTCGCTTTCCCGGTGCAGCCGTTCGTATTCTGGCAGTGGCAGCGTCACTTGTGCCGGGGCCGTCGGCTCTGCGCCGACCCGGGCGGGAGATAGAACGGAGAAAAGGACGGGAAGAAAAAAAAGTGGCAGGACGAACCGCATGCGACCCTCGTTTTCGGTGGGACGCCTATTTTATCATGCCTATTTTATCATATCAGGGCGCCGCTACTCGATCGGACCAATCGCCGCCAGCTTGCCGCGTTCGCGGTACATCCGTTCCACCGTTTGGTTGATGATGTCCACGCTGATCGGCTCGTTTCTCGACGCGGCGATGAAGGCTGAGCGTTCGATGGCCACCTTGATGAAGCCCCCCGAGAGCTGGTAGCGCTCCGAAAGCTTGCGGAAGTCGATCTTGGCCACCCGCGCCTGTTTCGGGATCGCCCGCTGCCACAGCTCCGCCCGCATCTCCGGGGTTGGGAAGGAAAACTTCACATCGTAGGCAAAACGCCGGCGGAACGCCGGGTCGATGGCCTTGTCCAGGTTGGTCGTCAGGATCGAGAGGCCGGAGAATCGCTCCAGCCGCTGGAGCAGGTAACTGGTCTCCAGGTTGGCGTAGCGGTCGTTCGAGCTTTTCACATCGCTGGTACGCTGCCCGAAGAGCGAGTCCGCCTCGTTGAAGAGCAGCACCACGTGCCCCGGCTCGGCGGCGTCGAAAACTTCGGATAGGTTTTTCTCGGTCTCGCCGATCCATTTGGATACGATTTGCGAGAGGTCCACCTCGTAAAGCTCCAGCGCGAGCTGCTTGGCCAGCACCTTGGCGCTCATCGTCTTGCCCACCCCCGGCGCCCCCGAGAAGAGCACCGACACCCCGGGCGCCCCGTGGAAACCCCAGGCGCTGCGCACCACCACCCGCTGGCTCATGGCCGCGGTGATCTCCTTCAATGCCTCCTCCACGTCCGACTCGACGATCAGATCGGGGAAGTCGAAGGGGGCCTCCAGCCGCCGCCCCAAGCGCAGGATGCGGTCGCGAAGCTGGTTGCGCACGGCAAGGTCCAGGGATGGCTTGTCCGGCGGTCCCTCGGTCGGCTGCCGTGACGCCTTGGCGGCCCGGGTGGCGCGCACGATCACCCCCCCCGGGGTGGCGAAGCGCGCTGCCAGGTCGGCGGCATCGGCCTCGGTCAGGGCCGGCGCGTGGGTCTTCCACATCTGCACCCGATCCGGGAAGGACGGCGTCCCCAGTTCCAGGTGCACCATGGGTCGGAGGTCGATGCGCGGCAGCCGCTCGCGGTTGAAGGTCAGCGCCAGCGGGCCGTGGTGCTCGTTGCACAGCACCGACACGAAGCCCGGCAATTCGTCGCGATCGTTGCCCTGCGCCATCGCGTCGTCGACGTTGTCCAGCACCGGCACCGCCTGAAGCAGGATGGCCTCGCGCAGGAGGCCCCGCAGGATCGGCCGGCCGGCCTCCGGGCTGGTGCGCGCCAGCTGCCGGCAGTCGATGAGGAGCAGGCGCAGCCCGCGCCGGGCGGCGGCAAGCTGCAAGAAGTGCTTTTTGCCCACCCCGCGCTGCCCCTGCATCACCAGAAGGACGTCGCTGCTGCCCAAAGCCGCGGTGGCCGTGCGCAGAAGCGCTTCGGGGAAAAGGCCGGCGGCGGGCTCGCCGGAAAGCTGCGCGATCTCCACCAGCTCCGGGTCCAGGTCGTCGTACTCGCCGGTGAGCATCTGCACCAGGCGGGACGAGGGGCGGATGCGGCGGAAGAGCATCGACTCGCGCACCCGCTCCAGCTCATCGATCTCCAGGAGCCGGTAGAAACGCAGGGGCGAATGCGGCGACAGGTCCCGCGACAGGTGCACCCGGCTTTCGGGGGTGTCGTAGACCAGCATGGCCAGGAGGCGCGCGTCCAGGCTGCGGCAGGAGGGGTCGTGGGCCAGGTAGCGGAAGGCGACCAAAAGCTTGGGGTCCAGCTCTGCCATCAGGGCGAAGGTCAGGGCCGCCTGTTGGGTGCGGGTCATCGAGAAGCGCCGCCAGATCTCGCAGAGCGGCAGTTGGAGCCCGGCGGCCAGGGTCGCGGCCACCCGCTGGTCGACCCGCTCGGTGTGGCGCAAAAAGGCGGTGAGCAGCCCCTGGGCGCCGCTTTCTCCCTGGGCCTGGCCTTCAATGACTTGCGCTTGCGCGGGCAGGGCGGGGGGGCGTCCGCTGTAATCCGAGAGGGCCGAGCGGAAGATCCCGGCGACGTCGTCCGCCGCCCAGATGCCGATGCCGGCGTCGTCGGCAACGCGAGGCAGGGCGCCAAGCTCCCACTGACTCTGGATCTGGTACTGCACCCGCAGCCAGACGCGCCACAGCTCATCCCGCAGGTGGCTGCGGACGTCCGGGTAGGGCTCCTCCCGCGGTTCCGAGCTGGTGCGGGTCTGTGGGGGCATCGCGAATCACCTCTTCAAAGAAGTGATTATAAGCCAATCCTGGAGATCCCGCATGGGCATGGGAGCACTGGCGGCGGTATCGGGTTGCTCTGCTATCATGATGTCCATGCTGATCGGACCCACCCCGGCACTCGACACCCTGGAGCGCATCAAAAACTATTACGGCAAGGTCCTCAAGACCAACCAGAACCTCCAGACCAGCGCGTGCTGCACGGCGGAGGGCCTGCCACCCTATCTTCGCGGCATCTCGATCCACCCAGAGGTCCAGGAGAAATTTTACGGCTGCGGCTCGCCCATCCCCCTGGCGCTGGACGGCTGCACGGTCCTGGACCTGGGGTGCGGCGCCGGCCGCGACACCTTTCTTCTTTCGTACCTGGTCGGCCCCGGGGGCAGCGTGATCGGCGTCGACATGACCGCCGAGCAACTGGCCGTTGCCGAGCGCCATCGCGACCACCACCAAAGGCAGTTCGGCCACCCGGCATCCAACGTCCGCCTCGTGCAAGGATACATCGAGGACCTGGAGGCCGCCGGGATCGCGACGGGTTCGGTGGACGTCGTGGTCTCCAACTGCGTCATCAACCTGTCACCGGACAAGCGCCGCGTCTTTTCCGAGATCCTCCGCGTCCTCAAGCCGGGTGGAGAATTATACTTCTCCGACGTCTTCGCCGGCCGCCGGGTACCCAGGGAACTGATGAAGGACGAACTCTTGCTGGGCGAGTGCCTGGGGGGGGCCCTGTACATCGAGGACTTCCGGCGTCTGATGCGTCAGGTAGGTTGCCTCGATTACCGGGTCGTGTCCCGGCGGCGCATCACCCTTGAAAACCCGGAGATCGAGGCCCGCGCCGGGATGATCGATTTTTATTCGATGACCCTGCGCGCCTTCAAGCTGGAGTTGGAGGACCTGTGCGAGGACTATGGGCAGGTGGCCTGCTACCAGGGCACGCTGCCCCACAGCCCGCACGCATTCATGCTTGACGATCACCATCTGTTCCGCACCGGCCGCCCCCTGTCGGTGTGCGGCAACACCGCCGCCATGCTGGCAGACACCCGCTATCGCGCCCACTTTCAGGTGATGGGGGACCGCTCGGTCCATCACGGTGCCTTCGATTGCAGCCCACAGCTTGCCGGCACCGGGACCAGCGCCGCGGATTCTTTCGGGGCCTGCTGCTGACGGCCGGCCGAGGTCGCCAGCAGCACGCCTGGCGCTTTCAGTGCGCGTAGCTCACCGCGCTTTTCAGCGCCTTGGCATCGGCTGCCGCCCCGCCCACGTAGTGGTGCAGCCAGTCGAGCACCGTGGCGTGCCACAGCCGCGAGTTGGCCGGCTTGAGCACCCAATGGTTCTCATCGGGAAAGATCAGCATCTTGGAGGGGACATGCCGCATTTGCAGCGCGGTGAAGAGCTGCATCCCCTGCCCCACCGGCACCCGGTAGTCCTTCTCGCTGGTCACCACCAGCATCGGGGTCTTGAGGTTCCCGGCAAAGCGCGAGGGACTCCACTTGTCGTACTGATCCGAGTTCCACGGGTCGCCGTGAAACTCCCATCGGGTGAACCACTGCTCCTCGGTCTCGCCCTGCATCGAGCGCAGGTCGTAGACGCCGTCGTGGCTGACCAGGGCGGCGAAGCGATCGGTGTGCCCGGCGATCCAGTCCACCATGTAGCCGCCGTAGGAGGCCCCCAGTGCAGCCACCCGCTTGCTGTCCACGTAGGGCTGCGCCACCAACTGGTCCACCGCCCGCATGATGTCGTCATACGCCTTGCCGCCCCAGTCCCCTGAGACCTCGTCGACGAAGCGCTGGCCGAAGCCGTCGGAGCCGCGCGGGTTCACCATCAGCACCACGTAGCCCGCACCGGCATAGATCTGCGGGTTCCAGCGGTAGTGCCACAGTTCCTCCCAGGCGCCCTGTGGGCCGCCGTGGATCAGCACCACCGCGGGGTAGCGCTTGCCGGGATCGAAGTTGGGCGGGGTGATGAGGAAGCTGTGCAGGCGCTGTCCATCTTGGGTCTTGCCCCACTGGTCGGTGACCTTGCCCAGTTGCAGCGAGGCGAAGGCGGTGGCGGTGGCCCCGGTCAGCGCGGTGGCCGGGCCGTCGGCGTGGCCGTCGGCATTCAGAGGCAGGCGATAGACCTCGTGGGCCTTGCCGAAGGACGAGCCGCGGTAGATGAGCGCTGCGCCAGAGTCCCCCGCCTTGCCCGCTGACGATGCGGCCTGGAACTTCAGGTCCTCCGCCTGCACCGCGGCCACCTCGACGGCGGGTTCGCCGGAAAGGCCCACTCTGTAGATCTTGCCGCGGGCCTGCACATAGGTGGTGAAGTAGATGCGCTTGCTGTCCGCGGACCACACCGGCTCGCCGACGTTGCCATCGTAGGCCTCGGTCAGGGCGTGGCGCCGGCCGCTCTTGCGGTCGAAGAGCCAGAGGACCACCCGGTCGCCCTCGAAGCCGGCGCGGCGCTGGGACAGAAAAGCCAGGTAGCGGCCGTCGGGGGAATAGCGCGGGGTGGTGTCGGTGCCGTGGTTGTCCTCGGTGAGGTTTTTGGCCGGGTGGCGCTCGTCGCCAAGGGACATCACGAAGATGTCGTTGTTGGTCGAGATCGCCGGATCTTTGTCGCGGTTCTGCACGAAGGCCAGCTCCTTGCCATCGGGAGAGACGGCGTAGGGCTTTTCGCCGCCTCGGGCGATGGGGGGCACGTCGGCGTCGCCTGGAGACAGGTCTGTCACCCGCCCGCCGCGGCCGGCGCTCTCGCCCCCCGCTGGCACCGGCACGCGGATGAGGTGGCTGCGCCGACCCTCATACCAGGAGTCCCAGTGGCGGTAGAAAAGGCGCTCGATGACCCGGGCCTTGACCGGGGCATTCTCCATGGCCTCGTTGTGGCGGCGGTTGCACTCCTCGCCGTCCTTCTGATCGAGAAGGGGGCATTCGGGGAACACGCCGGACTGGACCAGCACAGCCGCGCCGTCGGGGAACCACACCGGGTCGCTGACGCCGCCGGGGAGCGTGGTCAACCGGCGGGCCTCGCCGCCGCGAAGGTCGAGCAGGTACACCTGGGGCGTGCCGTCGCGGTTGCTGACGAAAGCCAGGCGACCGCCGTCGGGAGAGAAGCGGGGGCTGGTGTCCTTCACCGGGGTCCTGGCCGCGCCGTTGCCCGTGGCGCCGACGATCGGGAAGGTGAGCTGCCGGGACGGACCGCCCGCGGTGGGCACTACGAAGAGCGAGCTGCCGAAGGTGTTCTTCTCGACGTCGGCGGTGGTGACCACGTAGCATACCTTGGCGCCGTCGGGAGAGAGCTGCGGGTCGCTGACCCGCTGGAGGTGCAGCATGTCGTCGAAGGTGAGGGGGTGGGGGCGGAGTGAGGGGGCGGCGGCCTCGCGCCCCGGCGTCCTGCCCGAAGTGTCGGGCAGGGTCACCGCGGAAGGCGCGGCGCCGGCGGGGAACGGGGAAAGGAGGGCCAGCATGGAAGAGAACCAGAATACGGAAGACCGGAACGACAGAGGAGTTCGAAGGCGGGTAGGCACGGGGGACCTCATCATCATCAGAAGCATAAAGGCCAGCAAGGCCAGGAACGGGGAAAGGTACCGGCAGCCGACACCGCGGCTACGACCCCGACTTAACACAGATGCATGCAAGGGGGAGTGCGCTAATATCAAAAGGTGACACGTTTCCCGGTCCAGCGTGACGTGACGCGTCTCAAGGTGGTCCACCGGCAGCGGGTGCTGCGGCAGGGGGACGCGGACCCGGCGCCGCCTTTCTTTCGAGAGGGCCACGACCCCCGGGTGCTGGCCGCCGCAGCCGATGGCTGGCAGCGCCTGCTGGAGACGGAATATGAATCGGTGGTGATCGCCGGCTGGATGACCTCGGCACTGGCTCGCCTGGGGGCGCCGCTGGACATCCTGGGGGCCTTCGGGAAGGTGGTGGAGGACGAGATCCGCCACGTTGACCTGTGCGCCCAGATGGTCGAGATCTTCGGCGGCGCCCCGACGATCCCCCGGGCCGCCCCGCCGCCCTTTCCCATCGACATCCCCGAGGGCTCGGACGCCGAGCATGAGACCATTGCCGGTCTGGTCAGCTTCTTCTGTGTCTTCGAGCACCTGTCGGGGCTGGTGTTCAACCAGGCGGTGAAGGCGGCCGAGGCCGAGGTCGCCCGCTGGGCTTTGTCGGAGATTTTCCGCGACGAGGCGTTCCACGGGGCCTTCGGGTACGAGACGGCCAGGCTCTACGTGCCCGGCTGGTCGGAGGCACAGCGGCGGCGGCTGGGCGAGCGGGTGGCGGCGGACGTGCGCCGCTTCGAGCTACGCCTGGGCGGACCGCTGGGGCCGGATGCACACCAGAAGTCGGACCTGCTGGCCGAGGCACTGGAGCGCCTGGGGCTGCTCTCGCCGCCGAAGCTCCTGGCGACGTTCTACGCCGGGGTGAAGGGGCAGCTTCTGCCCAGGATGGACGACCTGGGCATCCCGGTGGACCTGCGAGTCCAGGCGTCCGGGACTTTTTGAAGATCCGCGATTCGGCTATCGTCGGGAGCCGACCGGCGGGGTGGTCAGGTTGTTGCGGAACAGCACTGCGCCCGGGGACGACGACGCGATGACGAAGGAGCGCGCCTCGGCGCCGCCATCCGCGAAGCCCAGGTTCACCTCGACATAATAGGCCGGGAGCAGGCCGCCGGGCTGGACGAACCATACCCGCTTGGCCCTGGCCGAGCCGGGGGCGGTGCGCTTGCCGCCAGCCGCCTTCAGCACCGGGATGTCGAATCCCTGGTAGCCGCCGTCCTGCTCCGGCTTGCCTGCCGGTGAAAGGCGCGCAGGGTCCACCGCGATCGCGACCGTCTCCTTGACAGCCACCGCGATGGCCGGGCGGGCATCGGCGGCAAAATCCCGCGAGGTCGGGCGCACCTCCTTGACCAGGGCGCCAGTCATCGAGACTGTCTTCAGTCCCCGGGTCAGAAGAATGCTCACCTGGCTGCGAAAGACCTCAATGCCGTCCACCCGCTGCTCGAACTGGGCGATGATCGGGCCGCCGCCGCTGTCCTGCAGCGCCCGCAGCGACGCCGAGGCCACCACCTCCGGGTCCAGCCCCTTTGCCTTCGCCATCTCCCGCAGCGCGTTCCACGCCGCGTCGGTGGGCGTCCTCTGCTGGGGCGGATCTGGCGGCGCGGGATCGGGGGTGCTGGCGTTTCCTTGGCCCGCCATGGGCTCCGGGGTCCGCTTCACCTGATTCGGGGGATCGGCGCAGGCCGCAAGGCACCCGGAGACCGCGATGCCAAGAAGAAAGAACGGGGGTGTCCGCATGTAAACATCCGTGGTCATGGGGGGAAAAAGGTCAATGATCCTGACCCTCTAGAGCGGGAAAGGGGTCAGCATCCTGACCCTCCTCCGAAAGGAGAAGGGTCAGGATGCCGGGGGGACTTACGACCGACGCCGACGCCGCAGCGAAAGACCCAGGAGCCCGAGAAGCCCCAGGGAGAGCCAGAGCTTCGGCGTCCCGGTGCTGCGGCCCGCCGCCTGGCAACTGCATCCGCCATTGTCCGGCGGCGGCTGTATCGGCGGCTGCTTGTCCACCTGCACGGTGATGTTCACCGTGGCCGGGGCGCTGTCCACCGTGCCGTCGTTGACCACCAGCGAGTAGGTCTGCACCGTGGTCTCGGTCACCGCGGGGGCGGTGAACTTGGGCTCGGGGAGGGTGGCCTTGTCGAGCATGCTGATGAACCCGGCGGTCTGGGTCCAGTTGAAGGTCAGCGGGTCCGCGTCGGGGTCGGTGCCGCTGCCGTGGAGGGTCACGATGTCCCCGGGCTTCACGGTCTGGTCCTGTCCGGCGTTGGCCACCGGCGGGTGATTGGCGCACATCATGCGGTTGGCCACCCGGGAACTGAAGGGCTTGTCGGTGATGCCGACAAAGGCGATCTCGTCCACGTCCCAGCCCGCGGCGGAGGTGCCGTCGTCGGTCGCCATGCGGAAGCGGATCTGGAAGGTCTTGCCCTTGTAGGCATTGCCCAGGTTCACGGTGACCGGCTGGTACTCGGTGGGGAAGTTGGCCGTCTCGCCGACGAACGCCTTGCGGTTGGGCAAGGACTGGTTGTCCTTGTAAAGGGTGCCGCCGTAGCCGCCCTTGGTGATCTGGGCCCCGATGTCGGTCCAGGTCATGCCGCCATCCAGGCTGGCCTCCAGCACTCCGCCGTCGGCGTACTGCTTGATGCCGAGGATGTCGTCCACTTCGAAGCTAAAGCGGTGCTTGAAGCTGAAGCCGGGGCTCATGTCCATGGCGGCGTGGAGCGGCGGGGTGATCAGGTACTGGTCCGCCGGGACCGCGCTGTCGTTGATGTGCCAGCGGCCGTCGGGGCCGTCGAACAACCGCATCCACGGGTCGGCGACACTGAGCTTGGTATCGCCCATGGTGCTCCACACCGTGTTCGGGGCGTCGACGGTATCGGTCGCCGAGGTGCCGGCCGCGTCGTCGTAGTTGCCCAAAAAGGGCACGCTGACCTTGACGTTCCCCGGGGCGATGAGGCTGGGGTCGCTGAACACCAAGGCCACGTGGAACGCCACCAGCGGATCCGCGTCGCGCATGTGGATCTTCATCGTCACGGTGCCGGTCTGGTAGGGTTCGGTCTTGGGCAGGGCCACCGTGGCGCCGTCGGGGAAGCTTACCGCGGGGTTGTCCGCCCTGACGGTCAGGGTGGTCGCGGTCAGGGTGTCGGCGCCTACGTTCCTGAACTTCACCGTCAAGTTGCCGGTCTCGTTGTTGTCGAGGACGCCGTCTTTGTCGCAACCCTTGACCGAGTCATCCACCGAGGCGCTGACGAAGGTCAGGGCGTTGCCCACGGCGAAGCTTTCCACCACAGTGGTGTTGTCCACCGAGCCCCGGTCCGGCCCCGTCGCGCCGATGCCGGCGCCGCGCTTGGCGAAGCCGGCCCAGCAGACGCGGAAGTCCTTGGGCTCGCTGGCGTAGATCGCGGCCAGCAAGGCGTCGCGGGCTTCCAGGAAGGTCGGGGCATTCGGCGTCAGCTTCAGGCCGGCGACCAGGTACTCCCGCATGTGCTGGTCGGCCTGCTCGAAGGTGTAGCGCCCGTCGCGGAGCAGCCCGGAGTAGCACTCCCAGAGCATGCTGGTCCACACCTCGCCGGCGTTGTGTACTTCGTCGTTGCTGGAGCCGTCGGCGCCGAAGACCGGGGCGGGCATCTGCGGCAGGGGCACGCCGCGCTGGATGTGTTTGAAGGTCAGCGGGTTCTTGGTCAGGTCCGCAGAGTAGGGGTAGCGGCGGATGCCGTCATAGAAGGAGAAGGGGCCGGTGATGACGTGGCCCCCCAGGGGGTACACACCGTTCCACTTGGCGTTGGCCGGGACCTTGATGTCCTCGGGGCGGGTGATGGTCAGAAGCGCCACGAAGTCGCTCCAGCCCTCGCCCATTCCGCCAGCCTGGAGGCTGGTCAGGCCATTGCCGTTCCCCACCAGGCGGTTTGACAGGGTGTGACCCCACTCGTGGCTGACGATGGTGGTGTCCAGCGACCCGTCCCGGTCGGGCAGCTTCTGCGCGGTCAGGATGACGGTGACGTCGGTGCCGGCCATGAGCAGCGTGCGCAGCTTGTCGCCGTCCTCCTTGGTGATGCCCAGGGTGGGGATGATCACCGTGACGGGCGGGGTGCCGCCCATCGGGTCGGGACCCAGTCCGGGGGCGTTGTTGACGATGAGGACGCCCTTGGCGTTGTTGGCCTGGGCGTTGGCCACCTTGACGCCGAACGGACACATGCCGCGGGAGATCACCGCGATCTTGCCGACCAGCGCTGCGGCGTTCACGAAGGGGGTCTCGCAGCCGTCGTCCTTGGTCCCGGTGCCATCGTCCACGATGACCAGATCGCCGGTGAAGGTGAAGGTCTGCGGGCCGAAGGCCGCCGAGGCCGCCAGGTAATCCCCCGCCGCCGCCGCCGGGGCGGTCACGGTCATCCCCTTCTTGGCATTGTCCCACAGGAACATCTGGATGCGCGGCGACATGCCGTCCGCCGGTGTCGAGGCATTGGCGTTGTTGCGGCCCGAATAGTCCTGCGCCTCGGCCTTGACCGGGTCGCCGCCCATGCCACCGCGCATGTAGTTGTCCTGCTGCGCGTTGCCCGACTTCTCGTCGTACCCCGCGTCGTAGAACGTGTCGTGCATGTAGTTGACGACGTAGAACAAGTGGGTCGTCACCGCCTGGATGGAATCCGGGGTGGCCTGGGGCGGGGTGGTCAAGTCATAGGTGCGATCGAAGCTGCCGGGGGTCGTGGGCACCAGCGCCACGTCGCCCATGTTGAAGCCGTCCGGGGCGGTGATGTCGGCGTAGGCCCAGACGTTGTTGCCCTTGGCCAGGGTGGCGCCGGGGGCCAGCCAGGGGTCGTTCTTGCTGAAGGGCGCGTTTTGCAGGGTCACCAGGTTCGACGGTTTCACGGTCGGCGACTTGCCGTCGCGCATGCCGGTGGGGTGGGGGGTATAGTCATTGCCCTGGGGGCTGTCCCACGGGGTGAACTTCCCGTCCTTGTCGGCCCACACGCGATAGCTGTACGAATCCCCCTGCACCATGTTGTGCTGGTAGAGCACCTCGCCCTTGGCCGACACCACGAAAGAGTTCACCGACGAATCGGCCTGGTCCTTCGGCCCCACGTCCAGCTCGACGTAGTAGGAGGGCGAAAGGCCCCCGGCCTGCGAAAACCACACCTTTTTGGTCCGCGCCGTGGCCGGGGCCAGGGCCACCCGGCCCATGGCGTCGCCCGACTGGGTCGAAGGGAGGCGGTAGCTCTGGTAGCCGCCTTGGTCCGCGGTGGGGGGGGACAGCTTTTCGGCGCCCGTCATGGCGGCGCCGGTCATCTTCAGGTAGGCTGCGGCGACGGCCGGGCGGGCATCCTGCCCGAAGTCCCGGGACCGCGGACGCACGCTGCCCGCAAGCGCCCCGGAAGCTGAGAGGGGACGCAGGCGCCGATCCAGGGCGATGCGCAGGCCGCCGCTGAAGATCTCCACGTCCTCGACGTGCTGCTGGAACTGTGCGATGAGCGGCCCGCTGCCGATGTCATGCACCGCGAGCAGGTGGGCCGACGAGAGCGCGGCCGGGCTTACGCGCTGGTCTTTCGCCAGCGTGCGCAGGGTCAGCCAGGCGGCGTCCGTCGCCGTGGCCCCCTGTGGCAGGTCCAGTTCACCCGAGAGCCAGGTGAAGCTTGGCGCCCCGAAGGGCTGGGCGCGATGGGCCACGAACGAATCGAGAGTCCCGGCGGCCTTCGCCGGGGTTGGCGTCACCGCGGCCACCGCGCCCTTGGGCACGTCCGCGGGAGGCTCGGTACAGGAAACGAATAGCCCAGCCGCAGCGAGACCAATCAGGGGCGCGAACCGGCGTTTTCTCATACTGTCCATCCTTATCCGGCTTGTCTGGAGCCAAGCTCCAGGGTGTGTTTGCGACCCTGCCAAACCGCGCATGGGCCCGCAGGTGTGTTCTTAGCACACGTTGGATGGACCCCGGTCTGAATTCGGAGTCAATTCGATTGGTAATGCCGAGAGTGTAAGGAGGCGGACGAGGCTAACGACCAGAGCGCGACCCATGAACCGCGGCGCCTGCGGCGCTTCGCGACCCATGAACCGCGGCGCCTGCGGCGCTTCGCGACCTAATGCCCCATGTCGACGACGGCCGTGCCGCAAGTATGCGGATTGGTCTCGGCGAGGGAGGAGATGCGCAGGGTGTAGTTGTTCATCGCCGTCGCCCCCGGGACGTCCTGCCGGGCGGCGCCCCGGACCACCACGTAGTAGTAGTTCGACCGGGTGTTGGGGGTCAGGCTGTGGGCCACGATGCAGGCATTGCTGACCGAGGTCAGGTCGGCCTGGATGCGCTGGGGCGTCTTCATCCCGTTGCCTGCGTCCACGTCCTGGAAGAGCCCCACGTCCAGATCGCCCCGGTTCACCAGGTAGTTCACCTCGACGACCAGCTTCGACGGCTGGGCCGCGACGAACTTGAAGGCGTCGTAGTCCGGCTTGTTCGGCGCCGCCTTGTCCGGGCAGATCTCATAAGCCGCCGGGGGATCGCGGACCACGTCGAAGGGCAAGGTGCCGTAGTTGATTGCCTGGGAGGGCAGGTCGTTGGGCTCCTGCTTGGCCAGGTAGGTCTTGTCCGCGGGGTTGCCGTCGTTGCGCGGGCAGCGCCAGGTGCCCGTGTCGTCGTTGCCGGTGAGCATGGGATCGTCCATCTGGCCGGTGTAGAAGGTGCTCTTCAGGCCGAAGTCCCACACGCTGGCCGCCGAGACGGCCAGGTCCTGCGGGGGCGGCGGCACGACGCACCAGCCCTGCATGTTGACCAGGGTGCTCTGCTGAAGCTGATCGCCACAGACGGAGCCGACGCAGCACGAAAGCCCGTTGGGGCAGGCCGGGGTGTCGCTGGCGAAGCACTGGAAGCCCATGTTGGCATCCGGGTTCGTAGCGTACGTCGGATTGAAACAGCCGATCAAAAGGAGCGCCGGCAAGCCAATCATCCAGGTGCGCATGTCATTCACCTTTGCGAGTCCAAGCTAGAGGAAAAACTAAAAGCGAAACCCGCCCGAAAGACCGACGGCCTTCGGACCCACCACCGGGGCGAAGAGGAACGTCTCCTCTTCGACCTCGATGACCTTGCGCACCTTCTTCTTCTTCCCCCTCTTGATGACCGGCTCCGCGGCGGCGCGCTCCCGGGCCCGGTGGGACAGGACGTCATATACCAGCAGGCCCGCGCCAGCCACCGCCAGGACCCCGCCGATGGGCGTCAAGATCTTGCCCGTCAGGTCGTAGGTCTTGCCGGCGCTCTCGAAGTCCGCCGAGGTGGGGGGCTTCAGGGTCGCATTCATGGAGGGGTCGGGGTTGGGGCCGAAGTGCGGGCACTGAGACGCCCCCTTGAACATGATCTTGCTCGTGCAGGTCGAGTCCGCGCTGACCGCGTTGGCCTGGCCCTGTGCCAACCCGAACATGGCGCCGCCGGCTGCCAGGGCAACCACGCCCAGCCCCATCGCGCCGACCCCGATCCAGCCGATGGTGCCCACCTTTGACGGCTTCTTCGACTGCTCCTGCTCCCGGCCCATCTGATCGTGGAGCTTGTCCATGGCGCTCCTGTGGTCACTGTGACTGTTGACGTCGAAGCTGGCGGACTCGTTCTCGATGTCCCGGCTGAAGCCCGGTTTGGTCTTTTTTGCCAGCTCCTCGTCATCCGGCCCCTCGGCCTCGGCGCCGGCCACCTGCTGCCGGGCCCCGGCGTCGATGAGCACGATGTTCGGGCTGGCCTCGCTGCCCGATGAATTGATGAGCGTCCCGGCGCCGTCGCGGGCCTCCAGGTAATACTGGAAGGTCTTGCCGCTTGCGACCGGGGCCGGCAGCCGCGCCATCTTCTCATTCCCGCGGCGCTTCAATTCCAGCGAGTCGAAGGTGGCCTGCCCCTCCTTGCGGAAGTAGACCTTGACCTTCACCCCCTTCATCACCGGCATCTGCACCCGCACGTCGATGGGCTGGTTCGGCGGTGCCGCGTCGATCGGGGTGTGGGCCCACTCCGTGCCCATGACCTGCGCCGCCCTGGCGCCGGTCTCCGGCGGGTTTGCCTGCTGTACGCCCGACGACGACGTTCCTGGGCCCGAAGCCGGGTGCGGTGGCGTCAGCGGCTTGGGCTTGGCCATCTCGATGGCCGGCTTGGCGGCGTCGGCCCTGGGGGTGGCCTGGGCCATCGCCGCCGCTTTTTCCGCCTCGGTCTCCCCCATGCCGCTCTCTGCCGAGGACCGCTGCTTGTCGTCGGCGGGCGCCTCGGCGAGGAACTTCTTATAGAAGTAGCTGGCCATATCGTAATCTTTCGTTTTACGATAAGTAAGGGCGATATTGATCAGGATCGCCGGGAGACGCTTCAAGAGGTAGGCTTTCTTCAGCTCCTTGATGGCGACGTCGTATTTTCCCGCCTTGTATGCGTCGAGGCCGATCTTGTAGTGCTCCTTGGCCATGCGGGTGACCTCGGGGTCGTCATCTTGCCCATAGGCCACGCCGGGACCGGGGGCCCTGTCGCCCGGTGCAAGAGGAGGCAGACACACCGAGAGCAGGGCTGCCGCAGCCGCCGTCAGGAAAATGTTCTTGCGCATCGTGATCCCTTCCACTGCCTTTCGCTATTGGGCAAACGGGTCGATCCAGCTTTCTTCCTTCTTGGACTTCTCCGGCTTCTCTGACTTGGCGGGCCTGGACTTCTCGGCCTTCTTCTCGGCATTTGGGGCCTCGGTCTTGGCGGGCTTGTCGCTCGGCTCCGCCTTGGCTTTCTCGGGCTTCTTCTCGGGCCTGGCCGACTTGCTGCCGTGATGAGCCTTCTCGATCTTGGCTTCGGGCTTCGCTTCGGGCTTCGCTTCCGGCCTGGCCTCCGCCGGGCGGAAACTGGGCAGGGACGCCTCGGTTCTGGCTTCGGGTCTGGGGGTGCTGTCGGTGGTGGCAGCGGGATCCGTGTCGGGCTTCTTCGGTTCGGACGTGGCCTTCATCGCCTCGGAGGCGACCAGGGCGGGCTGCGCCGCGGCGGGGACCGCGCCCAGGCTGGGCGTGGGCAGCACCAGCGTCGGCTGGCTCGGCACCGGTGGGGCTAGAACCGGGGTCGCGGCGGCCACGGCTGAAGTGCCGACCGCCTCTCCGCGAGCGGGAGTGCCGACCGGCTGGACGGCTTCCCTGGGAACGGGCTTCGCCACTGCGGGAGTGCCGACCGGCTGGACGGTCCCCCCGGGAACGGGCGTCACTACAGCGGTCGCGGTGGGTGCGCTGCCAGCCGCGGCGACCATGGGCTCCGCCGACGGGGTCGGGATCGGAGTAGCGACGGGGGTCGAGGTCGCCATCGGCACCGAGGTCGCCATCGGCACCGAGGTCGCCATCGGCACCGAGGTCGCCATCGGCACCGGGGTCGCCTGGGGCTTGCTCGTCGTGGCCTGGACGGTGGGCTGCGGGCGCAGGAAGTACGCCCCCCCGGCGGCGATCGCCGCGGTGAGGAGCACCGCGCCAAAGAGCGTGCCCTTGCCGACGCCGCCGCCCTGGACTGTGAGGGGGATCGGCAGGGGGCGCATCTCGTCTGCGCCCTGGTTCATGTCGATCTTGCCAGCCGCGCGGACCGAGTCAGTCGCTGCCCCCGCGCCCTTGCCGGTGAGCGCGGACTTGCCCGAATCCTGCCTGGCCTCGGCTGCCGCGCCGTGCCGCGACCCACGGGCGGCGTTGCGGCGGTTGTCGCGGTTTCCCCTGCCGTTGGCGCGCTGCTTGCCCGAGACCTCTTCGTTTTTGGCGGTCTCGCTGGCGACCGCCTCGGTACAGGATGGCGCCGCGGCAAGGGTCGCCTCGTGCGCCGCAGCATTCGCGGCCGCATCGGCGTTCTTCTCGATCGCCGCATCGGTGCTCTTCTCGATCGTCCCGTCAGCCGTCGCTTCGGCTATTGGCGGCGCGGCGCAAAGGGGAGTGGCCTGCGATGCCTCCATTCCTTGATCCCCGCCGATCGGGGTGACCGCCGCCACGGGGCTCGTCTCCCCAACGATCGCCACGGGGCTCGTCTCCTCAACGACCGCCGCGTTGCTCGTCTCCTCAACGACCGCCACGGGGCTCGTTTCCCCAACGACCGGCGCCGCGACAATCGTCCCGATCGTCTTCGCCGCGACGATCGTTTCCGCGATCCCGGCGGTGTCCTTGCCGACGATGACCGATTGCGGCGCCGACACCGTCTTGTCGGCCTTCTCGACCGGCGCGGCGGCGTCATGAGCCGCGGCCTTCGCCGCGACCTCACCGGGCTTGCCCAGGGGCGCGCCCTTGACCTCCACCTTGTGCTGCGACTCGAAGTGTTGCGGCGTGGACTGCGTTCGGGGCGGCATCACCTCTGCCGGGTCCAGAAGCTCGACGTCTGTCGTGCGCAGGTCCCAGTCGGTGCTGTTGACGCTCGAGAAGGTCTTGTTCGCCTGGATGATGAAGTCATCCAGCAGGTCGTCGATCGATTCGCTGCGCTCCGGACTCAGTTCGCTGGCGCGACCCCGCTTTATCGGCGCAGGAGGTAGGGGAGGCGGCCGAGATCCCGGCGATGACGAAGGGGGATTCTTACCGGCGTTCTGGTTCGACATCTTGCCTTTACCCTCGTTGGCCCGGTCCTACCCAGGCGCATTCCTGACATTGGCCGCGATTCGTTCAAGCCTTCGTGATCCGCGCAGCATAGCGCGCTCATCTGATGGAAGGAACGGGAATTGCGACAGGCGAATGCGGTCGGCGTATGGATATGGATGAAGATCGCCACGATTTTTCGAGCAGCCGTCAGCATTGTTTTCCCTCTCGCTGGCCAACTTTGTCAAGCCAAATGTAGGGAAGGTACGCCCCCGGGCTGCTCTCATGCGCCGCTCTCCGCCTCGGTAAACCGCAGTGTCCCCGGCGCGGGCGCACGGGACTTGCGGTACCCCTTGTAGGTCCGTATGCTGCAACCGACATGAGCATCCCTCTTCGCCCAGCAACTCCTCGACGCCGCCAAGGCGACGCCACCGCCCGCAACCCTGGCGAAACGCCGCAGGCGCAGCGGTTCGGCGATCCCGGGGGTAGTGGTCGGACCGAGCCCCGCGTGCGCCGCGGCGTGCTGCGCATTCCTCCCGAGGCCGCGTGGCGCGTGCGTGCCGGTCACCCGTGGATCTTCCGCGACAGCCTGGGCAGCCGGCCCATGCGCGACGTCCCCGGCGAGATCGTCGAGCTGACCGATGGGCCGGATGGCGGCTTCGTGGCCCGCGGCTTCTATGATCCCGACGGCCCGATCGCGGTGCGCGTGCTGACCCGCGACCCGGACGAAGCCCTTGACGGCGGGGCCTTCCTGCGCCGGGTGACCGCGGCGCGGCGTCTGCGCGACGCCTTCCTGCCGGACCCGGCCTCTCCGCAGGCGCTGACCGCCTATCGCGTGTTCCACGGCGAGGGCGACTTCCTGCCCGGCTTCACCCTGGATCGTTATGACGATTATCTGGTGGCGCACCTGTACACCGCCGCCCTGGAGCCTCATCTGTCGGCGATCTACGACGCGGTGGAGGCGGTGTGGAAGCCCAGGGCCATTTATGCCCAGAAACGCTACCGGCCCCTTGGGGGCGATGCCGCCCGCGATCCGGCGGAACTCGTGCGCGGACAGGTGGCCCCGGTGGACGTCGAGGTGCGCGAGGGCGCGCTGCGCTTCCTGATCGACGTGACGGCGCCGCTGGGCACCGGCCTGTTCCCCGACCTGCGCCTGGGGCGACAGCGGGTGGGGGCGCTGGCTGCTGGGCGTCGCGTGCTCAATCTGTTCAGCTACACCGGCGCCCTGTCGATCTATGCCGCGGCGGGAGGGGCCAGGGAAGTGGTGTCGGTGGACCTGTCGCCCAAGTCCCACGCCCGCGCGCGCCGCAACCTTCTGGCCAGCGGCCTGCCCGAGACCGGCCACGAGTTCATCGCCGCCGACGCCTTCACCGTGATGGCGCGGATGCACGAGCGCAAGCGGGCCTTCGAGCTGATCATCCTGGATCCCCCGGCGTTCTCGCAGTCCCGCAGCCAGACCTTCTCCGTGCAGAAGGACTATCGGGAGTTGGTGACCGCATCGCTGCTTCTGTGCGCGCCCGGGGCCATCCTGTGTTGCTCGTCCAACGCCGCCCGTGTCTCCCTGGAAGAGCTGGAGACCGCCATCGGCGAAGGGGCGGGCAGAGCACAACGCCATGTTCGCATCATCGAGCAGATCGGCCTTCCTGTCGACTTTCCCGTGCCCGCTGGCTTCCCCGATGGCCACTACCTGAAGTTCCTGGTCTGCATAGTGATGTGATGTGGGGGCGGCAACGACGATTTTCGGGGGCGGCGACAGCGACCTCTTCAACGGTAGCGGGCACGCATTCGACCTCCCGCAGCTCCTCATCCCGGATCCGGATGATGATGCGTGGAAGCGATGGTCACCACGCGCAGCGTCTCATCCACGGTGTAATAGATGTAGTGCTGACAGCCCTGCAAGAGCAGGCGATGGGTGCCGGGCGGAGCGTCGGGATCGAGGTGGGGATGGCCAGCGTAGGGGCTTCGTCGAAGGCGGGCCACCGCGGCGCGGTACTCCCGCAGGAACGGCGCGGCCCCTCCGCTACAGTTTTTACGACGCCAGGCCCGGATCTCGGCGAGTTAGTCGGCGGACTCGGCCTTGAGGCAGACTTTCATACTGGGCCGTCGTCTTCGCTCTCTTCCATGAAGGGGGGGTCCACAAACTTGATCCCGCCGTAAAAACCCTCCTTCGGCAATTGTGCAGGGCATTTTGGTTCTCATTATTACGAATTATGGTAATTCAGACTACTTGATCGCTTCTACAACATGTTCATACATGCGAAATTACAATATCGAGATGTGTGACCGGCTGCAGGAGGGGGTTCTTACGGCGGGATCAAACTTGGTGCTTTGCCGAGACTTCCACAAAAAGGCGTTCAGGCGGGCCCACTCCTCAGTGGGAAGGGACTTTATCCGACGGTGCCGGGTGATCAGCAGGGCGCGCAGGTAAAGCTCGCTGTCGATCTGTACGCCGGCCGCGGCCGACAGGGTCACCCACAGGCTGGCGCCCGCTTCGAGGCCTCGGTACTTTCCCTTCGGCCGTCTGAAACGCAGTGTAGAGCGTCCCCGACAAGATGGCGCCCAGGGCATCGGCAGCGGCGCCGTAGGTCTCGGTGTCGAGGTATAGGACCCTGCGGGTCAAGCTCTGGCGGGAGCTCTTCGCTCCCGACGCGGTCACCCTGCGCGAGATCGATCGGCTGGCCACCTGGGCCCTGTGCTGCGCCACCCGCAAGAAGCGTCTCCTGGTGGACCGCGAGCTAATGGCTCAGGCCATCGATTCGGAGCAGTCCCCACCTAGCAGCTCATCATAATCCCCTGCCTGCCCTCCTGGCCCGGCCGGGTGCTCCCCAATCGGCCGGGCTTCCCTTCCATTCTCTCACCGTCGCAGCGCCACAGCGTCCTCATCAACAGCCGGATTGCTCTCGATCCGCCTTCATGATCCCCATCAACAACTGGATTGCCCTCGATCCGCCTTCATGATCCCCCGGCAGCTCGCTCCAAGGATTACGCGACGTGGTCATTCAGGATGGCTCCTCCTTCGCGGTCAAGCCCTCCCTGGCCCAAGTCTTCTCGGGGCGCTTTACCAAGAGCGAACCAGCAGCCGTGGAACTGCACGTCACCTACAGCGGCTTTCAGGACGAGATGGTCCGAGTGATCCTGGCTCCTGACAAGGAGGCCGAGCGACAGTCTTGACCTTCGGCTATCCCTCGATCCCGCTCTTTGTTGAATGGGACAAGAGCCTGGCCAAGTTCCTGTGTCGGCTCGCCAGGTCGTTTGACCCGCTGGTTTTGTCCTCCTGGTCCAAGGGTAACAGCTTCCCCCTGAGCAAGCCGGTGCGGTTGTCGCGGTGGCTCTCTCAGCAGCCCAAGGTCGCCATGGACCTGGAT
>JBBRLA010000004.1:0-37382 GCA_038231615.1 Polyangia bacterium | reverse complement strand
TAAAGTGGAGTCATTCCTGTCTTGCACAGCGAAGAACTTTGCACTCAGTCTCCCAATCCTGTACTCCGGCGGCATAGCCAAGTGGTAAGGCAGGGGTCTGCAAAACCCCGACCCCCGGTTCAAATCCGGGTGCCGCCTCCCAGCGTTCTTCGTTGGTTTCCTTCTACATGTCCCTGGCCTCGGCCGGGTTGTTCCGCGGGCCCGGAGTGGCTATGCTTCCAGGTCATGGCACGACACTCCCTTTTCTTCCCCCTGCTTTTTCTCGTTCCCCTGCTACATGTCCTGCCCGGCTGTACCAGCTCGCTTGATCTCAGCGCCACCCGTGGCGATCAGAGCATCCACTTCGGCGACGCCGGATGCGCCGTCAGCCTGACCGGCAACACCGACCACGGCCCCAGCGCCCTCGACGTCACCTGCCCCCCGACCCTGCAAGGGGTCGGCGGCAAGCCCACCCTGCACCTGTCCACCCCCCTGGCGACCCAGACCGGCGCCACCTTGCCCCTCCAAGATGCCAACTTCCGCTTGCCCGGGTACCAGCCCGGCCAGTTCCTTATCATCACCTATAAAAGCGGCGATCAGCAGATCACCTGCGATCCCAGGCAGGCCACGGGCGGCATCACCTACACTTCCATTCCTACTCCCACCGCCGGAGGCATCCTCTCGGGCCGGTTCACCGCCGACGCAGCTCTCTTGGATTGCCAGGGTGGGGGCAGCGGCCCGATGACCCTTTCCGGGAGCTTGGACATGGTGGCCCCGGTGAACTGAGGGCCTGTTTTCCAGATGATTCATCGTTTTGGTGGTTTTCTCAGGTGCGTATTTTATGAAAAACGTTTGTGCACCGTGGGGCGGCTCACCTAAAATACAGAGTAGTGCGCTCCCGCTTTGTCCCATGGCCCGCCTGGGCGACCCTGGGTCTGTGCCTGCTCTTCGGCGGGCTTTCCAGCGGCTGTTTCAAGCAATCCCTGCCCTACGTCCCGGATCTTGCCCCCCCTGCTACCCCCGATGGGGGGGATGTCGCCGCCGATCTCCAGCCGGCGGCCGACCTGCCTAAACGGCCACCTTGGCGGCTCCTGAGTCCGGTCCCCGAGGGCAGCGATCTCCGCGGCATCGCCGGCATCGCCGCCGCCGACTACCACGTCATCACCGAGCGCGAGGTGATCCATCGGGTGGCCGGACAGTCCGTAGTGCGTTGGCGCGGCAGTGGGCCCTCCTGTCTGCACGGCGTGGCGGTCGTGGGCGCCGACCTCATCGCCGCCGGGGGCTGCGGCCAGAGCGGCCTGCTCGTGCGCGGCAGCGGGCCGGGGGCGCTGTGGGCGCAGGAAGTGCCCAACCTGGAACTGGCCGGGGTCTACGCCAGGCAACCCGACGAGATCTATGTTGCCAGCCCGACCCTCGGGGTGCTCCGGGTCACCGGTCAGACGCTGCACCTGGAGCGCACCACCGTGACCCTCGGAGGCGGGCCGGTGGCGGTCTTCGGCTTGGGCGGCGAGGTCTACGCCGTCGGCAACGGGCGCATCCTGCACCGTCTTGGCGCCGATCGATGGGAAGTCGCCAGCCAGAGCAGCGGCGATTTGCAAGTGGGCGGGTGGAGCATGGGCCAGGACCTCTACGTGGTGGGTTCGAGTCAGGGTAAAGGGGCGGTGTGGCACCGCAGCGGGGACGACCCGGCCTTTGTCAAGGAGCCCCTCCCGGCGGGGATCTCCACCGGGGTCCTTTCGATATGGGGCAGCGGCCCGGACGACGTGTACGCGCTGGCGGACGGCGGGGTCGTCCTGCGGCGCAGCGCCGGGGCCTGGGAGGTGGACCGGCCCCCGGGGGACGATCAGCCGGGGCTCCTGTCCCTGTGGGGTCCGGGGGACCCGGGGGCGCTTTGGGCCGTGGGGCCGGCGGGCATCCTGCGGCGGACCCCAGGGCTTGGGTGGGCCTCTGAACGGGGCGGTGCGCTGACCGGCGCCCGCCTGTGGGGGGCGGCGGCGGCGGGGCCGGGCGAATCTTATGTGGTTGGCGGTGGCGGCGTCATCCTGCATCAACAGGAGGCGAGTTGGCAGCACGAGGGACGGGGCCTGACCCCGGCGGCGCTGCATGGGGTCGTCGCCTTGCCCGACGGGACGGCCTACGCGGTCGGCGAGGCGGGCACGGTCCTTTACCGGCAGCCCGACGGACGCTGGGTGGTGGATCGGCAGGGCCTCGACCCCGCGCTGCTCGCGGTGGCGGCGACCCCGACCGGTGAGATCTACGCGGCGGGGGAGGGGGCCACGCTGCTGCGCCGGGCGGGCGGCACCTGGCAAAAAGGGCCGCCTTTCCTCGGCGCCGCCGGGGTGCCCCTGCAGGTGACGCTGCGGGCGCTGGCCGCGCTTCCCGACGGGACGGTGGTGGCCGCCGGAGACGAGGGCACAGTGCTTCTGCAATCGCTCGGCGGGGCGCTGGTCCTTCTGGGACATGATTCGCAGACGTCGCTCTCGTTCACCGGTCTTACCGTCGTGCGCGGTCGGCATGGGCCGGAAGTGTGGGGCAGTGCCTCGGGAGCGGCGGCGCTCTTGCACCTGCGCGACGGTCGGTTCACCACCGAGTCGTCCCCCCTGGCAGACGCCACTGGCATCGCCGGGAGCGCGCCGGACGACCTGTACCTGTGCGGCCTCTCCGGCGCCGTGATGCACTTCGACGGCGCCCGCTGGGCGGCAGAGACGGTCCCCACCGGCGAGGCCCTTCGGGCGATCGCCGGGGGCGGCCCCGCGACCTTCTCGGCGGGCGATCAGGGCTTCCTCATTCAGCGGCCCTACCCGTAGCGGGACCACCGGCTCGTCGGTCGGTAGGTCGGTCATTGCGTCGGGTGCACCGGCAGCGAAATCGTCTCCAGTACTTCATCGGTGATGACGTCGCGGACTTGCCAGTGGAGGTCGCCCGGCGGCAGCATCCCGCCGATCAGGCCGGGCTGACCGGGCAGCCCTTTTCGCTCGGGGAAGTACACAAAGCCGGAGACGGCGGCGCCGGGGAGCAGCGCGCCGTCGGGGAGGGTGCTCAGAAGGAGGTCGAAGAGGCTCATCGAGCCGGCTGACTGGGGCAGCCCGAAGTAGGGCCAGCCCTCGGTGGTCAGGTGAGGTCCGGCGTTGTAGTCATTGCGCATGGTCCACAGGCCGTTTGGCCGAAAGCGGGCGCCGGTGATTGTCACGTCCGGCGTCGTCGGGGCGTCGGAAAGGTCGCCCCCTCGGGCCCCGGGTTCGGAAAAGACGCCGCGGCCGAAGAGCACGCCGGGACTGGCGCTGGCGAAGAGTCGCTGCTCGGATCGACCAATCCGCCCCGGCCGCAGCACGTCGCCCGGACGCAGGGCGGAACGCTGCCCCGGCCCCGTGCCCAGCGAGAGGTCTTCATAGCTGATTCGCAGGCTGCGGTTGCCGCGGTTCTCCAGCCCGACGTAGAGCAAGAGGGTTTGTTTCAGCACCGGGGTCTGGGTCGGTGGCAGGGCGTAGATCCGCAGCCGGGCCGAGGTCCCCCGGGCCTCGGCGATGGGCTTGCCCCCCGTGGGGACCAGTCGGGTGACTCCGCCGCAGCCAAAGGGCCCCGGCAAGATGGCGCAGAAGAGTGCGCAAACAAGGATTACAGAACGACTGGAAGTGGCTGGCAAAGGGCGTGCAAGAAACGCACGTCCCGCGTCGCTGGGGTGTCGTGAAAGCGAAAGCGATGAATGGCGCATTCCATACAAATGATGACATTCGGGGAAAATGGCAAGGGGTGTTCTTCGGCTTTATGCAAAGAGAGGATCGGCCACGGCGCGAACTCGCCCACTTTCTTGCGGGGCGGTGTACTCAGCGCGATCGCTTGCACGGGCCCCGCCTACTGGGCCTGGGCCTCTTCGATGGGCACGGGGGACGGCTCCTCGCCGGACGGCGCGACGGGCGCGACCACCGCGGGCTTCGGCTTGGGGGGCAGGGGGGTGGCAGCGGTCTCCTTTATGCGGTCCTCCCGCTGCTTCACCAAAAAGTAGCCCGCGCCGGCAATGGAGAGGGTCAGGAGGAAGGCAACCGCCCAGGGCTGGTATTCCTTCAGGTCCGAGAGGATCTCCCGAGGGCCCTTTACCGGCATCCCTTTCTTCTGCTTGTGTCCCGCGCCGCCCGGCGTGGACCTTGCGCTCGTCGCCTCGCCGCCGGAGACTGCCGATGCCGGTGGCGGCAGGTCCGTGGGGGTCGCGATCTGGGGCCCGGACGAGGAAGCTCCGGAGATCGCCCGGCCGGAGGCCGCCGACTCCCTGGACGAGCGGGTCGAGGTGCCGGGGGCCGACGCGCTGGCCCTCCCGGACGCACCCGACTGACCGGACTGAGACGATATAATCACCATATCACGAGGCGAGAGCGCCGACGTTGCTTTCCAAGCTTGCTGCACGTCGGCGATTGCCGACGTCGCGGACATCTCCGTCCCCGAGCGATGCGATCCGCTGCGCGATCCGGAGGCGCTGGAGGTGCTTAGCTTAGGCAACCGCGGGCTCGACTGGGCAGCCGTGGCCGCCGCCTGCACCATGGAAGCCTCCGCCGGGCGCGGGGACCCCGGCGTGGGCGTGGGCGTGGTAAAGGAGGGCCCGACGGTCTTGATCGTGGCCAGGAGCTGAAGGATCTGGATCTGAGGCGCCTGCACCGGCCGCACGGGGTGGTGGGTGTGCGCCTGAAGCAGCGCCACCTGGGCGGTGTCCTGCGGGTCGGCCATGGCCACCGCCACGGTCTTGCCGATGATGGACACGGGCACCGCCTGCACCTGCAGCAGCAGGTCTTTGGGGAAGAGCGCCCGCACGTTGGGATCCAATCGCCCGGGAGCGGTACTCTGCGCCTGCACGCCCCGCTGCGCGCCGAGCGCCTCGGAGACGTGGCGCATGCTGACCAGGCCCGCCTCGATCAGGAGGGAACCGAGCCGGCGCACCGGCTGGTCCAGCGGCAGGCCCTTCTGGTGCAAGAGCATGCGGTCCAGGTCTTCCTGCTTGAGGTGCCCCTGGGCCACCAGGCGCTGACCGATGAGCGCGCGAAGCTCAGCATTTTGCCGGTCGCGGCCCGTGGGGGCGGGTCGTCTTTTGGCTCCGATTTCGGCGGACATCTACGGGTTCATCTCCTGCTGGCAGCGCATCGACCCGTCTTGTCGGGCGTCGGGCGGTGCCTGCATGGCGTCGCTCCACGTTACCATTCTAGCGAAATCGACTCGCTCCCGAGTGGCTATTTTAGAACATCTGCAATAGTCAGGGAAACTCGTTGTGACGGAGCACCAAAACCGCCAAACCGGGGAGGGCCGGAGAAGGCTGCGGGCTTTTGATGCAGCGCGCCGCGTTTCTGCGATACTTGGCAGGATGATCTCGCAAGACTTCTTGTGCCCCCTGTCCACCGAGAGGCCCCTGCGCAGGCTCCGCTCCTGGTCGTCCTTGCGGCGCCTGGCGTTTTGCCTGACCCTTTGCGGCTGCGGCGCGGGGTCCGCCGGTGGGGCTTCCGCCGGGCGTCCAGGGGACAGGGGCGAGCCCTACCGGGCGCTGGTGATCGAATGTGTGTCGGCGGAGATCCCGCGATCGTTTGCCGCCGAGCGGGGGACCCAGGCAGAGGGTGCCGGCGGGCTCTTTACCGAGACCCGCGACACCGTGCTCAGCACGCTGGGCCTTTTTCTGGGCACCGGCAGGTGGGCCGGAGACGCCGTGGCCATCGCGCCGAACCCGCAGCCGTCGCGGCCGGGCACCAGCGAGGAGTGCCGGACGCTTGGCGTCATCGCCGCCGGCAACGCATCCGCCGCGTCAGTGAAGGCGTTGCCTTCCAGCGAGGACATCGCCATCGGCAGGGTCGCGGTCACCGCCATCATGGCCTACGATTATTTACCCATTACCATGGCCAGTGCTACGGGCGGGGGGGCCTCCGACACCACCCCACCCCGGATCCAGGTCCGCCTGGCGGTGGTGCTGGCGCAGGAGGGCAAGGTGCGCCATGCGGAGAGCGTGGTAGGACGCACTGACTACGCCAGGGTGTCCATGGGCTATGAGGAGCGCCCCTCCCAGGAGGTGACCCAGGCGCTCACAGAGCGGCTGGGCGAGGGACTGCGGCGGGTCTCTGCCCGGCTGCCGCGGTAGCCCGATTTCAGATCGGGCCGCGCTGCATCAGCGGGCGCAGCCGGGAGAGCGCCTGCTCGTGGAGCCGGCCATTGGTGGCCAGAAGTCCCGAAACATGGTTCAGCCCACCCCGGTAGCTCAGCGGCGCTCCGCTGGCATCGGTGAGCTGCCCGCCGGCCTCGCGCAGGATCACCTCGGGCGCGCAGGTGTCCCACAGCTTGGTCTGCCCGGACGGGTTCACATACAGGTCCCGCTCCCCGGCGGCGATGAGGCTCAGCTTGAGCCCCACCGAGCCGATGTTCATTTCGTCGCGGATGCCAGACTGATCCCGCATCTGGCTGACCACTTTCGCCGGATGGGAGGCCGAGGACACCATCCGCGCCGCCGACAGGTCGTCCACCCCGGACACAAAGAGCCGCTCCGGGGCGCCGCCCGCGCGCATCCGATAAGCCCCATGCCCCGCCGTAGCGAAATAGAGCACATCGCCGAGCGGCTGGTATACTATCCCCAGGACCGGCTCGTCATCGCGGAGCAGGCCGATCATCAGGGAGAAGCCGGGCCGGCCGGCGATGAAGTCTTTGGTGCCGTCGATGGGATCCACCAGCCAGGCCCGCGCCGCCCCGAAGCGCGACCCGTCATCGGGCAACTCCTCGGTGAGCAGCGCATCGCCCGGAAAGTGGGCGCGCAGCTCCTGCACGCACAGCGCGTTGACCGCCTGGTCCGCCTCCGTCACCGGCTCGTCGTCGGCCTTGAGCTTTACCGGGACGCCGGGCAACGCATCCGCCGACCCGTTGGGGGACCCGGTCGCCGGGTGCCAGGCCTGGTGATACGAAAGGATGAGCGCCCCGCCCTTCCGGGCGATGGTGCAGGCGATGTTCAGGTCATGTACGAGGCTCACAATCTAAAACCTAGCAGATCGCGAAGCGCTAAGCGCCGCGGTGATTGCTCGCTAAGCGCGAAGCGCCGCGGGATTGCTCGCTAAGCGCCGCGGGCCCCGATTCAGGGGGCCTGGTCCGGCAGTAGGAACTGCGCTCGTCCATGGCTATCGGTGGTCAGCTCGGCCCGCAGGCGGGCCATCCCGGGGCAGGGGAGTATCACATCGCAGGCGGCGATGCTGCCCACCTGGCTAAAAGGGGGGGCCAGCTCGAACACCCGCAGGCTGGTGGAGGGCGCCGGGTAGCCCGTCGGGTCCAGCACCAGCAGCCTGGCCAGGGTGGGCCGCGGCAGGCGAATGTACCCCAGCTCCACATCGTCGGTCAGTACGCGCAGGTTGTTGACTGAGAAGCGCGGCTCGGTGCCGACCACCGGGATGATGTCCAGGTCGTAGGCGTCCTGGTCCAGCCGCATCGCGAAGCGTCCGTCGGAATCCGACACTGCCCGCGGCGCCACATCGCCCAGCTGCGTCGAGACCCGCTGGGCCGAATCCAGCCCCCGGGCCAGCACCTGCGCCCCCGCCACCGGCATGCCGCTTGCGCTGAGGATGCGCCCGCTGACCTGGGTACGCAGGGGCAGAACGAGCGGTGCGTCCCCCGGCTTCGCGCTGACCGAAAGGGGCAGCACCGAGCTGGCGAAGGGCGAGCTGGCCGGGCTGGTGACCAGCACGGTGTAGGTCAGCATCTCCTTGTCCTGCGCCGGCACCAGCGACAGCGTCACCCGCCCCTGGCTGTCGGTGTCCCCGACGACGGCGTAAAGGGCCTGCTGCTGCAGCCGGTCCAGGGCCGGATCCAGAAGATAAGCCTGTGCCTGCACCCGGGCCCCGGCCACGGGCTGACTCGCCCCGCTGGTGCCGACGCCGCTGATCTGGAGGTGGGCGTCCTGCGGCGGCCGGTACGCCGGCACCGAGAAGTCCACCACCAGGGTCGACCCCATCGGCCGGTCGATGACACGAAGCAGAGTGGCCTGCCCCGGCTGGACCTGCGCGCCCGGCTGGGCCACCACCGTGAAGTGGCTGGCGTCGGTCAGGTTGGGGTCGACCAGCACGCTGTAGGCCCCGGCATCGGCACCCGACGCGCTGACCGCGGCGGTCGACAAGATTTTCTCGTTGTCGCCAAGCACCTGCACCCGCATGCCGGCCACGCCCTGTGCCTGGGAACCGGTAATATGGCCGCTGATGTTGATGAGCGCCGAGCGGCCGGGCAAGGGCACCGGCAGGGTGGTGTCGGCGGAGATGACCTGATCGAACCACATCGGCGGGTGTACATCCGCGCCCGGGGCCCCGTCATCGAAGCCGACCCAGAAGTGGTAGCGCTGCTCCCGCGGCTTCCTGGGCACCGGCAGGTTCAGGGAAAAAGCGCCGTCGATACCGGTGGACGTGCCGAAGGAAAACGGGCTCTGCCCGAGGAACGCGGAGGGCAGCACGGCCAGTGCCTGGGCCTGCGGCACCGGCTTCCCGCTCTCGTCGCGGACGATGCCGGTGACCCGGGCCGGCGAGACGAAGCGGAGAATGGCCGCGCCGGTGGCATCGAAGCTGAGCCGCGGCTCCTCTTGGATGACCAGACGGGCGGTCGTCCCCTGCACCGCCGGGCTCCGGGGAAAAAGCTGCGCGGCGAAGGACAGAAGCGGAGACGGCGGCGGGCAGTGTTGATCGCCGGTGCAGGCGATGGGGATCGTCTCGTCGGCACAGCCGACAAGGAGCACCAGGCCGACAAGGCACAGGAGGCCCGGGGGGAAGAAGACCGGCGCCCTGGCAAGGCATCTTTTGCTCATGGGCGGTTCACCGTTCTTCAGGGGGTTTTAGCGACGGGAGCTTACCGTCGCCTGCGCCAGTCATGGCCAGCTGGCAGTTCACCGTCCAGTAGTGGGTCGCATCGACCGTGCCCAGCCCTTCGGCGCCGATGAAGCCCACCGTGGGGGCGAAGCCGCCGGTGGCCACCACGGGGACGACGTAGACCCGGGGGACGTTGCCGGGGGCCAGGATGCAGGGGGGATATTGCTGGAACGCGAGTTCGTACTCCCCGCTCCCGGGATCGCCGACCTGGGTCACGGTGGCGTCGTCCTGGCAACTGGTCGTATCGGGGGGGTTCAGCATGCAGCAATTTTCATTGACCTGCACGCACAGCCGCCCCGCCAGGGCGGGGCTGTCGCTCTTGACGTACAACTGGAAGGCGAAGGGAGTGGTGCGCGGCATCGCATTCAAGGTGCCGAAAGGGGGGAAGGCTCGTTCCACCACCAGGCCGGTGCCCCCGTCGCTCTGGAACTGCTGCGCCAGGGGGATGGGCACCAGGCAGCCCGCCGTTGCCACCAGGGTCAAAAGACAAAGAGCGGCGCTGGTGATCACGAGCGCCCTCCGGGTCCCGGCTGATGAGGTTTGCGTATCATGTAAGAATAGGTTTGAGTCCATCGATTTATCCATGCAACCCGGATGCCAGCTTGCCCGGTCGGGGTGGCGCTGGCGAAAGTCCAGGGCCTCCCGGCACTTGCACGGACCGACGCGGCCGTCCAGCGGGTTTTCGTCCTGCCAGGTATGACAATTGTGTCATGCTTGCCCCTTTGCACCACAAGAACCGGTCCCATCGGTTTTGCTTTCCGGCTTCGTTTCCGGCCTGTCCTCCGAACCGGCCTCCGGTTCCGCCTCTGTTTTGACTTCTGTTCTGGCTTCCGGCCCGTCCTCTTTCTCCAGGTAGCGAAAGATGGTCCGCGGGTCCACCCCCAGGTCCTTGGCGGCCTTGGTCCGGTTGCCTCCGTTCAGCGCCAGCACCTCGTTGATGTAGTCCCGCTGAAAGCGTTCCCGCGCCTCCTGCAGCGGCAGCACCGGCGTCTGCAGCGGCCCGCCGATGCCCAGGTCCTCGGCGGAAAGCAGCGGGGCCTCCGACAGGATGAGGGCCTTCTTGATGTGGTTCTCCAACTGCCGGATGTTCCCCGGCCAGGCGTACTTGCGGAGGGCGATCTGGGCCCCTTGCGAAAACCCCCGCGCCGAGGTGCAAAGCTCCCTTTCGTAGCGGTGCAGAAGGTACGTGGCGATCGTCAGGACATCGTCGCCGCGATCGCGCAGCGGCGGCAGGTGGAGCTGCACCACGTTCAGGCGGTAGAACAGGTCCTCGCGGAAGCGCCCGGCCTGGATGTCGGCGGGCAGATCGCGGTGGGTGGCGGCGATGACCCGGATGTCCACCGGCTCCGACCGGGTGTCCCCCACCCGACAGATCTCCCGCTCTTGCAGCACCCGCAGGATCTTCACCTGCAAGAGCAGCGGCAGCTCGCCGATCTCATCGAGGAACACGGTGCCGCCCTGTGCCGCCTGGAAGCGCCCCTGCTTGTTCTGCACCGCCCCGGTGAAGGCCCCGCGGACATGGCCGAAGAGTTCTGACTCCAAAAGGTGCTCCGGGATGGCGCCGCAATTGATGGTGATAAGGGGCGCCTTGTGCCGCGGCGATCGCTCGTGAATCTCCCGGGCGATCAGCTCCTTTCCGGTGCCGGTCTCTCCGGTGATCACCACCGACACGTCGGTGGTGGCGACCTTGCCCAGCTTGCGGAAGACCTCCTGCATCGCCGCACACGAGCCGATGATCGACCCGTAGCGCATCTGGGTCAGCTGCTCGGAAAGCAGCTTGTTGTCCAGCTTCAGCTCGTTCACCAGAAGCGCGTTCTGGATGATCAGGGCCGCCTGCGCCGAAAAGACCGTCAGCACCTCCAGGTCCTTCTCGACGAAGAGGGCGCGCACCGAGTCGTTGCCCACGTAGATCATCCCGAGCAGGTTCCCGTGTTCGAGCAGGGGCACGCACATGACCGAGGACAGCTTCAGGTTCATCACCGAGAGCGAGTTCTGAAACTCCTCGTCCCGCAGGGCGTCGCTGATGATGAGCGGCTTGCGGGTCTTTCCGACCTTCTCCAGGATCGAGTCGGAGATCTGTCCATCGGGGTTTAGCAGGATCTCCCGGCGTATGTTGCGCGCCACCTTGACCCGCATCTCGCTGCCCTCCAGCAGCACCAGGAAGCCCTTGTCGGCGCTGGTGACCTCGACGACGGCGTCCATCAGCGCGTCCAGCAGGGAGGGCAGTTCGTAGGACAGGAGCAGACGCTCGGAGAAGGCGAAGAGTTTGCGATAGGAGGACAAAGCCTCCCGATCGTCTCCGGAAAGGGAGGCTGACGTGGAGTCGGGCGCCGAGGCCTCGTCGCGCTGGAAAAGCAGATCCGTACCGCCCAGGCGCACTGTGTCGCGGTGGGCCAGCCGGTGCTTGCGCTTGCGCTTGCCGCCCACCACCAGGTCCGGGGCCCCGTCGATGGCCTGGATCAGGTAGCTTGCCCCATTGCGCTCGTCGCACTGGAGGAAGGCGTGGCTTTCGGCGCACAGCGGGTCGGCGAGCAGGATGTCGTTGTCCGCCCCCGTGCCCAGGGTGGTCAGCCGCTTGTGCAGGCGGTAGACCCGCGGGCTTGCCGACGAGGCGCCTGGAAGCTGGACGCGCAGGCTGGGCATCAGAAGGTCCCTCCAAGGCCGGCCGAAAAGGCGGGTGCGGGCCCCGGGGCGCCGGGGGCGAAAAAGGGAGCCAGGCGCAGGGTGGTCCGGGGCCGGGTCTTGAAGTCTTTGGGCGGCCCGGGCAACTCGTGGACCTCGACGACGGTTTTCTGGTGGAGGAAGGCGTCGACCACCCCGGTCAGGATCAGCCCCCAGAAGAGGGCGCCGGTGGTCAGGTAGGTGGCGGTCAGGGCGCGGGCGGTGCCCAGTTCTCTCGGGGGGAAGGTGCTGTCGGGGTAGCGCAGGCGCACCGCCAGCCAGGTGGCCAGCGAGCCGACGCCGGTCAATCCTTCTCCCACCAGCAAGAGCGCCCCGGGGACGCGGCGGTGCGTGACCAACTGCGGGACGCCGAAGGGCACCAAGCAGAGCGCGGTGGACTGCCGCCGCACCACCCGCTCGATGTAGATTTTCGGCGCCTGCTCCCGCAGCCGGGCGTCGGCCTTCTTGCGCTGAACCTCCTCCTCGGTGGCCTGTCGGCGGCGCACCTCGGACAGGTGCTCGGTGTTGCGCTGGCGCAAGGTGTCCAGGAAGGCCACCGCATTTTTGGGTTCGACCAGCGGGTCCAGGGTAAAATCCGGGCGCAGCGAGAGCAAAAGGCTGAACTCGCCCTCGGCGCTGCTCAGGTCGTGCTCGAAGAAGTGGCTCATGGCCAAAAGCTTGTGGGCCGCGACCACCTGATCCTCGTCGGGGAGCAGCGCAGTGGGGTAGAGCAGCGGGCGCAGGAGCTGGATGACCGCGCCATAGTCGCCCCGCTCGTAGGCCAGGCGGGCCCGGGACAGGTCCTCTTCCGCGGAGGCTCGGGGCCTCTCGCTTCTGGGCAGGCCCCCCGGGTGCGCGTCGCGAGCGTCGCGGGTGGAGTGGCCGGCGGCCTCGCGCTTCAGGTCAGCGGCGCGGGCGGGGGACAGAAGGAGCGAGCACAGGGGCCCGCAAAGGAGCAGCCAGGCGGCAAAGCGGCGACGCGGCACGGGTCCGGCCAGCGCTCGCGGCGCCCACGGCCTGCCGGTGCTGGATGTCACGCCGCTCGCGGCGCCTGGCACGATGTTCACGCCTCTGTGAGGATAGCCTACCTGGTCCAGCCTGGATAGCCCAGGGCCCGGCTCAGCCGGGTTCCAGCGTCACGTCCAGGGAGGTCATCTGGTTGGCGCGGACCTCCAGCTTCTTGGTCACGGTGGCGTGGTCCGGGGCCGAGACCTTCACTTCGACGGCGGCCTTGCCCTCCTCGTTGGACAGGGGCAGCGCCAGCACCTGCCCCGACCGGCCCAGGATGCGTCCGTCGACCACCACGTCGGCGTCGGCGGGCTGCGAGCGCACCGTCAAAAGGGCCGGCTTCCACCGCAGGCGCACCCGTACCTCCTCGGGGCTGGCGTCGGCGGGGATGGCCACCCGCTGGCTGTAGCAGGCCGGGTTCTCGAAGAGCAGCTCGTTGGGGCCCGGGGGCAGCTCCACCACCCGCACGTCGCTGCCATAGTCGCCCAAAAGCTTGCCGTTCAGGGACACCCGCACCGCCTTGGGCCAGGGCTCGATCGGCACCCGCCGCAGCACCACCGCCTCCGCCGCCTTGGCCGTCGGCACCGGCCGATGGTGCCCGGTTGGATGCCGCGGCACGGGCCCGGCGGCGGCAGCATCCGCATGGAAGCGCGCGGGCCAAAGGTCCGGCGGGTCCTCCCGGGTGGTTTGCGGCGCCAAAGACGATCCGTCCACCGGGGCCGGTCCCGGCGTCCAGGCAGGCGGCCCGGGTCGTGAATCCGGGGACACCGGGTGTGCCCTCCGCCAAGCGGAAACCGAGGCCCCGCCAAAAACCCCCAGCGCCGCCACCCCCAGCACCCCGAGCCCGTACCCCAGCGCCCGCCGTCGCCGCCCTTCCCGGGCCACCCCCTCGATGAGGCGCCTCACCTCGGGGTTTTCCGGGTCCACCTGCTGCGCCCGCCCCCAGGCAGAGAGCGCCGCCGCTGTCCGCCCCTCCCGCCGCCGCCGGCTCCCGGTCTCGATCAGCGCCTTCGAAAGGCGCGGGGCGAAGGCCGCCTGCCACGTCTCCGGGGACAGGAAGTAGGCCCGCAGCTCCTCGCGTGGATCGCCGATGCCCGAGTCGGAAAGCTCGGCCAGAAGCTCGTCGCGCAGCTGGCTTACCCGGGGATAGCGCCCGTCCGGCTCCCGGCTCAGCGCCCGCCCGATGAGCCGCGAAAGCCGCGGGCTGCACAGCCGGGCCAGTTCTTCCGGCGGGGTGAAGTGGCCGTCGGTGATCTTGCGCAGCGTCTCGTGGGGATTGCGCCCGCGGAAGGGCAGTTCGCCGCACACCATCTGGTAGGTCAGGACCCCCAGGGAGAACACGTCGGTGCGACAGTCCAGGGGCCGCCCCTCGATGTGCTCCGGGGCCATGTAGGCCGGCGAGCCCAGGAGCTGCCCGGTGGCGGTCATGCGGTCCTTGTCCACCACCTGGGCGATGCCGAAGTCGCAGAGCAGGAGGGAACCGCTGTCCCGGATCATCACGTTTTCCGGCTTCACGTCGCGGTGAATGATGCCCATTTCATGGGCGCAGGACAGGGCGCTGGCCACCTCGCTGGCGATCATCATCCCGATCTCGGGATAACCCGGGGGATGGTCGGTGATGAAGTGTTTGAGAGTCGAGCCGTGGACGAACTCGGTGACCAGGTAGCTGACCTCGGAGTCCAGGCCGCTGTAGGCGAAGATTTCCGGGATGTTGTCATGGTGTAGCTGGGCCACCGCCTGGGCCTCTCGCTGCAGGCGGGCGCGGGACTCCGGCTGACTGGCCAGATGGGGGTGCAGCACCTTGACCGCGACCTCCCGGCACAGGGAAATGTCCAGCGCCCGGTAGACCACCGCCATGCCCCCCTGTCCGACCTCCTCCAGCAGGCGGTAGCGGTCAAGGGTGCGGCCGACCATGACCAACCAGTCTAGCAGCAAACGGCGGGCAAGGAGAGAAACGCTCGGGTAGCGTCCCTCAAGCGGGCCGGATTTGCCCCCGCCGCGTTCAGGCCGGCAGGGTCCGATGTTGCATGAGGTGGAGCCGGACCTGTTCCAGCTCCAGCAGCGGCATCTTTTCCAGACGGGCCCGCTGCTCCGTCGAGGTCTCCAGTCCCAGAAGTTCGCAGATGTCCAGGATCGCCCTCAGGGCCACTTCACGGCCTTGATCGCGGCCCTGGTTGAAAATGTCGACCTTCAGTTTCTCGAACTCGGCTCGGGCGGCGGTCATGAATCCCTCTCGCTCTTCCTAATTGATTAAATTATCACGCTCGATCGCATGGAGCAATTGCGCCAGGAAATGGTGGATCGCCTGATGCTCTTTGTCCTCCATCGGCACCGCCTGCATCTCGGCCAAAGCCTCTTTCCGCACCGAGGCCGGCCCGATCAGCCGCAACACCTGCGTCTCGCGCGTCCGCTCCAGTTCGGGCAGCACCACGAAGCCCAGCCGCAACCAGGGCACCACGCGATAGAAGCCCCTGGGCCAACCCTCGGCCGGCTCCACCCCCAGCGCCGCGAAGGCCGAGACCGGGCGCCCGCAGGTCATGATCCATAGATAAGGAAGCGCCTGGTCCTTTCCCTGCTGGCGGCGGCGGTTGCGCAGACTGAACTGCTTGCACACGAAATCCAGCACCCCGTGCTCGTCGGGAGGGTGTGTGCAGAACTCGAAGAGACATAGTGCCTGGACCATGCGGTAAAGCAGCTTCAGATACCGCGGCCAGGTCGCTTCGGGAGGCAGCGAGAGCGGCGTGAAGAAAAAATCGGCACGGGGAAGATAGTCCGGCTCGACCTCCATCTCGCGCCGGGTCTCACCCACCGGATCCAGGGTTTCTTCCAGGATGCGCTTGACAAGGCGATCACGATGGACACTCATGTGCCAGCCGTACACCAGTGCGCGCAAGCGAGCAAATTTTCCGCCGCGTTCAGACGGGCAGGGTCCGATGTTGCATGAGGTGACAGCGGACCTGTTCCAGCTCCAGCAGCGGCATCTTTTCCAGACGGGCCCGCTGCTCCGTCGAGGTCTCCAGTCCCAGAAGTCCGCAGATGTCCAGGATCGCCCTCAGGGCCACTTCACGGCCTTGATCGCGGCCCTGGTTGAAAATGTCGACCTTCAGTTTCTCGAACTCGGCTCGGGCGGCGGTCATGAATCCCTCTCGCTCCCTCGACTTCAAGGGGCCGTGGTATAGAGAAACCCCACGCACATCTCGTCCTGGGTGCGTTCGCCCCACTCGACGGTGACCGGCGGGCGCACCTGACCGTCCCGCACCGGCTGGTGCGCCGGTGTGTTGTCCCAGTGGCACTCGATGGACAGCCGGTCCCCCGGCTGGAAGAGCACCGGGTCCTGCAGGAAATACTCCCGCTGCCAGTGAAAGTTCCAGTGCGGGATGCGCAGCAGCACGTCCGCGTCGCCAAGCGGCCTGCCGACGGCCAGCGTCGCGCTGGTCCCCAGTTCGTGCAGGTGCAGCGCCGCGGAGTAGATTTGAAAGGGCTGCCCGAACCTGAAGGGCGTATGCGCCAGCGTCAGCAGGGTTGGATCGTAGGCGAACGAGTGGACCACGTCGGCCTGGTCCTTGGGGATCACCATGACGCCCCGGGCCAGCCAGGCCAGGTTCAGCCAGGAGACGTAGAACGCTTCCTTGTCCACCGCGGCGTCCAGCTTGAATTGCAGCGTGCTTCGATCCGCGGGGGTCTTGGCGTCCAGCGAGTGGTAGTGGACTTGCAGCACCACCTTCGATCCCGGGCGCACCTTTATGCCGGTGCCCGCCGGGTAGTCCGACCCCTGAAACCCCGGGTTCCATCCGCCCAGGGAGCTGTAGTCATAGTCCGTGAGCCCGATCTTCCCCGGCCCGCCGTAGCAGGCGTACCCCGGCCCCGGGTCCGCCTGATCCAGCGCCGTGGCGGCGGCGGCACCCTCGGGGTAGGCCAGATAGGCGATGACATGGTGCACGTTCGCCGGGTTGCCTGGGAGCGCCCGGAACCCGGACACATAGCGCACCGAGTCCAGCGGCCAGTCCAGGACGAAACAGCGGTAGTCGTCGGGGTAGGTCTGTTGCAGGTACGGCTCGGGCAGAGTCAGGCTCAGATCGACCCGCGAAAGCCCCCCGGGCACGGGAGACAGCGGCAGCCCCTCGTGCGCCGGGTCCCCCTCTTTTGCGCCCTGCTCCGCCCAGGACAGGAGCACGCCGATCTGCTCTTTCGACAGGGAGATGTCCCCCTGATAGATCTGGTGTCCACCCTCCGCCTGCCACGGCGGCATGGTGCGGCTGGTGACCGCGCTCTGGATGGCCTGGGCCACGGGCGCGGCCTCGGCAAAGCGGGTCAGGGAAAAGGGCGCCACGCCCCCCTGTCGGTGGCACCGCGCGCAGCGCCCGTCGAGGATCGCCTTGGCGTCCTGATAGTAGGTCACAGCGCCGGCGGGCCGGGGGAACATCTCCGGCCCCGGCATCGACCCGGCGTCGTCGCACCCCGCCCCAAGCAGCGCGGCGATCGCGACAAGGAAGGGAATCCGCACCGGCATGGTCCCCTGTGTATACCCCGCGCCGCCCCTCGGGGCAAGGCGATCCGCGCCGCGGATGGAGGCCCATCTAAAGGGATGGCGGGGACGAAGGTCCCGTTATAGGCTTCCACTACCTCGACCGGGCGCGGCAGCGGCAGGTCACCAATCTCATCAAGATCCTGTCGGATGACAACCGCCACAACGCCAAGGTCGTCATCATCGGGATCAACCCGGTGCGGGACTCCCTTCTCAGCTACTTCCCCGACGTGCTGGGACGCTTCTCTTCGGTCAACATCGGCCGGCAGCCCGACGCCAAGATCGAGGAGATGATCAGCAAGGGCGCCAAGGCCGCCAATCTGGTCTTCGCCCGGCAGAAGGAGTACGTGAAGGAGGCAGCGGGCAGCTTCGTGATCGGACAGCGGCTCTGCCGTCAGGCGGCCATCGAGGCTGGCATCACCACCGTGCCGGAGTCGCTTTCGACCCTCGATATCGACTTCAAGAGCGTGGTAAAAAACGTCCTCAAGGATCTGCGCTCCCGCTTCGGCGGGCCCCTGTCCGCGTTCGCCGCCTGCGATGAGCGCCCGCCGCCCCGCGGCGCCTGCCTCTCGCTGCTCTGGCACCTGTCCCGTGCAGAAGACGCTGCCGTGCCCCTGCATGAGGTCCGCAGCCGAGACCATGGCATCCACGAAGCATGCTTCGACTGGCTGCTGTCGAGCAACCTGTCCGCCTTCTTCGAGAAAAACCCCCGCGTCGGCGAGATCCTCCACTACAACCGCGACGCCGCCGTCCTCAGCGCCGAAGATCCGCAACTGACGTTTTATCTGCGCCACCTTGACTGGCCGGACTTCGCCAGGCAGACCGGCCACGGCGTGGCAAGCTGGCATGACGACGACGGGCCGATCCTCGTGAAGGCCAAGACCCCTGCGCCAGGTCAGCCGGAGAGCGGTGCGGGGCAGGGGTCCGCGCCTTTACCGGAGATCATGGAAGCGGCGCCATCCCCTTCGGCTCGGCCGGAACAGCCGCCGAGCAGCTACGTGCTGCACCTGTCCGATCTGCACTTCGGGCCCGACGAGAGGCAGCCGCGGGTCTGGCACGAGCAACTGACCGCCGATCTGCAATACGAGCTGAAGATCGAGCGGCCGGATGCGGTGATCGTCTCCGGCGACATCGTCAACACGGCGTCTACCGAGGAGTACAAGGCAGCCAACCTGTTCTTCCAACTGCTGGCCAGCAGCTTCCATCTGACGCCGCAGCGCATCGTCATCGTGCCGGGAAACCACGACGTGAGCTGGGATCTCTCTGAGCGGGCCTACACGCCGGCGAGACGCCGCAGCTACAAGGGGCCCCTGCAACCCGGCGCCTACATCGACTCGGGAGAGTACATCGAGTTGCGCAGCAACGACGATTGGAAGCTGCGCTTTCAGCCCTTCGCGCACTTCTATCAGAACCTGAGGCTGCAAGCGTACTCCCTCGACTACCAGAGCCAGGCGACGTTGCATCACTTCCCCGAGCAGAACCTGCTCGTGCTCGGCCTCAATTCTTCGTGGCCGATCGATCACCACTACCGGGCCCGCGCGGACATCCACCCGGAGGCGCTGAGCCGGGTGCTGATGGAGGTGCGCAACACGCCCGCCTACGCGTCGTGCACCAAGCTGGCCGTCTGGCATCACCCCACTGTCAGCACCGAAGAGGACCGCATCAAGGACACGGGCTTCCTGGAGCGGCTGGCACAGGCCGGCTTCCGGATCGGCCTGCACGGCCACATTCACAAGGCACAGAACGAGATCTTCCGTTACCATCGTCAGGTTCCCGGGAGCGGAATCGAACTGCTCGGCGCCGGGACCTTTGGCGCGTCGACCGGGGCGTGGGTGCCGGGCTACCCGCTTCAGTATCAGGTGTTGCAGTTCACCGGCCAGAGGCTCACGGTCCACACGCGGCGCCGGGAGGAGCAGAACGGGGCATGGAAACCCGATGCTCGCTGGTTGCAAGGCCCAGGCACCGACCCGCTGCCGCGCTACGAAATCGACCTGTGAGTTGAAGCGGGCAGGTGGCCAAGACTCGTACCTGGATGCCCAATTCGTAAAGGGGCGCCCGCACAGGGGGCGGTGTTCGCCCAGGTCTTTGGCCTGCACGGCCCGGGCGGGGGTGAGACGGCGGGTGGAAAAGGCGGCGAGACGCACTGGTGGCTGACGCTGGAGGTCGATCTCTACATCGGTGGCGAAGGCATGCGTCCCGACCTGGGACTCCCGCACCCAGACAACAAGGCTTGTTGGCCAAGCCCGATCTGAGTACCCTGCACTGGTGAGCAGCGCCCATCAAATGACCGCCGCCGCGGAGCGGATCAGCCTTGAACAGCTCGCCCGCAGGGAGAGCGAACAGACAGAGTGGAAGGAGAACGTCGCCGAGATCGACGACGTGGTCGCGACGCTGACCGCGTTCGCCAATGACCTCCAGAACCTGGGTGGCGGGTATGTCGTCTGTGGCGCGAAGGAGCAGAAGGACGAGAACGGATTTCCCCAGATGATCCGCGCCGGCCTTCTGGCCAGCCGATTCAAGGAGGTCGAGAACGTCGTCCTTTCTCGCTGCCGTGATCGGGTCTCTCCTCCGATCGCCCCACTCATCGAGGAGCTTCCGGCAGACGATCCGACTCGACGGATCCTGGTCTTCCTGCAGCCTGCGACGGGGACGGCGCACACATTTCGCCGGGGCAGCGAAGGCGCCAAACACTTCGTCCGAATCAGCCGGTCGACGATCGAGGCGCGCAACGGCCGGTTGCGGGACCTCCTGGTCCGCAAGGGGGCCCTTTTGCCGTGGGACCACCGCCCGTGCCACGCTGCCACTGCGAGCGACATCGATCTCCTCGCGCTGCGAGATGCGCTCCAGCGCATGGGTCTGTTCACCCCGGGGCGCGGCGTCGAACCCTATCTGGTCGAGGGGGTGCAACTCTCGCCCTTTGTGCCCTCTCTGTACGCTGCCGAGCCGCTTTGCGGGGTGCTCCGGCCGCGCAACTACGCGCTGCTGCTCTTCGGACGGGAACCGCAGCGGTTCATTCCGGGCGCCTTCGCCATCTACTCTACCTATCCAGGCGTGGACCGCACGGACCCGGTCGCCCGGCGCTTCGAGATCGCGGGGACGCTGCCGGACCAGGCCCGCCGGCTGCAGGGGTTGCTCGATGCAGAGGTGGTGACCCAGTTCGACAAGACCAACCTGCGAGAGCCGAACGCAGACAAATACCCCCGCCGGGCGCTGCAAGAGGCGATGGTCAACGCGCTGGCCCACCGCGATTACGAGCTGATGGATCCTGCACGCGTCACTTCGTACCAAGATCGCATCGAGTTCCTCTCGCCGGGATCGTTACCGGTGGGCGTCAGCCTCGATGAACTGCGCGGGGGCGAGGTGACGCCGAGGTGGCGAAACCAGGCGTTGGCCTGGTTTCTGTCGCGGCTCCAGCTCGCGCAGGCCGAGGGGCAGGGGATCCAGACCATCCGCAGCACCATGAAGGCCGCCGGGTGCCCCCCACCCCTCTTCGATGCGACAGCGGTCTCGGTGAAGTGCGTCCTGCGGGCGCACCCGCGGTTTGAGGAGCCGAAGAAGCCGAAGCGCGGGTCCGGCCGCAGACCTCAAGCGGGCAGGTGATTGTCGTGCGCGTCCTCGGGGCCGCTCACGTTCCCGGTGGAACCCAACGGTCGCTCTTCTTGGAGTTCTGCGCGGCAAGTGCCGGGTCTATACCTCGGACATGCGCCACTTCGTCTTCGTCACCGGCCTGTACACGTCCCTCACGGCGCCGCCTGCGCCGCCGCCGCGAAGGAGCGGCTCCTGGGCGCGGGCCCCTCGATCACCCAGAGGCGCTGGCGTTCCCGTCCCGGGTCACGCAGCGATCGCACCTGGATGCCCAGTTCGCCAAGGGGCGCCCGCAGGGCGTTGAGCCGCCTTCCCAGATCGGCGGGGCGCTGGGGCAACGCCTTCTGCTCGCCCGGCCCCGAAACCAGCGCCAGCGCCGCCAGAAGCTCCGTCGCCGTCCCGGAAAAATCCCCGTGCCGATGTACCAACATCCGCACCGCCTGCGCCACCGGTTCGTCCTCCAGCACCTCCTCACCCTGGCGCACCGCGTTGCCCGCCAGCGCCTCGCAGAACCGCTCCGCCGGAATCCCCAGCGCCAGCGCCGCTGCCGCGCCCCAGCGGGTGAAGTCGGCCATGCGGTACAGCTCGGGAAGGCACAGGTCGGGCTCGATCCTCATGGCCCCGGATAGGGCAGCCAGCAACCCGGAAAGCAGGCGCGGTCGTTCTCGCTCGAAGGAGCGCCACAGCGCCGCCTCGTCCCGGCGCCGGGTCTTGGGGATGCGCTCCAGGTCGATGAGCAGCGCCCGGTCCAGAAGATCCGGCGCCGCAGAGGGCAGGTTGATCCCGGTCAGCACCAGAGGGCGGCGAAAGCGAAAGAGCACGTCCTCCTGGTCCGAAAAGAGCGCCCGCTTGGTGAAGGCCCCGTCGGTGGCGGCCTGGCAGAGAATTTCCTCTTGCCAGGGAAAAAGGCGCGAAAGATTGTCCAAAATGGGCATGTAGTGGTGGTCCAGCGCCTGCACCAGCTCGCCTATGTCGCGGCGCACGATGAGGGTGGGTATGGCGGAGGGGTCCAAAAGGGCCCGGCGCAGCTTGGCCGCGGTGGTCTTGGCCGCGCCCTGGGGGCCGTGCAAGAGCAGGAGGGGCTGCGGGATGTCCGGGCGCAGGGCCACCACCAGGGACGAGAGGAAAAGGATGGTGTCCTCCTCCCGCTGGAGGTTCAGGAAGTCGCACAGGCCGAAGAGGTCGCGGGGGTTGCCTTTGGGCGCGGGGGCGGGCAGCGGCTCCTGGTGCGAGAACCGATGGAAGAGTGGGGGCGGGCCGGCCACCCGGCGGAAGCCTTCTGCGTCGATGCGCACGGCGCCGCCGCTGCCGTCCGACAGGTCGAGCCAGATGGCCTGGTCTTCGCCACGGGCTACCCGGTTCCACAGGGTCACGCGGCGAGGCGGACGGGGCCCAAAGGAGTGGGTGGCGGAGCGTCCCCCGCCAGGCAGCCGGCCCCGGCCCGGCGATGCGATCCGCGTGCCCCACCGCCCCGAGCCGCCGCTTCCCCCCTGGGGCCGCGGCGTGCCGCTTTCGTATCCCACGATGGGCATGCCGCGGGGGGCCGACGGGGAACCCCTGCCGGCGCCGCCTGTGCGGGTAGCGCAGCGGCCAGGGGTTGCGGAGCGGCCGGCGGCACCATCGGTGAAGCCAGCCCGGCAAGGAGGGACCTACTACCTCGTCGAGCCTGATACCCGCGAGAGGGTGCGGAATGGCCGGACGGTGGACCTGAAGCAGCGAAAGGAACAGCATGAGCGGCACCCCGATACAGGGAATTTGAAATTCAGGGTGGACGTGAGGACCAACGACTACAAAGAACAGCGGGGCATCGAGCAGATCCGCCAGGATGAGGCCGCCGCCGCCGGCAAGCCGATGCGCCAGAACAAGATCCGCGCCATCAGCCCCAGCAATCCCTGCCGGCAAGAATATCTCGACGCTGGCGCCCGAAAGTTGCAAACTGTCGAGCAAGGCAAGGTGAGGCCATGAGGCGACCAAAAGAAGGCGATGTGTTCGAAGTGGAACTAGGTGAAGGGCTTGGAAAGGCCGTCGGTGTGATAGCCCGCAAGAAAGGCCCCGGTCATTTGATCTACGCCTACCTGGGCGAGCCTCGGGCACTGCGGCCGGAGGATGCCACATTCGTTGGTGTCGTCGGTGTTCAGGGGTTCAACAATGGCTCATGGACGCTGCGAGGCCCCCTGCCTGGCTTCACGCGCGAGGGGTGGCCTGTGCCTCCGTTCGGCCGCATCGGCGAGGGTCGAAACGTGTGGAAGGTGACGCTGGACGATTCGCTAAACACCCTGGACGAGGAGCAAGTATCCAAGGAAGAGGCCGAAAAGCTTACTTCTGACGACGTGTACGGCGCTGGCGCCGCTGTCATCGTCTGGCGCCAGCTTGCCCGCCAGACAGAGCAGCGCCGACGCAGCGCCGCCTAACCTTCCTTCCCCCCTACGTGCGCCGGCAGACCGTGCGCGGGGTTTGAGGCAAGGCGTCGTCATGTGGGCTCAGCCTTGAAATGAGAAAGACGCACCATCTCACGCCGCAAGAGCTGAAGAGGTGTAGATTAATTGCCTCAATGGGGGCGTTTCTCGGAAAATTCCTCAATGATTTCAATGCAAGCGTTTTCACGGCGCCAATTAATCGACACCTTTTGAGTGATCAGCGTGGATGGACTGCCTTGCTCGTCAATCCAGGCCGCGACCTCCAAGGGCAAGCTGATTCCTTGGCGGACGGTGGTCTTCCCCCGCGTCGTACCCTTGGGCCTTCCTGGGGGCCTCTTGACAGGCGCCGCGGGCTTGTCGGGCGATGGTCATAACCCTCGCTGACCTTCTGGCCCTGCCCGACGAAGGCCACGGATACGAAATCCTGGACGAGATCCTCAGCCCCTCGAACTTCACCAACGACACCATCAAGAAGAAGCGCATCTATCATCAAGCCCACGTCGGCCACTACTGGCTCATCGAGCCCATCGCGGAGACGTTGCAGGTGTATCGCTGGGACCCGGCGGGGTATGTGGAGATCCTCAGCGCGGAGCGGATGGAGAAGGGTCGAGCCGAGCCGTTCGAGGCTGACGAGACGCCGGCGGGGGTCTTCTTCGGGGACGACGATGAAGAGTAAACGCACATGAACACCGTCAGCGCCCTGGCCCGCATCCCATTTGCGGCCCGGCGGCCTCAGGCCCCCTCGCCCCGCGCCAGGATCAGTGCCAGCACGTCCCGGGTGGAGCCCCCCGCGACGCGGCCCCGGGCCCAGATGGCGGTGTCCGCCGCCAGTTCTTGCAGGGAGCCTTTCTCCTTCCGCCGCTCCCGCCCGACGTACCCGGCCACGGCGTCGGCATCGACCCTCCTGCGGGCGTCCTCGGAGCGGCCGGTGCCGGCGAAGATCAGGAGAAGCAGGCCCGGCGAGGGGAGCGTCCCGGCCAGGCGAAAGAGCGGCTCCATCACCCCCGGGATCGGCTCGGGGCCGGCCTGGATGGGCGTCTCGGCCAGGGGGACCCTGCTGCCTTCGGAAATCAGGCGCAGGCCGCCGATCGGGCCCGACACCCCCTGGATCTCGCCGCTCTTCCCATCGATGCGCAAAAGCAGGAGCCCGACCGGCCGGGAAAGCGGCAGGGATGCCGCCACCTGTCCGAGCCGCCGCACTTCTTCCTCCGGGGTCGCTTGCGCTCCTTGCGTACACCGCTGCCGGAACGTCGCCAGCACGTGCAGTGCAGTGGCCGCCGCCGCCACCCCTTCGCCGTCCGGATCGATGACCAGCACTTCGACGCGCCCCTCATCAGCGGTTCGCTGAACGTCCCACAGGAGCCCGTCGACCCCCCCCTCGGCCTGCTTCAGCACCGCGGCGATCGTCACGCCACCTTGCGCGCCTGTCTCCGACTGCCCGGGCAGCGCCGCCAGGATCGCCGCGCGGGCCCCGCGTTTCTGCACTTCGAGATCCAGAAGCCGCAACTTGTCCCGGCGTGACAGCACGTTCTGCACCAGAATGAGCCCGATGAAGAACACCAGCATTCCCGCGCCCTTCACCAGCTTGTGCTGGATCGCCGCGTTGGTGCGCTCCATGCTGAAGGCCACCAGCACCACGCCCCAGGTCTCGTTGCGCTCATCCTCGATGTCGCCGAGGGCGTAGGTCACCTCGGCATCGTGGGTGTGGTCGGTCTTGCGCAGCCGGTCCTGATACACCACCGGCCCGGCCCGGTCGTCGGGTTGAGCGGCGTTCCGGGACAGGCGCGAGGCCAGCGCGGCGACCGTGTCGTTCCACGCCTGGGCGAAGTCCCGGTGGCGGCTCATGCGGATGTGCGTCTTCAGTCGCTCCGGGTCCGTGAGGATGCCGTCGATGTCGCGCTCCATCTGCGTGGCGTAGCGTTCGCGGAAAGGGGGTTCCTTGCGCTGCTTCAAGAGGTCCCGGAAACTCGGGCGCAGGCGGTCGTAGAGCAGCGTGCCGCGCTGGTCGGTGAAGCGGACGTAGGCCACGTCCTCATCAGAAAAGAGGCCGGAAGACAGGTTGTCCATGGCATCGGCGTCGTAAGACAGAGTGGGTTCCACCGCGGCCTTGGCCAGGATGCTGACGTAGTTCAGGCCGCGCTGGCGCATGCCGCCGCGCAGGATGTTGATCTCCTTGAGCGTCGCGTTCCAGTCGACCACCACCTCGACACCGCAGGCCAGGAGCAGCCCGATCAGAAAGACCCGGCTGCTGCGCGCCAGCCGGTCGGCCAGGCGCTCCCGCCACGCGGTGAATGGGGACTTTTCTTTCTCCTTCTCCGGGTGCCCGGGCCGGGACATCAGCGCTCCGTCCGCAGCCAGAGATTGTAGCGGTGGGCCAGCAGGTGGAAGTGGCCGCTGACCTTCAGGTCGTGCACCACCAGCGAGAGGTACTCGGTGAAGTCGGGGTCCCCCTGCCGGGTGGCGAAGGCGATTTGCTCCGAGGTAAAGCGGCGGTTCTCCACCGATGACAGGGGCCCGCCGACCAGGTGCCGCAGCACCGCGTCGCGCCCGAGCAGCCCATCGGCCACGGCAATGTCGATCTGCTTCCCTTCCAGGGCGCGGAACAGATCGTCGGGGCGCACGTAGCGCGAAAGGCGCGCAAGGGGCAGCGTCCGCCGGGCGAAGGACTCGCCGGTGGTGCCCTCCTCGACGCCGACGCGCACACGGGCGACGTTGACCTCCTTCAAGGAAGCGAAGCGCGCGGGCTCCCTGGTGAGGACCTCTTGCCCCGAAACCAGGTACGGGGCGGAGAACGAGAGGGCGGCGGCCCGCGCCAGGGTTCGCGATACACCGCTGAGCACCACGTCGACCTGGTCCTTGCCCAGGGTCAGGAAGAGATCCTCGAACTTGTCGCACAGCGCGATCTCGAGTTCGACCCCCAGCCCCTGCGCAGTGAAGGCGGCCAGGTCCACGTCCAGCCCGGCCACCATCCTGCCGTCGTCGGCCCGGCGCTTCTGCGTCTTCTCCTGCCCGGCCAGGCGGAGCAGCTCGTCGGCCTCGGCCTCCGCCAGGATGAAAGGGGAGACCCCCGGGCACATCCCCACGCGCAGCTTCCGGCTCTCGCGGATGCGCAGGAGCGTCGGCGAGCGGGGCGGCGGCAGGTGGGCGTCGGCACACACCCGTCGAGCAGGCAGGAGGAGCCCCACACAGACCCCCAGGGCGGCGAGGCCGAAGTCGCGACGGCGGGGCCGCTTGTCATCCATCAGGACGGAAATGATACCACAGACGCGCGTCGAGGGCCGCGGGGAATGTACCTCGTGCTTGCGCTCAGGGAGCTTTGCCGGGATGTCTTTACTGCGGTGTTTCGCGGGGGCACGGCTATGCGGATTCGATGCGGGCGGGGACGTGCTTGTGCCACGGGGTGCCCGAAAGCCAGTCGCGATCTGCCGATGCGGTCAGCTCGTTGGGGCCGACGCCGCGGGTGGTCTGGGTGCCATCTTCGCCGGGGTAGGACAGGCCCAGGCCGTTGGGCAGGCTGGCATGGCCGGGCTGGAGGGTGTCGGTGACCTCGACTGTGGCCAGCACGCTGCCGCGCCGGGTGGTGACCCGGGCGCTGCCGCCGTCGGCAATGCCCAGCCGGGCAGCGTCCGCGGGAGACAGGCGCAGGGCCCCCTGTATGTCCTTCTTGCGCCACGCCGGGTCGCGGAAGATGGTGTTGGCCGTCGAGGTCCGCCGCTCCCCCGCGGAAAGGACGAAGGGAAAGGCCGGGTCCCGCGCTGCCGGGTCTTCATCGGCCAGCTTCGCCAGCTCGGCCAGGAGTTCCGGCACCGCCAGCCGCACCCGCTTGTCGGGGGTCTCCAGGCGCTGCCAGCTCTCTTCATATTCGTCCACGCTGAAGACGAAGCCGGATGGCTGGTCGAGCATGGCCGCGAAAAGCTGCTCGCCCAGGTCGCGCGAGTCGCCTGAGAAGCCGGCCCGGCGCAGGGAATCGGGGAAGGTCATGGCGCACAGGTGCGCGGCCCCCCACAGGGCGGCGGTCGCGGCGGCGCCTTTGGGCAGGGCCGGCCCCAGCGTCTCATACAGCACCACCGGCAAAAGGGGCATGAGCTGCGGCCGGGTGGCGGCGGCCAGGAAGAAGGCCTCGGCGAAGGGGCCGCGCCCTTCTTTGGGGATGCGCGCCGCGGCGGCGTTCAGCTCGGCCAGGTCCTCGTCGTGCAGGGCGTCAAGGGCCCGCACCAGGCGGCAGTGGATCTCCGGCTCGGGAAGGGTCCCGGGCAAGGGATCGAAGAGGGGCGCCCGAAGTTGAAAGCTGTTGCGAGGGAACTCCAGGTTAAAGAACGTCGCTTCCCATTTCTCGAACTGCGACGAGGCCGGCAGGACGTAGTGGGCCAGGCGGGCGGTCTCGGTCAGGGCCACGTCGATGACCACCAGGGTGGAAAGGGCGGAGAGCGCCTCCCGCATGCGCTGGCTGTCGGCCAGGGAGTGGGCCGGGTTGGCGCTTTCCACGATCATCGCGCGGAAGCGCCGCGGGTGATCCGAGAGGATCTCGTCGGGGATGACGTTGGCCGGGATGAGGCCGGTGATGATGCGGTGCTCGCCCACGGGGCTCTTGCGGGCGCCGCCGCCGCCACCCAGGCTGCCGATTCTGGTGTGCAGGTTCATGCCGCCGCGCTTGCCGAAGTTCCCGGTCAAAAGGTAGAGCAGCTTTTCCAGGTACGAGTTGAGGGTGCTGTGGGGCGCCTGCTGAAGGCCCAGGTCCTCGAAGGTGGCCACGCTCTTGGCCGCGGCGATGCGCCGGGCCGCCTGCCGGATCAGCACCTCGGGCACGCTGCAACGGGCGGCGTGGTCGGCGATGGAAAGCCGCGAGAGGGCGTCGCGGACCTCCTCGAAGCCGCCGGCATGGTCGCGGAGGAAGGCGTGATCGACAAGATCTTCCTGCACCAGCACGGCCAGAAGGGCACTCAGGCAAAAGGCGTCTGTGCCGGGACGCACTTGCAGGTACAGGTCGGCCAGATCGGCGGTCTCGGTGCGCCGGGGATCGATGACGATCAGCGCCCGCGCCGGGTCGGCGGAGATCGCCCGCAGCGTGGCCCGCGCCCGGGGGAAGCCGTGGGAGTGCCAGGGGTTCTTGCCGATGAAGACCGCCACCTCGGCATGCTCGAAGTCGCCGCTGGTGTGGCAGCGCGGGCGGCCGAAGAGTTGCCCATCGACCCAGAACTCGCCGGTCTTCTCCTGGGCCAGGGCGTTGGAGGTGAAGACCGATCCCAGGGCCGCCCGGGTGGCCTTGGCGTAGACCCCGCCGAGGTGGTTGCCCTGCCCTCCGCCGCCGTAATAGAAGATGGCCTCGCCGCCATGCTGATCGCGGACCTGGGAAAGGCGGGCGGCGACCTCGCGGATGGCGGTGTCCCAATCGATCTCTTCAAAAGTGCCGTCGGGGCGGCGGCGAAGGGGGGAGGTCAGGCGGTCGCGGGCGTTCTGATAGTAATTGAGGCGCAGGGCCTTCTCGCAGGTGTAGCCTTGCGAGGCGGGGTGGGCCCGATCGCCGCGGAAGCGCACCAGGTGCCCCCCGTCGAGCTGCACCTCCAGCCCGCAGTTCTGGCTGCAAAGGATGCACGCGGTCTTGTGCCAGGTATCGGTCATGGGGGCCTCCTTGGCTGGCTATGGCAACATGATAGCCTAGGAGCCGGCGCTATTCGGGAAAGCCGCCTTCGAAGATCAGAGACGAGACCGGCTTGCGGTCGCTGGGCTCCTCGCGGCCTTGCAGGTGCGGGGGCAGGTCCTCGCGGCGACCGGGGTGGCCCACGGCGACCATGGCGTGTACCGAATGGTCCTCTGGCACGCGAAGGGCCGTCTTGGCGCGGTCGTAGTCAAAACCCGCCATGCCATGGACTACCAGCCCCTGCGTCGAGCCTTGCAGCGCCAGGCTGACCCACGCGGCGCCGGTGTCCAAGACCGGGGTGGGCGAGGCGGTGCCGTTGTCGAAGGTGTTTTTAGAAACGACGCACAGGAGCGCCCCGGCCCGCTGGCACCAGGCCTGGTTGCCGGGGACCAGCAGGTCAAGGAAGGTGGCGAACGACGGGGTGCCGGCGCGGGCGTAAAGGAAGCGCCAGGGCTGGCTGTTGTTGCACGACGGCGCCCAGCGGGCCGCCTCGAAAAGGCGCAAGAGGTCGGCCTCGGCAATCGCCTCCCCAGACATGGCGCGCGGGGACCAGCGATGGAGGAAAAGCGGTTCGATCGGGTGTGCGGGAACGCGAGGCATGGTGTTCTCCCGGAGGCTTAGATACCGCAGGGTATGTAGCATGATGCGGGCCCGAAAAGGGCCCTTGCGAGGTGCGAGGTATAGGGCAGGCAAGGCAGTACGGGGAAATGGAGCGCGGGCACCCCTCGGGAGCGACTATTGGCCGTGGAAGAGTTGTACCCGGTTGTTCCCGGTGTCGGCAACCACCAGCCAGTTGATGCCGTTCGCGTTGGCCAGCGTCAACCCGCCCGGCTTGTTCAGGTCCCCCGGGCCGCTCAATGCCGGGACCTTCGGCGCGGAAAAGCCCGGCTGCCCGACCTCCGACTTGGCCTTGACCCCCAGGGTCCCCGCGAGGGGCACCGGGACCTCGAAGACCCCCACTCGGTTGTTCACCTGCTCGGCCACGAAGAACTCCCCGTTGGCCAGCGAGATCGCCACCGGGGTATCCAGGCTGGCCGCGTCGAACCCGTTGCCCGCGCCCTGCAAGCTCATCTGCCCGATGACGGCATCCGCCGAAAGCGCGGTGCCCGGGGTGAACATGCCCGGCACCGGGTAGAAGAGCACCCGATGGAAGTCTTCGTCCACCACCGCCATCCGCCCGTTCCAGACGGACACTGCCACCGGGTAGGAGATGACGTCGGGGGCCCCCGCCGTCGGCTTGGAGCGTGTGGTCAGCACGGCCTGACCCAGCACCACGTCGGCGCTTGCCGTAGACAGCTTTTTCAGCGTGTCCTTGGTCACAGCCGGGTAGCCCACCACCCGAAAGTTGTTGGCATCGGCGATGTAGATCCGGGCCCCATCCCAGAAGGCGCTGCGCGGGTTGTTCAATCCGGTGGCGTCCGGATTGCCCGCGCGGTTCACGTCCGCCTTGGTAAAGTCGGGCTGTCCCACCACCCCGTCCGCGGCGCTGTTCGTGGTGGGGTTGCTGGCGTAGTAAAGCACCCGGTTGTTCCCCGAGTCGGCCACCAAAAGGGAGGTGTCGTCACACCACACACCCACCGGCTTGTTCAGCGTCGTGGCCGACGCGGGCGCGGCAGTCTTGTTGGGCATAAGGTTGGGCTGCCCAATGGCCCCGACCGGCAGGGCCTTGTCGGCGACCATCTTGTAGACCAGCACCCGGTGGTTGCCGGTGTCGGCGACGTAGAGAGTGCCGCCGCCGTAACACACGCCGCTCGGGCCGGCCAGGGCGCCGCCCAGGGTGCCGCCGGCGGTCATGCCGGTGGTAAAGTGGGCCGCCGGGGCCATGTCCGGGGGCGCCATCGCCAAGTCGGGGCCGGGCAAAAGGTCCGGCGGCGGCGGGGGGACGCTCATGTCCGGGCCGGTGAACAGGTCGGCGGTGGGGTTGGCGACGCAAATGTGGATCTGTGGCGCGCAGGTCGACCCCGCCATGCAGTCCGCGCTGGTGTTGCACGTCTGCTCGTTGTTGCACCCGGCTGCGGCCAAAAGCGAGATCAACATCAACGAGAACTTCAGATACCTCATGGGTTTGACCTCATTCATTCTAAGCCACTTCATGGGTTGACCCTAGTATACGTAGCGCAGGCCGAACTGCGCCCGGAACGGCGTCTGCCGTGCGTTGATCGTCCCGTACGTCGGCACGTCGCGGTTCTCCACGGCCCGGGTCCCGCCGGTGCCGCCGCTGTTGGTCGCGGAAGACAGGTTGAAGACGTTGAAAAGGTCCGCGATCAGGCTGAGGTGCTGACGGATGAGAGAATGGAAGTCGAACTGGAGCCGCAGGTCCATGGTGATCAAGTCCGGGGTGCGGAACTCGGCGATCTGGGTCACGTCATTGCCCTTGGTGGGCTCGGTGCCCTGGGGCGAGCGGCGCACGGTGTAGCCGCCGTCGGTCTGGTTGAAGAAGCTCTTGGTCTCGACACCGCCGGAGAGCCAGCCGAAGTTGAAGCCGCCGGTCAGCCCCTGCCAGCTATAGGAGCCGCGCACCTTGATCTGGTGGCGGTGGTCCTCCGGCAGGAAGCCGTCGTACTGCTGGTACTGCCGCGGGTTGTAGAACTGCGACGCGGTCACGCCGGTGAGTTGACCCAGCTGCTCGGCCCCAGATCCGTAGAGCCAGGACAGGGTATAGGACGCCAGGATGTCGAAGTTCCTGCCTGGGGCGGACTCCAGGATGAAGTCGACGCCCTGATAGGTGCGCTGGTTGGCGTCCGGCGTGGTATAAAGCAAGACCTGCTGGGGCGTTTTGTTGGCGTAGCCAACCACCCGGGTCCCCGTGGGGTCCCAGATCTGATTGATCTCGACGGTGTCCCAGATGTTCTGGAAATGCTTGTAGGTATAGTCCACCGTGACGACCGAGTTGGCGAAGCCCTCGCGGCGCAAGCTGGCGGTGACCTCGTCGGCGTGGGGCGGCGTGTAGTTGCCCGGGTCCAGGCGGTAGCCCCCGGCCCCGCCGGTGGTGAAGGACTTGTCGAAGGTCTTGGTGCTCTGGTTCCACTGGTTGACCACCGAGGTGCCGGTGATGTCCGCGCCGCTGGCCGCCAGAAGCGAGAGGGTCTCGTTGGAGCGTCCATAGAAGGCCGAGAAGATGGTCTTCTGGTCGCGGGTGAGGTCGAGGATGAAGCCCAGGCGCGGCCCGAAGCCCAAAAGGTGGGAGACCACCTCGCCGCGGCTGTTCCAGCTTTGCCCGTAGTCGACGCGGAGGCCGGGCAGGATCAAGAGCCAGCTCACCGGCCGCCACTTGTCCTGAGCGAAGGCGCCGATGCCGAAGCCCTGCTGGTGCAGCGAGTAGTTGGGGGTGTCGGTGCGCTGGAAACAGCCGCTGCCGGTCTTCTGGTTGCACAGGCCGGCTTCGCCGTTGTTGCCGCTGCCGGTGTCGGTATAGACGCTGCCTCCGGGGGCGAACTGCCCCGGGTTCAGGGGATCCGGCACCACGCTCGCGCCGTTCACCGCGGGGAAGTCGCTGCCCAGGGTCTGGACTTCGTTGATGTGGTAGATGAAGCGCGACTGGATGCCGAACTTGGCGTCGTGGTAGCCGGCCGCTCTGCCGCGCACCGAGATCGACGGGTCAAACTGGGCCGTGTAGCGGGTGTCGACCTGGATCGCGGCGCCCTGGTACCACGAGGTGCCGTCGTCGGCGTTGTTGTGCTGCGCCTGCAGGACGGAGTAGTTCAGGTTGGCCGGGTTCTTGTTGTAGAGCGAGTTGCCCGCGTAGCCCGAGGTATCGATGCTGGCGAAGTAGCCCTGCGGCCCGAAGTCGATGGTGCTCCACTGGAAGCCGGCCTGGATGTTGGTGTTCACGTTCTTCGAGTGGAAATAATCCCACTGCAAGATCCCGAACACGCCGCCTTGCTTCTGGTAGTCCTCGGCAATGGCCAGCTCGCCGTTGAACTGGTCGACGTTGCTGAAGTAGGCCGGGTCGGCGGAGAGCGAGAGGGTGATGCGGTGCTTGTCGCTGGGGGCGTAGGTCAGCTTGCCGCGGATGAGGAACCGGTGGTTGAGCTCCGAGGGGTGCTGCAGGTTCAGCGGCGGCCCTGCCGGGATCGAGGTCTCGCGGTAGTTGTACTCGAACGAGATGTTGACCCACAGCTTGTTCTTGACCAGCGGCCCGCCGAAGTTCAGGTTGGCCAGGTAGGCCTGGGTCGGTCCGGGCTGCAGCTTGGAGAAGAGCCGGGCGTTGTTGTACAGGTTCGCCCCGAACTGCCGGGGCTGCGAGAGTTTCTGGTTGTTGATGTAGAACGAGGTGTCAAAGTGCCAGTCGTTGCCACCGGCGTTGGTGATCAGGTTGATGATGCCGCCCAGGGAGTTGTACTGCGCCTCCATGCCGCCGGTGAGCACCTCGACCGAGGCAATCGAGTCGAAGTTGATGTTGGCGGAGAAGGTGTTGGTGACCGGGTCGGTGATGTCGAGGCCGTCCACCAGGTAGCGGTTGTGCAAAAGGGTGGCGCCCTTGATGTTGGGGTTGCCCTGTCCCGACTCGCCGCTGACGCCGGCGACCTGCTGGACGATGTCCTGGTAGCGGCGCCCCGAGGCCACCTTGGACTCGCTGTCCAGGGTGAGCACGGTGCCGGTCTGGGTGGAGTCGGGGTTGGTGATGTGCCGCTCCTCGACGACCACCGTGGTCTCTTGCTGGGCCATCTCGACGGACCACTTGATGTTCAGCGGCACCGCCTGGCCCTGGCGGGCGACGAAGCGCCGCCGCATGGGCTTGACCCCTTCATAGCTGACTTCCAGGTCGTAGCTTCCCGGGGGCAATTCGACAAACTCGTAGCGCCCGTTGTCGTCGGTGTTGACGGTCTTGGGACCGCCGATCAGCGACTTGGAGGTGATCTTCACGGTCGCCCCGGGAACGGCCACGCCGCTCTGGGCATCGGTGATGATGCCCTCCACCCGTCCGTTCTGTTCGCCGATGGCATACGCCGGGTTCGGCAACAGGACGGAGATCCCGCCCAGGATGGGCAGGCTGAGCAACGCAAGCTTGCAGCAGACTCGGCTCAAGTTCCTCATTGGTCGTTCCCTCGCTTACTGCAGCTGCAGGCAATAGATCAGGTTGCCGGATTTGACGGTCGCCATGTCGATCTGCGCCACGTCGTTGGCCAGGATCGGCAGCATGTTGGCGCCCATCTTCGGCGTGTAACTTGCGACCTGGCACAGCGGCGAGTAGCCCGCGTCCGCACGCGCCGCATCCAGGATGTCGTTGTTGGTGCCCACGGCGCCCGGGCCGGCGGACTTCACCCCCATCATGTCGGTGACGGTCACCGTGTCGGGGAAGTACAGGTTCTGGGCGACAAACTTCAGGTTCATTTTGGCGTCGGGCTTGGTGGGAATGTAGCCCCCGTCCAGGTAGGCCAGCAGGTACTGCTGGTAGAAGCCCCAATGCTGGATCTGGGTGGCGTCCAGCGGTGGATTGCCGGGATCGTCGGTAGGCGAAAGCACCCGGGCCGCCGGGTCGATGATGGGCCAGGCGAGAAACTTGGGCGGGGTGTCGGCGATGCCCTGCGCCATCGACATGGGGATCGTCGGGTCCGCTGCCATGGACTTGACCATCACGTCCTTGCGGGACAGCAAGGTGGCCTCGCTCTTGATGTCCTGGCACGGCTCGCCGCCGGAGGTCACCGTGCTCTGGGCGATGATGGGCACGTAGGCGCCGGTGTCATCGGGCAGGTCGGTGAAAAGGTTGTTCTGCTGGTCGAAATGCACGGCGTCCCGCTGCGGGTCAAACTTGTAGTCGGCCGGCGCGGCGCACTTGCCTTGCTTGGGAATGGCGCTGGTGGCCGATGGCGGGTCGAAGACGTAGCCAATGGCCGGCGCCAGCGTGGCGACATCCAGCGGATCGGCGGCCCCGGCCTGCGCCGCCGACAGGCCGAACATGTAGTAGGAGACCGGGGCCCCCTTCACTGACGCACTGATGGGCACGAAGAGTCCGCCGCCCGGTTTGTTGCCCTTGCCTCCCTGCCCCAGGTAGTCCTTGGGGAACTTCGCCGGGTCCACCGACCCGGCCAGGTACTCGCCCTGGTGCCGATCATAAGGGTTACAGCCTGTGCTGGGGGCGACGGACAGGGCCACCAGACAGGAGACGGCCGTGGCACGCGCGATCATGAGGGTTGCCTCCGTGCAGCTAAGTTTTCCGAAAACACTTTGTGACAATTCCGCATTGGTCGTACAAGCCCTATACCTCAATCAGGGTGAGGTGCGCATATCTTTTACATCGTCTCCATCGGCTGGCGGCGGGTCGTACCGGGCCGATGAGGGTGGACGTCGGCCTCCAGATAGGTGAAATGGCGACGGAAAGCGAGTCTTGTCGCAAGGCGCGACAAGACCCCGGGCAAGAAGGATGTCAGGGCAGAAAAAAACCGGATGAGGCAGGCAACCCGATCAGATCTTGGCCGGATCGCCCTTTTCGGTCGCATCGCGGGAAGCGCCGCGGTAAATATCACGCTGGAGCAGTCGGCTCATCGATGAGACGAGCTGCGCCGGCTTGCGCACGGTGCCCTGGGACAGGTAGGCCAGTTCCAGCAGCAGATCGCTGTAGGCCTCCATGGGCTCCGAGAGCGGGTTCTCCTTGAGGAGCCGCGCCAGGTCCCGCACGAAGCCGTTGTCGGGGTTGATCTCGAGGATCGGCTTGGCCTCGGGGACCTTGCGATTGGCGCGCATGAGGAGCTGCTCCAGGTTGCGCCCCATGTCACCCGCCCCGGCCACCAGCACGCTCGGGCTTTCTGTCAGGCGGTTCGACAGGCGCACCTCCTTGACGGCCTCCTGGAAGCGCACCCGCAGGTGGGCGATAAGGGCCCCCATCATCTCCTCCTGCTCGGGGGTCTTCTTCTCCTCGTCCTTACCCGGCTCGGCGCCCTTGGCGCCTTTGATTTGAGGCGGCTCGAACTCCCCCTTGGTGATGGAGCGCAGCTTCTTCCCGGAAAATTCGGTCAGCCCCTGGACCACCCACTCGTCGATTGGATCGATCAGCAGGAGCACGTCCACGCCCAGCTTGCGCAGGGACTCCAGGTGCGGGCTTTCCTCGACCGCCTCCCGGGACGGGCCGGTGATGTAATACAGGTCCTCCTGCCCTTCGGGCATGGTTTGGACGTATTCCGCCAGGGCGATCCGCTTGTCGGCCGGGGTCTTGAGCGAGGACAGCAAGAGGAGTTCGGCGATCTTGTCGCGGTTGTGCGCATCCAAGTATACCCCCTCCTTGAGGATCGAGCCAAACTCATCCCAGAAGGTACGGTATTCCTCGGGCTTGCCCTCCTTCAGCCGCTTGAGTTCCTCTAGGCCCTTTTTGACGATCTGCTTCTGGATGGTCTCGATGACCTGGTTCTTCTGCAGGATCTCCCGCGACACGTTGAGGGGCAGGTCGTCCGAGTCCACCACGCCCCGGAGGAAGCGCAGGTAGGGCGGCAAGAGTTCCTCGGCGTGGTCCAGGATGAATACCCGGCGCACGTAAAGCTGCATGCCGCGGCGCTTGTTCTGGTCCCCGAGGAAGTCATAGGGGGCGTGCCCGGGAACATAAACGATGGCCTGGAACTGGTAGGGCGCGTCCATGGACAGGTGCATACGCGAAAGGGGCTTGTCGTCCACGAAGCCGCCCATCAGCTCCTGGTAGAAGTTCTGGTATTCGTCCTCGGTCACGTCCGCCGGCCGCTTGGCCCACAGGGCGATGCTCTGATTCAGGGCCTTGCCCTTGTGCCGGATGGGCCACTTCACGTAGTTGGAGTATTCCTTGACGATCTGCTCGACGCGCCAATCTTCCAGGAACTCGCCGGCGTCCTCTTTCAGGTGCAGGGTGACGGTGGTGCCGGCGTGGCTGCGGTGGCCGGGTGAAAGGGTGTAGGTGCCGCCGCCTTCGGAGTGCCAGGCCACGGCCTCGGCGCCGGGCTCGGCGGAAAGGGTGACCAGGTCCACCCGGTCTGAGACCATGAAGGCGGAATAGAAACCCACGCCGAACTGACCGATGAGATCGAGGGGGCTGCCCTTGTCCCCGCCCTTGTCCTTGCCCTCTTCGCGCATCTTCTTCAGAAGCAGGCCGGAGCCGGATCGGGCGATGGTGCCGATGTTGCTGATGACCTGCTCCCGGGTCATCCCGATGCCGTTGTCGGCTATGCTGATGGTGCGGGCGTCCTTGTCGACGATCAGGACGATGGCCGGGTCCTCGCCGGAAGCGCGCAGCTCGGGGTTCGTCAAGGCCAAGAACCGCGCCGTGTCCAGGGCGTCGGAGGCGTTGGACAGCAACTCGCGGAGAAAGACCTCGCGCTTGCTGTAAAGCGAGTGAATCATCAGGTTGAGGAGCTGCTGGACTTCGGTGGCGAAGTTGTGCTGCTCCGGGTCTTTGGCGGGTTCGGTGCTCATGAGGTTTGACTAGTCGGCTCCATGGAAAAAGGCAAGATCATTTGGCCCGGCGGCGAGCAGGTCGCGACCGGACGGCGGGCGCAACCGGGGCGTCCTGTACCTGAAGTGAGAAACCGGAGGGGGCGAAAACCACCGCGGGGAGGGCATGATCGGCGGCCCGGCCCCGGATCGTCTGGCTGACCGGGGGTTGCTCCCTGAGCAGCGGCTCGAAGCCCTCGGTGGTCACGGCGCTGTGACCGACCCCCTGCTTGCGCACCTGCACCCGGTGGGCGATGCGATCGGCCAGGTCCTGGACATGGGAGATCAGGCCCACCTGCAAGCCCTGGCTCTGAAGCTGGTCCAGG
>JBBRLA010000003.1:0-37884 GCA_038231615.1 Polyangia bacterium | reverse complement strand
CCGGCGGATTCTGTCCAACGTTGGACAAGTTGTGAGCGAGGTCGGCGATGCCTGTAGTCGCCCGGGTCCGTGCCGATTCGCGGTCCGGTCGCTTGGCAGGCTCGCTGGACCGAGCCTATGATGGGTCTGATGAGGAAACCCTCGCCTTCTCTTCCTGGTCCACCCAGTGATGCTCGTCACCGTCTGGCCAGGCGGGGGGTCGTGTCTGAGGTGAGACGGGGGCTGGTCTGTCTCCTGCTGCTCTCGCTCCTTGGCGCAGGGGTGGGGCGAAGGGCACAAGAGCGCGTACGCGGCTTTTGCCGGGCGGGACCTGCCGCAGGAAGGTCCACGCAAAAAGGTCACCATGCTGGTGCTGCGCTTCGGCGGGAAGGAGGGCGGGGTCCGGTACACCGACAAGCTCCAGGCGGTGTTGCAGCAGAAGGTGCTGGGCAGCGACAAGGAGGGCATCGAAATCAAGACCCGGGACGAGGCGGTGATGGCGGTGGACGTGACGCAGCAAGCGGTCATCGCCATCGGGAAGCAGGAGAAGGCAGACCTGGTGGTGTGGGGCAGCGTGGGGTCACAGGGGTGCAAAGGGAAACGGCGGCCCTCATGCTCCACCCAGGGCACCGCCAGCACGCCGTCGAGCACGCACGAGCCCACGGTGACGATGTGGCCGGCCAGGTAGCCCTCGGGGTGTAACACCCCCCAAACCGAGAGGACCCCAGATGAGCGCGAATTTACCAATAATAGGCAACACCGATATTCCCGGACCGGCTGAAGAGCCGGACCCCGGCCGCCTCATGCCCGCAGGTCATCTCAGGCGACCTCGTGCCTTGTCTCCGGGGCTCGGTGCCGAAGATTGATGAGGCAGTCATCCTGGGCTATCCTTTCTGAGATGATCTCCGGCCTCGAGATGATTCGGGAGTTCAAGCGCCGGGCAGAAGCGGCCCTGCCTGGACGTGTGGCCAGGGTGGTCCTTTTCGGTTCACGGGCCAGGGGTGAGGCGCAGGACGACTCGGATTGGGATGTGGCGATCTTTCTCACTGACGTTCCGCAAACCGAGGACCGCCGCGCCCTCGCTGACGCCGCTTATGATCTGATCCTCGACAGTGGACATTTCATCCAGCCGGTGGCCTTACCGCTGCGCCGCGTCGGCGAAGAGAGCTTGTTCTTGCAGCGAATTCGCCTGGAAGGGGTGGCGGTGTGAAAGAAGAGGTCCGCTTGCGCCTGAGCAAGGCGCGAGGTTTCCTGACCCAGGCAGAGGCGATCGATCTGAGCGCGGGGCCAGAGGCAAGCATCCATCTGTGCTACTATGCCATGTACCATGCCGCCGTCGCTGTATTGACAGATCGGACCGGCACGGCACCAGCCAAACACACCGGCATCATCGGCCAGTTCGGCTTGCTGGTCAGGGATATGGGCGATTCCGCGCGGCTTGCCGGGCGGGCCCTCAACCTTGCCTACGACACGCGCGTTCTGGCCGACTACGACGTCGGGCAAACCGATCTCACGCAGGACGCCGAACGGCTCCGCGTCGATGCGCGCTCGTTTTTGCAATTCTGCGAGACTCTGGTCCCGCAGGCCCCATCTTCGGGACCGTGAGCCCAGAACCAGTCACATTTCAGACGTCAGGTCGGCGATACCCTCGACCACGCTCGCTTCAGTTCAGGCGGTGGCGGAGTATTCCTGCCCCTACAGTCCAGACGTCTTTGGCCCCGATTCCCCACAGCGTTGTGCGGCCAGCGCCTGTCGCTGCTTCCCTCGGGCGACGTGGTTTTCAGGTTAAAGCGCACATGGTCGGATGGCACCCAATTCCTGATTTTTACCCCGATGGAGCGCATTGAGAAGCTTGCGGTACTTGTCCTTCCGCCGGGGAGGGCCGCGTGCGCCAGTCTCGCACCCTCTTGGTCTCGGAAGGGAGCGGCCCCGCCTGCCACTTCCGTGCGCTCCGGACGCTCATGTCCGCCGCCGCTGCGGCTGTCTCTTGGGTTTTCTTTTCCATGCGCTTTCGCCTCAGCAAACCGACCTGAACATTTGTGACCACCGGGCCTCCTTGGCCCGCTAGCCTCGCATGCGCATTCGGCACGGCCCCAACCGGCAATTCTAGTTGTCGCTGACCGGCAAAAGTAATTGTCGTTGATCAACAGGGTCACCCACAGGCCGGCGCCCGCTTCAAGGCCCCGATACTGGCCCCCGTCGGCCGTCTGGAAGGCGCCATACAGCGTTCCCGACAAGAGGGAGCCCAGGGCATCGGCGGCGGCGCCGTAGGTCTCGGTGTCGAGGTACAAGTGCCCCTGCGGGTCAAGCTCTGGCGGGGCGGTTTCGGCAAGCAGCCAGCCCCCCAGCGACAGCCAGCCGCCGAGGCCGAGGTTTGACAGCACCGGCGGGGTAAGGCGACCCCACACGGCGACGGTGCCACTTCGCCAGCCGTCGTGACCCCTGCCGCTGATAGAGGCGCCGACTTCAGCCCAATGGGCAAGGCCAAAGGACAGGGCGACGCCACCACCGACTGCGAACTGACCCCCATCGGGCTACAGCTCAACAGAGAACCGCAGGTGCGCCGCCAGGGGCCCTGATTCAGCGCAGGGGAGGATGCCGGGACACAGGCCCCCGCGTTGGGCAGGGGCCGGAAGCTGGGGCCGGCCGGCGGGAGGATCGGCGAAGGTCGGGCAGGAGACGAGGGATGCGAAAAGGAGCGTGGAAAGGAAGAGAAGACAAGAGACGGCGCGCATGGAGGCCCCCTGGCTCGCGGCATGGAGCTGTCCCTCTGAACCCCGTGCCGCGACGAACCGGGTTCATTGGCGATCAGGAAAATGGGCGAGATTTGGTATTGGCTTGTAGACCGGAGAGAGGCTTACATCGAGAACATCATAAAGGTCAATGGTTCCCAACCACGTGAACCAAGATCGCTCAATAATAACTCGTCAGCCGCTTTCTGTCCGTCGCCAAGGAGGCCGAGATCGAGCCCAGCAAGGCGCTCTCGACCCATTACCGGTGCGAGACCGCCCTGCCCTTTCGGTGCTGGACCTGCTTTGCTGACGGTGCGACCGACCTCCGCGCCCTGCTGCCATCAACCGCTTTGTCCGGCAGCCGGGCCGTTGTCCGAAAGCCGGGCGCCCGCGCCGTCCTTTCCTGATCTCGTGGCGCTGATCCTTTCCCGCACTACACCAGCGTCACCGTCTCGCCGCCGGCCCAGGTGGCGCTGGGGCGCTGGTTCACCAGGAATTCCGCAGGCGCCGCCGTCTTGCCCCTCTGGCCACGTCTGGTGGGATGTGTTGGCTTGGGCCAAACAAGGCCCGTGACAGTGCCCCGAAGATCGCACAAAAGGCTCAATGCCGATCAGGAGCAGGAGCCTTGGGCAGCCAGCCCAGTTGCTGCGTCTCGATGAAAAATAACTCCGGAGCGTGCCGCCGCTCGGCGAACCGCTCTACCAGGAATGGGGCCACTCGATGCACCATCTGGGCCTTGCCAAACTCGTGCAGGATTACCATCGGATGATGTCCACTTACATCCGCAATTCTTGATCCAGCTGCCTGTTGGTGCGCGTGGGGTGCGTTGAAAGATCACCGCCTCCGAGCCAGGAGATCTTCGATCTCATCAAGGATTCCGGCCAGGGTGGGTGCGCGGCAAAGCATGATTCCCATAGGGGTATGCTTGTGCTCGGGCTGCGATAACGCTGGCCGATGCACCGCGTTGTCATAGCGAAAGATCAAGGCACCTTCTGCGTCCTGATAGTGATAAGCATACATGGTTCGCGACTCCGTCTGGCTCAGATCGACATATTCGCGAAAGTGAAGCTCAGATTCGTCCTCGAATGCCAGGATGCCGGCGATCAGGCCAATCCGGGCAGCCCGAGGTTCGATCTTCAGGTCGGCCAGCCTGGTGAGGCCGGTGCCAAGAAGGGACTGAAGCAGGCGATTGAGTCTGTCGGCGTATTCAACGAAGTCGGAGGTGGACATGTTCCAGGTCTTTCAGCTCCGATTCCACCCCCTTGGAGACTTTGGCCTCGCCGGCCCATTCCACGTACTCTAGGTCTCCTCCGGCCAGGTCTTCGGCGGTCATCTCCTTCAGAAAATGTTCGGTGGAAACGCCATAGCGTCTTTCGAACTCCGACAGACGGCGACGGCCCCGGCGCTGACCCTGCTCCAGGCGGGCTTTATAGGCGGCGAGGGCGTTGCGCACGGTATCGGCCCCTTGTTCTCCGGGGAGGTCGATGAGCATGGTCATGAAAGCAATATACCTTCTGTCCTCCGATGTGGCCAGTCGGGTGTGTCGCTGCGGGACTCCTCGGCGCCTTCGTGCGGCGTTCGCGCCCGGCAGGAGGCTCGCACGAGCCCTGGCCAGTCCCTCATCCCGCTCGCCCGACCCTAGAGCAGCGTCACCGTCTCGCCGCCGGCCCAGGTGGCGCTGGGGCGCTGGTTTACTAAGAATGCAAGGTCGCGCAAATTCGGGTCGCCGCAATTCTTGAATCTGTAGTAGGCCTGCCCCTTCACCAACTCCATGATCTGCCGGTAGGTCAGGTGCCGGAAGCCCGGGCCGTGGTTGCCGATGATGCTCTCGAAAAGCGCGCGGGCCTGGGTTTTGGTTTTGCCATTGCCATCCGTGCCCACCGATAGCATGGAGCGGTAAAACAGGCTGGTCTGCTCGCTGGGGTCAAAGCCGATCTGGTGGAGCAGAAGGCGCTCGTGCTGCTCGCCGTAGGTCTGCTGGAAGAGCTTGCGGTAGGCGGGGATCTTGACGTTGGCGCAGTAGGTCAGACGAAACGGGTCCTGGGGCAGATCGTGGCGCAGGGCGCGAACCAGGCCGGTCTTGCCCACCCCGGGCTCGCCGTAAAGGACAATCTGCTGGTGCTGCGCCGAGGCGACGTGTCGTTGAAGGGGCCCCGGCCCTGAGCACAGGCAGCATCCCCGTGGTTGCGGGCGTTATCCCCGTGGTTGTGGGCATGTCGCCCGTGGTTGCGAGCATGTCGCCCGTGGTTGCAAGCATTCCCCCTGCGCGCGCTGACATGCATCACGCGGGACCGCGCAAGCAACGCGCGGAAGGGTCCTCTCGCGACGGGGGACGGGCCCATGCTGAAGGAAGGGGGGGGCCTTCTGGAGGGTCCCCTACCCCCTTCCGGAAGGGGGGGGGATCCCCACCAAAAAGGACCGGGGGGTCCATCCAGAAGGACCTCCCCGCGGGTTGCATGTTCCGCGCCGCAAAGTTCGTGCACGTTCGCGCAGGCTTTATGTTCAACCCCGCGTTGCGCATGTCCTTCGCCGCATGCGAAAGGACCCGCGCCGCGTTCTTCGAGCGCAAAAGGGGCCGCCGCACCCACCTTTTTTGCTCACCACCGCGCTCCGCGGCACGCAAGAGGCGGGAAGGGCCGCGTCACCCCCGGGATTGGCGCCTGCGGCCTGCCCGTGGTGAAGGATCAATGCTCAGAGTCTCGCCGCCGGATCCCGTGTAGTGCCCGCCGCCCCCTCGCCTGCTCGCCCTACCGTCGCTGAAACCACCCCAGATTGCGGTCTTTCCGGGCTCCGCGGACGTTGCGAACGTCCGCGAGCATCCCAGCAAGCCAGGCGCGTCGGCCTCTGCTACACCAACACCTGCCTTGCCAGTTCCTTCGGCGAGGGCGGGGCTCCGCCGGATCCCGTGTAGTGCCCGCCGCCCCCTCGCCTGCTCGATCTACTGTCGCTGAAACCACCTCGGATTGCGGCCTTTCCGGGCTCCGCGGACGTTGCGAACGTCCGCGATTGTCCCGCAAGCCACGCGCTCGGCGTCGGTCGGCCAAAACGCCGGCCGTCGTGAAAGCATGAAGCAGGGCCTTGACAAGGCGGACTTGAGGCGGGTTCCATGGTCGGTTATGCGAGTCCGCCGTATCTCGGTCACCAAGCTCTTTGGGACTCAATCGAGACGAGCGCATCACGATCATTCATGGACCGAATGTCTAAGGCAAGACTCCCCGGCGATCATCGACAAGCGCTGGGACCTGACCGTGGACCTCAAGGGGCCGTAGTCATGAGCGACCGTTGCGTCAGCAACTCGATGGCGGATGGCATCGACGCCGGCTACCTCGTCAGCAACATCCAGCTCCTGCGCGCCGAGCACCCGGGGTCGTTGAAGGGGCCCCGGCCCTGAGCGTGGGCATCGCCATTCTGGGGGCGGGCTGGGTGTTGCCAGACGAAGGCGCGCCCTTGCGCCGGGACCGCTGGGCCGGCAAGGGGGTGGCGCTGTTCCGGATCGATCGGCTCTGCGCGCTTTCGCTTTGCGCGGTGGACGAGGCGTTCGTGGATGCCGGGGTGGTGCCGGCGCCGGGGGCCATGCCGGCGGGGTGGGATGCGGAGCGGGTGGCGGTCTACCTGGGGACCGCCTACGGCTGCCACGCCACCGATGAAGAGTTCTACCGGGGCGTGCAGGCCCAGGCCCAGGCTGGCGGCACGCCGCTGCTCGGGGCCAGCCCGCGGCTCTTCGCCCATACCCTGCCTTCGTCGCCGGTGGGGATGGTGTCGATCCACTACGGGCTTTTGGGGCCGGGGCTGGCGATGGTCAGCGGGGCGGCCTCGGGCCTTTTGGCAGTGGCGGCGGCCTTGCGGGCGCTGCGTCGGGGGCGCGTGGCGCAGGCGGTGGTGCTGACGGCAGAGGTGGGCACGCCGTTTTTGCGTCAGATGCAAGGCGATGACGACACAAGAGACGGAGCGGCGGCGCTGCTGCTGGGAGGTTCGGCGCAGGGGCCCCGCGGCAGGGTGCTGGCGGTAGCCTCGGGGTATCAGGCGAGCAACCCAGCCGGGGCGATGGCGGAGGTGCTGCGGCGGCTGCCCGGAGACGCCGAGAGAGCCGCCTATTGTGACGAGAACACGGCGGCGTTGCTTCATGGGACCCCCCTGCCCTGCCGGGTGATGGGCGGAACGCCCGGCGCAGCCCCCTCGGCGACCGGCGCAGTGGGGGCGCTGCTCTTGCTCGGGCGGCTGGGCGAGACGGGCGAGAAGCAGGCGCTGGTGCTCTCCTGCGACCGCCACGGGCAGGCGGCGGCGGCGCTCTGGAAAGTCTAACCCTCTTTCTCTTCGCCGCCGATGAGGTGCAGGTAGTCCTCGTGGGCCGCTTCGGGGGTCCGGGGCAGGAAGCTGCGGTGAAGGATGACCTCTTCGTAGGCCCGGCGCATCTGCCCGGCGCAGACCCCCGGGGTGACCCGCCCCAGGCCCGTGCCCAGCCCCGGCATCAGCAGGTGGCGCATCTGGGGCTCGCGCTGGTCGATCTCCCGATAGAAGCGCAGGGCGGCCCGCGCCGCCAGGTAGGGATGCAGGGTGCGCGACACGTCCAAAGGCACCCACATGGTCGGCGCCAGGATCAACATCGGCCAGCGCCGGTCATCGGTGGGAATGGACACCGCCTGCCCCACGGGCAGCACCCCGTCCTGCTCCCGCAGGAGGAGTTCCCGCAGACGCTCCTGGACATGCCAGCCGATCTTCAGCGAGATGGCCAGTTCCAGCCCGGCGTCCATGAAGCCGTGGCTGTTGCCCCCCGAGACCATGATGTCGGCCTCCACGGAGAAGAAGTCATCGAGGTGTACGGTCACCAGGGGCATGCCGGAAAATTCCCGCTCCCAGGCGTCGCACAGGGGGTTGTTGCGGTCGCAGAGATGCAGATGGAGGGGCACGGTTCACTCCTGGCAGATGCGGGGGGCCGGCGCGGCCTCCCCCAGTAGTTTCTCCACGTGGACCAGGTAGTAATCGGCCTCGCGGCGCGGTTCCAGGGTGCCGTCCTGCACGGCGCGCTCCAGTGCGTGCTTCAGGTCGCCGATCATCCGCGAGGGCGGCAGGCGGAAGTGCTCCATGATCACGCTGCCGATGCCGGTGGGCAAAAGGGGCAGCACCGCGTCTTCCTCACGCAGTCCGTCGATGCGCTTGGACAGGGTCGAGATGGACAGCAAGGCCTGCTGCCGCTTGCCCGGCCGCCGAGAAGTGATGTCGGCCCGGGACAGGTCGAGCAGGTCGGTCAAGTGATGGTCCATCTCCCGGTCGAATCGCCGCACCGCCGAGTCGGTCCAGGTCTCGACGTACTGGTTGGCGCGCAGGTGGTGCAGGATCAGGAAACGCAGGGTCTTGTGGGTCTGCCGGTCAAAGCCCAGGCGGCGGCCGACGTCCTCGAACATGCGAGCGCCCACCTCGGAGTGCCGGTGGAAGTGGACCTTGCCGTCGTTGGTGAAGGTGCGGGTCGGCACCTTGCCGACATCGTGGAGCAGCGCCGCCCAGCGCACCAAGGTGCGCGGCTCGGACTGGAAGACCACCTGCTTGGTGTGTTCCCAGACATCTTTGTGGCGCCGCCCGGCCTCCTGGGAGAAGTCCACGGTGGCGGCCAGCTCGGGCAGCCAGATCCGCAGGACGCCGGTGTCGTGCAGCCACTGAAGGCCGGTCCCGGCGGAGTGGGACATGATGATGGCCTCTAGCTCCCGGCGCACGATCTCGGGGTCCAGCCCCCGACAGGCCTCGGACTGGTCCTGCGCGGCATGGAGCAGGTCGCGCAGGACGCCAGTCGGCGGGGTCGGCGCCTGGCCTGGGACCCACGCCGGGACCTGAACGTCGGCGCCGGTGTCGTCGATGGGGCGCTGGGACAGAAGGCGCCCCGCAGCGAAAATCCAGGCAGGATCGGTGGGGTTGCGCAACTCCATGGTGAGATCGGGGGTCATGGTGCTCTTCGTGTTGGGGACCTGATGAATCTACGGACGGGCCGCGCGCAGACTTCCTGCGCGGGACCGCAAAGCCTACGGACTCGACGACCCCTGGGTCAAATGAAAAGTCTCCGCGGGGTCGCGGAAGCCAGTTCCCGCGAGAGGCGCATCACCCGGGCGAACTCGGCGGCCAGGGCGCGGCGGTGGTAGCGGGAGATGTCCACCGGGGCCGCCTCGGCGTTATAGGTACCGTCGCGAAAGGCGCGCAGCTTGCGGGAAAGCAGGGCGGCGATGGCCGCCTCGTCGCGGGGGGGAAGCACGTCGCCCAGTTGGTGCCGGGCGGAAAGGCGGGTGAGGGCCCCTTGTGGGGCCAGGGTCAGGCAGGGGCGCCGCAGGTACATGAGCTCGAAGATCTTTCCCGGGTAGATGCGTTCGTTGCCGGGTACATCGTCGAGCAGGCACAGGCACAGGTGGCTCCGGGCCTGCTCGGCAAGTACAAGGTGGTGGTCCAGGTAGCCCATGCGGCGCACCCCCAGGGCCTCGGTGCCGGCGAAGTCGGCCTCCTCGGTGTCGACGATGCGCCCCATAAAGCGGACTTCCAGCAGGCGGGCCAGGGCCGGCTCGTCTCGGTGCAGGCGACGGATGGCACCGAGCAGGCCGCGGGGGCTGGTCAGCTTGAAAAGGGTCCCGGCGTAGGACAGGACGAAGCGGTCCTTGGGCGGGGTGGGAAGTTCCTGCGGGAAGTCGTCGGGATCGTAGCCGTTGGGGATGGCGTGGACGCGGGCGGGCAGAAGGAAGGGGAAGCGGTGCAGGAGGTTTTCGCGGAACTCCTCAGTGGCGGTGGTGACCATGTGGGCACAGCGCAGGAGGGCCGACTCCAAAGGGTCGCCCAGGGCCGCGGCCAGGCGGCTGCCCGTCATCTCGTAGGTGCTGCGAGTGGTGATCCATTCGTCGCGGTAGTCCAGGACCACCCCGACCCCGGGGCGCAGGCGGGAGAGCGGGGCCAGCAAGAACTGGGAGAAGGGCGGGCCGCTGATCAGCACCACGTCATCCGGGTGGCGGCGATAGAGCCGGCCGAACAGGGCCCCTTGCGCCCCGGGCTGCCAGAGCACCTGTGGGTCGGGGAAGAGAAGCTGCCTGGCGAGGCCGAAGAGGGGCCGGGCCATGCGCGAGAGCCGGCTCGGGGCAGTTTTCTGGTTTTTCCGATCCTTCTCTCCGGCGCTGACGCGGGTCTTTTCCTCGGCGCTGACGCTCGTCTTTTCCTCGGCGCTGACGCTCGTCTTTTCCTCGGCGCTGACGCGCCAGGCCGCCTGCTTCAGGCCATAGCCCGGCTCCAGGGTGCGGGTGCGCAGGACCTCCATGCCGGGGGGCAGGTCGCCAGCCAGGGTCTCGTCGCGCACCGGGACCGAGGGGTTCTTCACGGTGAGCACGCTGGGAGTGACACCCTGGCCGGGCAGGTACTTGCACAGCTTGAGGACGCGCTGCACCCCGGCCCCGCCGACCGGGGGAAAGCTGTAGGAGACGATGAGGACGCGCAAGGGATTGGGTTTTGAGACGGTCATTGGCGCGGCGTTATAGCACTCAGCCGAAAAGCTTGGCAATCCCGCGAGAGATGAAGATCTCCACCAGGGCGGGGTCGAATTGCACCCCCGCTTGCCGGCGCATGGCCTGGTCGCATTGTTCGGGGGACATGGCGCGCGGGTAGGGGCGGTCGGTGGCCATGGCGTCGTAGGCGTCGGCCAGGCAGACGATGCGGGCGGCCAGCGGGATGCCCTCGGCCTTGAGGTTGTCGGGATAGCCGGTGCCGTCCCAGCGCTCGTGGTGGTTGCGGACGCAGGAGACCATCGGCTTGAGCATGTCGACCTGCGAGGCGATCTGGTAGCCGACCAGCGGGTGGCTGCGCATATGGGTCCATTCAGACTCATCCAGCGGCCCCGGCTTCAGCAGCACTGCATCGCGCACGCCGATCTTGCCGATGTCGTGAAGGAAGGCGCCGAACTCGATGAGCTGAAGCTCGTCCTCGGGCAGGCCGCACTCCCGGGCCAGGGCCATGGAGTAGATGGCGACCCGGCCACAGTGCCCCTTGGTGTAGGCGTCCTTGGCCTCGATGGCCTCGGCGAAACCCAGGATGGCCTGCCGGGCGGAGGCCTGGAGTTGCTCATAGGCCACCTCCAGCTCGCGGGTGCGCTCGCGGACCACCACGTCAAGCAGCTTCTCGCGCTTCTGAAGCTTGGCGTATTCGCCGTAAAGCTTGCGGACCAGCTCTTGCTTTTCGCGCTCCAGGCGGTGCAGGCGCAGGGCCTCGCGCACGGTGCCCTTTAGCGCACCCCACTCGCCGGGGCCGCCGAAATAGCGGAAGACGCGGCCGGCGGCGGCCTCGATTTCTTCCAGGGGCCGCACGTCCTCTTCGCGGGCGCCGAGCAGGATGATCAGGGCATCGGGGGCGGCGGCAACGATCTGGTAGAAGAGCTGGCCGCCGAGCAGTTCGGGGTGGTGGGCATCCAGAAGAATGACGCCATAGTCCAGGTCGGCAAGGCGCCTGGCGACCTCCTCGCCGGCCCGGATGGTGTCGACCTCGATCATCGGGGAAAGGGCATCCCGCACCGCGGAAAGGACCGCCGGGTTAGCATGAATGACCAGGACCCGCGAGGCCGCCGACGAGGCCGACGAGGTCGGTAAAGTTCGACCCGGCACTGGAGTGAAGTGTAGCACAGGGGAAGGCCGTGCTACGGTAAGCGGTCTACATGAACCTCCTTGAAGGGAACGTCACCGGCCTGAAGCCCAGACAGCAGCGCATGCTGGAGCGCATCTACCGCCGCCGGGTCGGCGCCAGTGAGATCGTCTCCGAAGAACTGGCCACCTTTTTGTGCGAGTGCTCCACCGAGGTGCAGCGGCAAGTGGGCGTGCTTTTGAACCGCGCCGGCAACGTGGAGCGGGTGGTGGTGGGGGACATGACCCGGCTCAACCTGCCGGACCTGGGACGGCACCGGGCGGGGCGGGGCCGTTTCCGCGGCCTGCGGCTGGTCCACACCCACCTGAAGTCGGAGCCGCTGACCCACGACGACCTGACGGACCTGGCGAAGCTGCGTCTGGACCTGGTGGCGGCCATCGGGATGCGCCCCGGAGGGAGGCCGGACAAGCTGATGGCGGCCCATCTGCTGCCAGAAAACCCGGAGCAGCGCCTGTGGAACGAACTGCCGCCGCAGCCGATCCACGACATGCGCATCCAGTTCGACGAACTGATCGGCACGCTGGAGGAAGAATTCGCTCGCAAGGCGGCAGAGGCCGCCGTGGTGGACGACGGTTCCGACCGGGCAGTGGTGGTGCAGGTCATTTTATCGACGCGGGCGGGGGGCAAGAAGGGGGTCTCGCATTCGGAGATGGACGCTACGGCCCGGGGGACGGAACTGCGCGAGCTGTGCCGCACCGCCGGGCTGCGGGTGCTGGACATGGTCACCCAGCGGCGGCCGGTGGGCGACCCGCGGTTCCTTTTGGGCAAGGGCAAGCTGGACGAGGTGGTCATGCGGGCGCTCCAGCGGGACGCGACGCTTTTGGTCTTCGACCCAGACCTGACCCCGGCGCAGGCCCGGACCATCTCGGCGACGACAGAGCTGAAGGTCATCGATCGGACCATGCTGATCCTCGACATTTTCGCCCAGCACGCCCAGAGCCGGGACGGAAAGATCCAGGTCGAGCTGGCGCAGCTCAAGTACACCCTGCCGCGCCTGGTCGAGAAGAACACCATGATGTCGCGCCTGACCGGCGGCATCGGCGGACGAGGCCCGGGGGAGACCAAGCTGGAGATCAACCGCCGCCGGGCCCGCGAGCGCATCACCCTCCTGGAGAAGGAGATCGGCCGCCTGGGACAGCGCCGGCAGGAACGGCGGAAGCTGCGCGGCCGGCGCGAGCTGCCGGTGGTGGCCATCGTCGGCTACACCAACGCGGGGAAGTCCACGTTGCTGAACACCCTGACCCACGGCAACGTGCTGGCGGAGAACAAGCTCTTCGCCACGCTGGACCCGACCAGCCGGCGGCTGCGCTTCCCCGACGAGCGGGAGCTGATCATCACGGATACGGTGGGGTTTATTCGCGATCTGCCCGCGGACCTGAAAAATGCCTTCCGCGCCACCTTGGAAGAACTGGAGGACGCCGACCTGCTGGTCCAGGTGGTCGACGCCAGCGACCCGGCAGCGGAGGCGCAGGTGCTGGCGGTGAACCGCATCCTTGACGAGCTGTCCCTCTCGGGGAAGCCGCGCATCCTGGTGTACAACAAGGTCGATCGGATGACCCCCGATCAGTGGCAGCTCTTGTCGACGGCACAGGAGGCGGTGGCGCTCTCGGCCACCGAGCAGGAGACGGTGCGCCCGCTGCTCATGGCCATCGACCGGGAGCTTCTGCGCCTGCGCAAGACGGAGTGGGGGCCGGTATGGCAGCGGACCGCGGCGGGACCCCAGCCCAGGCCCGGGGACGAGACGCCCCAGAGTTGACGGGCTGACAGGCAGCGGGCGCGGACCCGCGCCGGGCGGCCGGCCAGCGGGCGGGGCTCAGGCGTGCTTGCGGGCCTCGATGACTTTGGCGATCTTGTTCTCGAGATCGGTGAAGTCGAAGGGCTTGTTGACATAGTCGTCGGCGCCGTAGAGCGGCGAGGTCATCTCGTTGACCTTCTCGCCGATGGCAGTCAGCATGACAATGCCGATGTGGCTGAGGTCCGCGTTGCCGCGCAGTTCGCGGGCGACCTCCCAGCCGTTCTTGCCGGGCATCATCACGTCCAGAAGGACCAGATCCGGCTTCTGGCTGCGCGCCAACTGGAGGGTCTGGAGCCCGTCAGAGGCCTCGATCACGTTGTAGCCGCGCTTCTGCAGCCGGATGGAGAGCATCGTGAGGATCTCGGGATCGTCGTCTGCGATGAGGATCGTCGCCTTCTTGGGAGCAGCAGCCATGGCATGACGCTAACGTGATGCCCTTGACAGGTCAAGGGCAGGGGGTTAGAGGGTCTATCATGTCATCATCGACCGTCGCGGTCCTCCGGGTCAGTCCAGAGAACGTGCAATCCCGCATCGTGGAACTCTGCCAGCTTGCCGGGCTGCGCGGCGCCCTGTCCCCTTTGGCTGCCACAATCCTCAAGGACAACCTCTCGTGGCACTACCCTTTCCCCGGCGCCAACACGACGCCCTGGCAGCTTGAGGGGACGATCCGCGCGCTGCGGGGCGCCGGCTTCGCCGACCTCTCGTGCGTGCAGAACGACGTCTTGGCTGGCGAGGACCGGAACCACTACCTGCCGATCCTGCGGACCCATGAAGTGCCGGTCCTGGACAACTTCCGGGACACGGACATGAAGTGGGTGCGCTACGAGCCGGTGGCCCGGATGCGCGTGCTGCACCGGATCTACCCCGAGGGGATTTTCCTGCCCAACACGTTCTTCGGCAAGAACCTGGTGCACCTGCCCACGGTCAAGGGCCACCTCTACACCACCACCGCCGGGGCGATGAACAATGCTCTCGGGGGGCTTCTGCCGACGCACCGGCATTACACGCACGCGTGGGTTCACGAGACGCTGGTGGACCTTCTGGCAATCCAGAAGGAGATCCACAAGGGGCTCTTCGCTGTCATGGACGGCACCACCGCGGGGAACGGGCCGGGGCCGGGGGCGATGATCCCGATGATCAAGAATGTGATGCTGGCCTCGGCGGACCAGGTGGCCATCGATGCCATCGCGGCGAAGATGATGGGCTTCGACCCGATGCGCCTGCCCTACATCCGAATGGCCCACGAGGCCGGGCTGGGGGTGGGCCGGCCCGAGGAGATCACCCTTTTGGGGGACGGGGACGCCGCGGCGGAGTCGTGGGGCTTCAAGGCCGGCGACACTCTGGCGTCCCGGGTGAGGCGGCTCCTTTTCCACACGCCGCTGGTCAACCTCTTGGTCGGCGCCTCTGAGGTGTATAAGGACTACCTCCGCTGGCCGCTGCACGACCGCCGGGTATTTACCCGCTGGAAGCGGGAGACCCGCTGGGGGCAGCTCTTCGAGCAGTACGAGCGGGGAGTGCCCGTGCAGCTCGGAGGCGGGCCCCACAAAAGCCACGAAGCGGGAATAGCGGGGTACGAGGACCCCGAACACGAGAAGGCGATGCACGCGTGAAGCGCCTTCAGCGAGGTCTGATCCTTTCGATGCTCATCGGGGTCTCGATCTACGCGGCCCTGGCGGCGACTTATGGCAACTTCGCCCAGGTCGCCCTGGAGATCCAGCGCTTCCCGCTTTTGCTCTTGCTCGGGGCGTTCTTCCTGGCGTCGCTGAATTACGCCTTCCGCTACTGGAGGTGGGAATATTATCTCGGGCTTCTCGAAATCCAGATCCCGTGGGGCCCTTCCCTGGGGATCTTCATGTCGGGCTTCGCCCTGACGGTCACGCCGGGGAAGGTCGGCGAGGTGCTGAAGTCCTACCTGATCCGGGAGGCCTACGGGGTGCCGATGGTGCGCACGGCGCCGATCGTGATCGCCGAGCGGTTGACCGACCTCATCGCCCTTCTGTTGCTGGCGCTCCTGGGCGTCAGTTCCTGGATGGGGCGGGGGGAGGTGTGGCTGACCCTTTTGGGCTTCGGCCTGTGCGGGGTGCTGATCGCGGTGCTGACCTCGCAGCGGCTGGCGCACGGATGCATCGATCTTGTCGCCAGGCTGCCCCCGCGGCGGAAAACGGTCCCCCTGTGCGCCAAGCTCCATACTTTTTACGACGCCGCAGCGATCCTGGTCCACCCCGGGGCGTTGCTGGTGGGCACGGTGCTCTCCCTTTTCGCATGGGCCTGCGAGTGCGTGGCGTTTTACGTCATCCTGCGCGGGTTCCACGGGGTCGAGGCGCCGCTGCTCCTGTCGACGTTCATCTATTCCATGATGACGGTGGCCGGGGCCCTGGCCTTCGTGCCCGGCGGGCTGGGGGTCACCGAAGGCGGTATGGCGGTGCTGCTGACGAAGCTGGCCGGCGGGATGAGCCAGTCGGTGGCAGTGGCGGCCACGCTGCTCATCCGGCTGGCCACGCTGTGGTTCGCCGTGCTCCTGGGCGTCGTCGCCCTGCTGCTCCTGAAGCGGATCCAGCGCATGCAGGTCAATCTGGATCAGATGGCCGGACAAAAAGCCACGCCCACGTAGCCAGGGGTCGGATCGGCTACGAGTCGCCGGTCAAATCATATCTACGTTTTGAGGCTGCTGTTCACAGATGAGCGCCCGGTGCAGGAGGCGCGTGCCCTGGTCCACCTCCCCTTCGGGCAACCAGGCGCAGAGCCGCAGGGGGCTGGCGTCCATCCGGTTCAGATGAAGGCCCCCCGCTGAAAGCGCTCGCTGTGCCAGCAGCAGCACCCGGGGGCTCGCCCCCACGCCGGGCCCGACCGCCGTCACCATCCCCAGGGACTCGTCCACGCGCAGGCCGGGGGAGGTTTTCGCGAGTTCCTGAAGCGTCCGCCCCCAGTCCGGCAGGTCCTCGCAGGTCAGGGTGATCTCCAGGCGGCCCGAGGTTGTCCCCGAGGCGGTCCCCCCTGGCAGGCGCACGTGACGCAGCGTCGCCCCCTCCTCGTCGAGCTTCTCCAGCACCTTCGCCCCGTCCTCCGCCGTCAGCACCACCACCTTCCGGGTGCCGGTGACCGCGGTGGTCGCCGGCCGCCCGCCGGTTGCCTGGGCGCCCCGGGCAATGTCTTCCTGTCGGCCCACCCGGGTCTCTCTTTCGGCTTCGCCAAGGCCGCCCTTGGGCGTGGTCCGCCTGGCGTGGATGACGATGCCCGCCTCCCGGGCCCACTGCACCGCCTGGGCGTTCAGCACCCGGGCGCCATGGGTGGAAAGCTCCTGCATCTCCTCATAACCGATCTCGGGCAGGTGCCGCGCCTCCTTTACCACCCGCGGGTCCGCCGAGTAGACCCCGTCCACGTCGGAGTAGATCTCGCAGGACTCGGCGAAAAGGGCCGCCGCCAGGGCCACGGCGGTGGTGTCCGAGCCGCCGCGCCCCAGGGTGGTGATCTCCCGCTTGTAGCTCATGCCCTGGAAGCCGGCCACGATGACCACCTTGTCCCGGAAAAGCTCGTCCTCGATGCGCACCGGGCGCACCTCGATGATGCGGGCGCCGGAGTGGCGATCGTTGGTCAGGATGCCCGACTGGGAGCCGGTGAAGCTGATGGCGTCGACGCCCAGCTCGGAGAGGGCCATCGCCAGAAGGGCCATCGAGATGCGCTCGCCGGTGGACAGGAGCATGTCCAGCTCGCGTCGCGGCGGCGAGGGTGAGATGGTCCGCGCCAGGGCCAGCAGTTCGTCGGTGGTCTTGCCCATCGCCGAGACCACCACCACCACCCGAAAACCCTGCTTCACGGTGGCGGCGACCCGGGCGGCCACCTGCCGCAGCCGGGCCGGGTCGGCCACCGACGATCCGCCGTACTTCTGGACGATGATTTTCTTTTCTGAAGACGTCATGCCCGGACATTTTCCGCGAGTCCCCAGCAAAGGCCAAGTAAACCGCGGCCCGCTCCTATTGGAGTCGAGTCCCTGGCTATACAGGGTCAAGTCGATGAAGAGTCATCTCAGCAAGAAGCACATGGCCGGAGCAGATTTTGGCGCTCCCCACGGCTTCGCATGCGCTCAGCCGCGTGGGCCCATTCCGCAGCGACCGAGGGAGCGACCTACTGGTCGTAACCGAGGGAGTGAGGCGGTACGCCAAAAGATGCCCGGTCCAGGTGCTTCTGTTTAGACGTGGGCGCCGTGCTCGGAGCCGATCGCCTCATCAAGCGCTCGTCGCACCGCCGACAGGGAGGCGGCCCTCAGGTACACGATTGGGACCCGACACGCAGCGGCCAGTCGCGCCGCATGCTCGCGAAGGGGATGCGACACCACCGTGGTCACCACCAGGATCGCCATCAGGGTCGCCGGGGGCGTCCCTCCGGTGATTTTCCGCTCCCGATAGATCAGTTCAAAACCGCGCGATTCGATGAGCGCGCGGTACTGGGCCTCCATGCGGCCGATGCCGCCCACCAAAAGGATCTGTCGACCGAACCCGTTTCGCGCCCCGTACGTCGTACTTGCCATACCTCTTGTTCTGCGTGTCAGCGACGTCGGAGTCAAGCTCGATCGACGACGAAAACAACGCCTCCCGGAGTTGTAAGTTGAGACCCAATACGCACCACGGAGTGTGCCAGTTTTACCCACTGCCGTGCTAAATTTGCATACCCTTGGCCGGCATTTGCCTGGCGCTTACTTCCTTACTGAGACCCGGCGGATTCGCCAACAGTTTCAATGGTCCCCACCCCCGCCTCGGCAAAGGTCGCCCGCACCTGGTCGATCACCGCCGAGTCGGGACCGTGCAAATCCAGCGCAGCCGCGAGCACAGCGTCGGCGCCGTCGAAAAATCCAGCAGTCTGATGCAGATAGACCGTCATGGCGCGATAGAAAATGGCGGCGCTCGCGGGAATTCCCGCGCGTTGCGCGAGGGTGTACCCGGCATGGCCGATGATCCCCGCATTCACGACCACCCGTTGCTGCTCTTCGGGCTTGCCCCCCGCCTTCTGGCCCTGGTATTGGGCCCAGGTCATCGCCTGATCGGTCTTTCGCGGGTCTTCCAGATTGCGCATCGGGGTCATCACGCCCCCCGGGCGGTACACCAGCTCCCCGATGGTCCAGTTGCCCCGATCGGGCTGCGCCGTTTGCTCGACGAAGCAGGCGAAGAGATCCGCCAGCCCCTCCTCCAGGGCCGCGCTTTCCCCGTGGCCGGCAAGGTCCACGGCGCTGCGCAGGATCGCGTGGGTATACTCATGGGCCACCACGTCGAGGGCCGCCCCCATCGCCAGATAATCCCCGCCATCGCCATCCCCAAAGATCAGGTGCCTGCCGTCAAAGAGCGCGATCGCCTGCCGATCGCCAAAGTGGACCGAGGCGCTCGACCCCTTGCCGTCTCCGGCCCAGCCAAAGCGCTGGTGCTCCCGGGCGAAGTAGTCCCAGATCGTGGCCAGATGGGCGTGCACGTCCACCGCCGCCCCCTGCCCCGGCACGTCCCAGCTTTCGGGGTCCGCGCTCTTGATGATCTTGCCCGGCAGGCGCCCCCCGGGGGTCATCGCGTGGGTGATAGCCTTTCCTCTGACAAGATCCTGCAGCGAGAACGTGGCATCCTGTTGGATGATGTCGAGCGGCTTCCGATCGCCCAGCACCCCGACCCCGCTGCCCATCGCCGGCTGCGGCACGCCCAGGAACGCCAGGCGCTCGTCCTCCTGCACCAGATCGCCGGTGGCGGCGTCCAGGAAAAGCGCACGTCGCAGGGGGACCTGGGGATCCTGCCCCTCGACCTCGACTCGAAAGACCAGGCGCAGGTCGGAATGCAGGGACAGATAATAAAGCACGGGAGTCAGGGCGGTCAGGCTGGCCTGCGGAGCGGTCCTCTGGACCAGGTCCAGCGCGGTCTGTCTGGCGGTCTCGCTAGGGATCGACATCGAAATCGACATCGAAATCGGGGGGGTGCCGTCCGTGGGGCCTGAGCCGATGAACGTGGAAAGCGGCACCGTCCTGCCATGCACCCGACAGACCGCCCCGGTCGGGTCCACGTGGACCGTGAGCGCGCTGCCGAAGACCGGCACCTTGCCCAGCCGCTGGATGAAGCGGATGTGCCGCATCCCCAGGTCATCGACCTGGGTGTGCTCATGAACCAGCTCATCATCCCGGGTCACGCCGAAGAGCGCGCGGTAACTGAGTAAAAATTGCCGGGCCGCGGTCTCGATGGCCGCGGGGGTCCCCAGCGTCGGGCTGTGTCCCTGGAGAAAGGCCGCGGTGTGATGCTCGGCTTCGTAGCGCACCCGCCACGGCGTGCCGCTCCATTTTGCCAGCAGTTCCAGGGACTGCCTCTGCCCTTGGGCGGTGAAGGCCGGCGGGGGCGCGACCCCGGGGGGCGCCGGGTCCAGGCAGGCCGAGAACAGAACACACACCAGGCTCAGGGGGATAAAGCAGGTCCGGGTTTCCATCGGTCCCTCCACGACACCTCAAGCTGAGGTCGGGTCGCACCAAAGCACGATCCATGCCGCCTTTACGGGCGAGGGGGGCCGGCGAGGCCGCCGGGCTTCCAGGGCTTGGGGTCGGCTGCTGTCCGCTGACCGGACAGGGGTGTCCGCATTTCGGCCACGCGAGAGAGAAACGAAGTCCGATGGGAGCGGGTTTACCGCTCCGTCGCCGGCAGCTTGAGCTTCTTCTGACCGTCCAGGCGGGCGCCCGGGATCAGTTCCGAGAGCACCCGCTCGAACTCGGCGGTCTGCTGCGCCGCCGTACCCCCATGAACATTCAGCGCCCAGCCCAGCTGGGCCAGCCCCTCGGCGATGCGCACCTTGATGCGCCGCGACTCCTCGCTTTGGGTCAGAAAGAGCTTGATCAACGGGACCAGCCCCACCTCCTGGTTCTTCTGCTGCACCACCGCCTCCACCGCGGTGAAGCGCACCCCCTCGTCGGCGTCCTCCACGTAGGGCACCACCAGCTGGGCCAGCACCGGGTCGCAGTGGTCGCCCATGAAGTGCACGAGCTGGATCTTCTTGGTGGGGTCGCGGATGTAGCTGTTGTCGTTGCGCTCACATAGCTCGCGCAGCGCGTCACGGAAGGTGTCGCCGCTGGCGACCTTCTCCAGCACCTTCAGCGGCCAGGCCAGCGTGTCGGTCTCCCGCATGTGCTGGCGAAGCTGGGGCAGCACCTTGTCTCCCAACTCGACCAGGGTGTGGTAGACCCAGTCCTTCTCCTGTTCATCTTCGATGGACTTGTCGTAGCGGAAGGTGAAGCGCCGCAGGAGGCCCAGGACGGCCTCCGGGCTGCCATCGTCGCGCAAGGCCTCCAGCGCCTTCCACCGGTCGCCCGACTGGGCATGCTTGTCGTTGGCGCGCTGCACCGTCTTCTTCAGCGCGCGGCTGCCGCGAGATTCCTTGGAAAAAAAGTCCGAGAGCGCCACTGCGATGTACCTCATAGCTGGGAGATCGGACGACCGCGTCGCCCGCGACAAAACCGAACAGCCTTAATGTCTACGCGATGGGGGCGACAGGATCAAGGAATGTGCTCCCAACCCCCTGTCCGCTACCTACACTTCTCGATGCCGTTCACCGCCTCGGAGTTGCCGCTGTCCACGGAAAGGACGCTGGCGAAGTACTTCTCGGCCTCGCGACAGTTGTTCAGCTTGAAGTGGGCCTTGCCGAGCAGGAGGTTCACGTCCTTGCTGGGCTTCTCCCGGTAGGCCTGCCGGCCCAGATCGGCCGCCTTCTGGTAATGCCCCTGTTGGAGTTCCACCTCGCCCATGCAGGTCAGCGCCCGGGAGCGCACCTTGGGGTTGCCCGAGGCGTCGCGGCACAGCACGTAGGCCACGGAGTATTCGTGCGAGTTGATCCGCAGGTTGCCCTCCTCGACCTTCTGGTTCGCCACGCTGACGTCGATCACCGGACGCAGCGGGGGCGAGGGCCGGTCGGGCTTGTGAGGGCCGGGGTCCACGGTCGGCCCCGGGACCAGCGCGCCGGGGGGCGGCTCGATGGATTGCTTCGGCCCGGCCACCTTCACCGGGTCCTTCTTCTCGCTCCCAGGCCGTGCCGGAGGGGCAATCCGCGGCGGCGGCCCCGGGTCGCTCTCCGGCGCGGTCACCGCCATGTAGAGCAGCGCCCCGCCCAGCCCGGCCACGACCCCCGCCGAAAGCAACCACCCCGCCTGCCGCCACTGCTTGCGGCGCAGCTCGCCGTCCGACGGCCCGTCAACCAGATCCAGCGGGGGCGTCGCGGCGAACTCCTCCGACAGGGTCACCTGGGCCTCGCCGCCCTGGGAAGTTGGCGGCGGCGGCAAAAGGGGCAACCCCGCGGGCGCCGCGTCGGCCCGGGCCAGCGCCAGGCAATTGTTGATCTCGACGGCGAAGACCTCCATCGTCTGCGGTCGCTCCGCCGGGTCTCGGGACAGCGCCCGCATCACCAGGCGTGCCACCTCCCCGGCGGTGTCCGGCCGCAGGATGGCGATGTCCACCGGGTCTTCGGTGGCCTTGCGCATGAGGATCTCCATCAGGTTGTCCCCTTCAATGGGGGCCCTGCCGGAGAACATCTCGTAGAGGATGGCGCCCAGGGAATACACGTCGCTGCGGGCGTCACAGCCCTTGCCGCCGGCCTGCTCCGGGGCCATGTACTCCGGCGTGCCCATGGCCATGCCGGGGCTGGTGAGCTTGATCTTCTCTTCCTCCAGGGACTTGGCGATGCCGAAGTCCAGGACCTTGACGAAATCGTTGTTGCCGTCCCGACTGATGAGGTAGATGTTCTCGGGCTTCAGGTCCCGGTGGACGATGTTGATCTGATGGGCCGCGGAAAGCGCCTGCGCCACCTGGTGGCTGATGGCCAGCGCCCGGATGATCGGCAGCCGCGTCTCCCGGGACAGCGTGTCCGCCAGGTCGATCCCCTCCAAAAGCTCCATGACGAAGTAGAACGCCCCGTCCACCGTGGTGCCGCTGTCGGTCACCTCGACGATGTTGGGGTGCCCGATGCGCGACGCCGAGCGCGCCTCCATGCGGAAGCGGGCCACCACCTCCGGCGTCCGCGAGTACACCGGGTGGAGGATCTTGATCGCCACGTGGCGCCCGATCTCCATGTGCTCCGCCTCGAACACCCGCCCCATCCCGCCCTCGCCGATCTTGCGCTTGATCTTCCAGCGCTCGATCATCGCCCCGATCATCTTCTCGGTGTCGTTCGAGGTGAGTTGCTCCAGGATGCGCCCGGAAAGATCGTCCTCCCGCAGGGCACCATTCATCGAAGGCATGTCCGGGGTGAGCTTGCGGTCCTCCGGCCCTAACGCAGCCCGCGGCATCTGTCGGTCGATGGCCGCCAGCACGTCGGCCTTGCGCTGCGCCCGATCCGTCGCGGTGGCCCGGTCGGCCGCGGTGCTCCGTTCGTTCTCGCGCAGGCGCTCGTGCAGGTGCTCCAGTAACTCCTGCCGTTGTGCCCGCTCCGTTGCGATGTCCTCGTCGAAGAGGTCGTGGAGGAAGGCGCCCACCCGGGCGGCGTCAGTGGCGATGTAGTCCTTGTGGGCCGCCAAAAAGCCCGCCAGGGCCGCCCGCAGCGCCTCGCCGGTGGGGTAGCGGTCCTCCTGGTTGGGGGCCAACGCCTTGAGGACAATCTGGTCCAGCATCGGCAGTACCCTGGGCGCCCGCGACGAGGGCGGGTCCAGCACCGGGTGGCGCACCCGCTCGATCAGTTCCGGCCCCTCGGACTGGGGAAAGAGCTGCCTGCCGGTCAAAAGCTCCCACAGGATGATGCCGGCGGCGTACAGATCGGTGCGGCCGTCGATGGGCTCGCCCCGCGCCTGCTCGGGCGACATGTAGGAGACTTTTCCATAGATGATGCCGGGGGCGGTCTTCTCCAGCTTCAGCGTCGAGGACGCCAGGCCGAAGTCGGTGAGCTTGATCTCGCCGGAGAAGGCCAGAAGCACGTTCGGCGGCGAGACGTCCCGGTGGACCAGCTTGATGCCGCCGAAGTGGTGGGCGTGGTGCAGGCCGCGGGCCAGTTCCCGGACGATGTGCACGGCCACGTCGATGGGGAAGGCGATGCCTTTCTTGGCACAGCGGTTCCACACGGCGCGCAGGTCCTTGCCGTCGACATGGTCCATGGCCAGGTAAAGTTCGCCCTCGACCATGCCCGCGTCGAAGACCGGGACCAGGTTGCCATGGGACAGGCGGACCACGACCTTGGCCTCGTCGCGGAAGCGGGCCACGTACTCCGGGTCGGCCAGGTGGGGCAGCACGGTCTTTATGACACACAGCCGCTCGAGCCCCCTGTCGCCGACACAGGCCAGGTAAAGCGCCCCCATCCCGCCCTGGGCCAGCGGCGCGAGCAGGGAATATCGACCAAAGGGTCGCGGGTACTTGTCGGCCATGGTCGTCCGTTCCAATGCTAGCATAGTCGGTGCCGGGGCGAGCACCTGGCTAAAGGCAATCCTAATACAGCTTCTGTTTTGGGCCCAATGAATGCGTAAAGACCCGGCCGCCCGGTGGGCGAACTTGCACACCGCGCGCATTCCGTGCACGAAATATGCCCTTCCTTGGTCCAACTCATCCACAGGGGTTGATCTCGTCGAGGCAGGGGGTTAAGTAGGCGGTGTGCCTCGACTGATGATTGCTCCCATTGAAGCGCGCGGCGCGGGGCCCAGCGTGCCCCAGACCGCGATTGAACGAATGCTCCTGGAGGATGGCTTCGCCATCGACCACGCCGCTGACGCGGGCGAGGCGGCACGCCGTTTCGCCTCCGAAGAGCACGACATGGTCATCCTGACCCACGAGCATCCCACCCTGGAGGTCATGACCGGCGCCCGCGCCGTCCACGGCCTCCGCGTCCGCGCCGCGCAGGAGGGGCGGCGCTACGTCCCGGTCCTGATGCTCAGCAGCGCCCCGGAGCAGGCCGCCCTTTTTGAGGCCAAGACCCTGGGCGCCGACGACATCCTGCCGCTCACCGCCATCCCCCAGGTCACCCTCCTGCGCCTGCGCGCCTACCTGGCCCTCTCCGCCCGGGGCGAGCGCCGGTCCAGTTACCCCGGCCATCCCGGCCCCGGCCTTTTGGGCGCCCTGCGCGGCGGCGGCGAAAAGGCGTCCCTGCGCCACGACCTGACCCAGCGGCTGGTCCACGATCTGCGCAACCCCCTGGCCGGGCTCTCATCGAACCTGGCCTACGTGGACGATCGCCTGGGCACCGGCGCCGATCCCGAGGTCCTGGAGGCCCTGGCGGACTGCCGCGCCGCCGTCGGCCGCCTGCGCCGGGCCGCCACCATGCTGGTGGACCTGGGCCGCCTGGAAGAGGGCACCCTGGAGCCCCGGCGGATGCTCACCCCGATCGCCCATCTGGTGAAGGAGGTCTTTGCCCAGCGCCAGCATGAGGCGACCCTCCGGGACCTCACGCTGGTCGCCGACGTGCCCCCGGGCCTCTCCTCGTCTATCGACAGCGAGGTGGCGGCCCGCCTGCTGCACGCCCTTTTGGACCACGCCCTGCGCTACAGCGAGGCCGGCAGCACCGTGCGCCTGCGCGCCGAACGCATCCCCGGCACCGCCCCGGGCCTTTCCGAACGTCTGCTTCTGGAGATGGTCGCCGACGGAGAATGGCTGCCCCAAAGCGAGCGCATCCACATCGGCAGGGGGGCGACCTCCAGTGTGGTCAGCGCCGGACTGGGGCTGCACTATGCCCACCTGGCGTCCCTGGCCCACGGCGGCCACATCGAGGTCCACGAGGACCCCATCGGCGCCACCACCCGGACCCGCCTGACGGTGACGCTCTAGGTAGCATCGCGCCGTTTCTGACATAGGGATCACTTACTCGAAAGGGGTTCACTTCGAATAGGTGAGTTCGAGTTGCGCCCTGGATTTGTTGCTGAGGAAAAGCCAGCTCACCTTGAAGTCGATGGATTCAAAGGGCTCAGGTTTTATGATCTCAGACTTGCCGGCAGCAGTCAGGAAGGCATAACCCACCTGGGTCCAGCGGAAGATGGTCAAGACCTCGTTTTCCATGTCCACCACCCAGTAATGGCCCACTTGTGCCCGATAATAGGCTTCCCGCTTGGGTCCTAGATCCTGGTCGGCGGTCGATGGCGAAAGGACCTCGCAGACCCAGTCGGGGGGGGTGGCAATCACTTTTTTCCCGCCGATCAGCACCGGATCCGGAGGATCGGGGTGCCTGTCCCGCCGCCATCCTGCCAGGTCAGGCCTCATGCCCTGCCCGCCGATCAGCAGGTCCACCTCCAGGCTCAGCCACCAGCCAGGATGGTCATCCAGCGGAAACTGGGCCCCGGCGAGTTGGGCGAAAACATTGCCCTGTGCATTGCCATGTTGCACATAGGGCATGGCTCGGTAAACGATCCGTCCGTTGATCAGTTCGGCGCCCTGTTCCTTGGGGAGCGAGAGCCACTCGCCGACAAGCTTCGAGTGGGCCGGCAGAGCCAAGTTCAGTTCGCCAGGTTCCATAAGAGCAGCATAGCGTTTCGTCGCCGGACTGCAAGTCAGGCCCAGCCGGTCTCCGTTCCCCCTGTCAGATGCCCAGCTTCTTGGCCACTGCGGCCACGGCGTCGACGTTGTGGATGTGCGAAAGGTGGCCCAACAAGAACTCCTTCACTTCGGTCTCCATCTGCGGGAGTTCTTTGGCCAGCTCCAGGCAGGCGGCGTAGCGCCCGAGGATTTCCTTCTCCTTGTCGCTGACCGTGCCGTCGGCGAAGGACAGCAGCACCGCGGTCTTCAGGAAGAGCTGGCGGTGGGCCTGGGTGGGCAGGGCGGCGGATAGTTCCTGCTCCGAGATCGCCTCGCGGCGCTCCAGCTCGCTCAGCGACTGGGCGCTGCCGCCGGCTTCGGCCCAGAACGACGCCACCAGCGCCGCCTCCCGCTCGTGGATGCCGTCGGCCTTGGCCACGGCGAAGAGGCCCCTGGCAATGGCCTCGGCCTGGTAGTTGTCAAGGTGGACTTCGGGGAACAGGGTCATCGTTTTCTCCTTGCGATAGATTGTAATCTTTACCCGGCCTACCGGCGGTTGCCGACGCGCAGACGCAGGTCCTGCAGCCGCGCCTGAAGCTCCTCCACCTTCACCTCGGCGTACTTCTTCGGCAGCATGCGCCGGTTGGACGCCTCGAACACCGCCAGAAGCTCCATGTATTCCAGCATCTCCGTGTCCCGCGAGGGCAGGTAATCGTGCATCGCCCGCCGCAGGTCTAAAAGCGTCACCGCCGCCTCCGGCACTCGCTCGCTGGCGTAGTCGCTGGCCAGAAGCACGATGGCCTCGATGTCCGCGTTGGACGACCCGACGATGCCGGCAAGTTCCTCCCGCTCTTCTGGGAAGCGCACCTCGCTTAACACCCGGTTCTTCTTGAACTGGGCCAAAACGATGGTCTCCACCTCCTCCGCCGACTGCGGATACAAAAAGGGGATCTTCCGGTCCAGGCGCCCCGCCCGCTTGATGTCCACGTCCAGCTTGTCCGGCCGGTTGGTCATCAGCACGAAGAGCACCCGCCCCCGGTTGTTGGTATCGGACATGAACTCCTTCAGCCGCCCGATGACCCGCGACCCGGTGCCCCCGTCGTCCTCCCCCTGGTTGCCGAAGGCCCGGTCCCCCTCGTCGATGATCACCATCACCTGCCCGATGGCCTGCACCACCTGCAGGATGCGCTCCAGGTTGCCCTCGGTGGCGCCGACCCACTTGCTGCGGAAGTTCTTCAGCTTGATGGTCGTCAGGCCGCTCTCCTTGGCGAAGGCCTCGGCGACGAAGGTCTTGCCCGTCCCCATCGGACCGGTGAAGAGCATCCCCATCGGCACCCGGCTGCGCCGCCCCTCGCGGATGTTCTTGGCCACCTGCAAAAGGTCCTGCTTCACCGCCTCAAGTCCGCCGACCACGTCGAAGCCGTGCTTGGGCTCGACGAACTCGATGAGGCCGTAGCACTCCCGCTCGATGATCTCCCGCTTGCGCGCGGCAATGAGGCGCAGCGTCGCCTCCCGGTCGTCGGCGCTGCGGGCACCCTGCCCCGGCCCCGGCGCCGGACCATCGGGGGCGATCAGCCGGCGGATCTCCTCCTTCTGCATCCCCGCGGTGATCTGCGCCAGCTTCCCGGCCCGCAAAAGCGCCTCCGGCCCGCCCCCCAGAAGCTCGGTGATGTAGTGCAGCCGGTCGTTCCTCTCCTTGGACTCGTCCGTCGTCTTGGCCGGCGACAGAATGCCCTTGATCTGGATCGACTTCAGGCCGGCGGTGATCTCGGCATACATCTCCGCATCGGCTTTGGGCATCTGCGGGTTCAGGTGCAGAAGCAACGCCGCCCGTTCGTCCTTGTCGGGCATCGGCACCCGCACTGTGGCCACCCGCGGGTTGGCCACCAGCTTGCCGTGCAGCTCCGAGAGGTTCTCGACCAGCATCAGCACCACGTTGTCGTTGCGGTCGATCGCCGGCAGGTTCGACCAGCGCTGCAACGTCACCACCGCCGCCCGATCGTCGGTCGTCGAAAAGCTGGTCTCCCCCGCGGGAGCGATGGCCTCGGCATACTCCATCACCACCGCCATCCCCGGCTGCGTCGTCAGCGCCCGCTCCAGCAAGGGCAGCACGTGCTGCGGGTCCTTGTGCAGCACCAGGTCCTCGCAGCCCTGGGGGATCTTCCCCTTGACGAAGCGCACCCCCGTCGAGACGTTATACAGGGCGATGCTGGTCTTCTTGTCCAAAAGCACCCGGAACAGAAATTCCGATAGAGAAAGCAGCCGCTCGTCGTCTCCCTTCCCCGGCACCCCGTCGGGGTCGTCGAGGATCACATCATGGACGTTGCCATGCAGCACGAACTGTGACGCCTCGCCCCGGATGTAGCGGCGGCGCAGTTCGTCGGCCCATCCCGGCAGCCGCCCCGGAGTGCTCTGGTTCATCGTACTCATAGGTCCGTCTTTACCTTTCCACGGCTTGCAGGAATCTTTCGGTCTCGCGGGCGGTCTTCTGCGCCGCCTCGACCCCCAGGCGCATCTCGTCCAGTCGCTGCCCCAGTTCGGCCGGACTGTCCATGGTGACGATCTCGTCGGCCAGCAGACGGAAGGTGTTTTCCATCAAATCCATCTGCCCGCGCACCGTCGTCAAGTTCTTTCGCAGCTCCTTGTAGCGGTCCTTGCGCTGGAGCAGCACCTGCAGGTTCTTCTGCGCCACCTCGCGTCGCGAGTCCCCGGGGGGCAGGTTGTCCGCCTGAAGCTCGTACTTGCGCAGGTCGGCTTCGATGTCACGCAGGTCGATGGTGCGGACGTAGTTCTCATAACGGTTGCTGACCGCGGCCAGGTCCAAAAAGTCGTCGACCAGAAGGTCCAGCCGCGACAGGTCGTCGTGCAGAAGCTCCGCGGTGAACGAGGGGTTGTCCGCCGAGAGCTTCTGAATGCGCTCCTGTAACTCGCGCAGGGCCAGGGCGCGGGCCTTCTCCAGGTCGGGCAGCGCGGCGAACTTCTCCTTCTGGCGCTGCTTGCGCAGGGCCAGTTTTTCCCCGTTCCAGATCTTGTCGAACCACAGATAACGCAAAAGCCGCGAGTCCGGCGCGAAGAGCATCCACACCACCTCGCCGGCCGCCGCCGCCGCGCCGATCCAGATGTGCCCGGTGGCCGCCGCCGCCGTCGCCGCCACCCCCAGGATCGAGAGGTTGTAGGAGTTCCAGAACGCGTAGCGGGCGTAGGGCGGCGTCCTCTTCTTGTCGAGTTCCTGGCTCACGCCACACTCCGCCTAAAAAGGGTCCCGGTGTTCATCGGTCATCATCATGCGATTTGCACGTGCCTTGTCGATCTACCTGCCGGACGGTCGTCCCTGGGAGGTGCAGCGCGACTGTACGTCGCTTTCCTGGGCGTCCCCTGGGACTGCCGAGGCGGCGGGTACCGTCACATCGACTTCACGCCGGCTTTACGGGCCGCCGAGGCGGCCTTCAGCTCGGCGAGCTGGGACTTGGCGGTGACGTCGCCCGAGGACTGGCGGAGCTGGGACAGGCGGGTGTCCAGGTTGGTCTCGCCCAGCTCCTTGGACAGGCTGGCCTGGGCGATCTGGTTCTTGATGTGCTCGCGCACGTTGTCCAGGGCCTTGACCTCGGCGTCGACCGACAGGCCTTCGAGCTGATCCTGGATGCGGATGCGCGCCTGGGCCGAGGCCATCTTGGCCATCATGTTTTCCTTCTCGGACTTCAGCTTCTTGATCTCTGACTGGACCGACATCAGCGCGTTCTTGGCGCCGTCGGCGTCCTTCTGGGCCGCCTCCAGGTCGGCCTTCAGGTCCCCGACCGAGGCCTCCAGCCCATTCTTCTTCTGGATCAGCACCACCGCCAGATCGTCCTGGCCGGTCTCCACCGCAGCGTTCAGGTCGTGGCTGATCTGGGCCAGTTCCTTGCTCTGGGAAGTCAGGCGCTCGGTGATCTCCTCGCGGCGGCGGATGATCGCGGCGGTCGCCTTCTTCAGGGAAGAATATTTCTCGATCATCGAGTTGATCGCGTTCTCATAGGCGATTTCGGGGTGGTCCTTCTCGATATCCGAGATCCACAGGCTGACGAACCCTTTCCAGAGGTTGCCGATCCGAGCGAAGAAAGACATCGATGAACTCCTTGTGTCGGGCCGCTGGCCCGGTAGCGAGAAACCAGAGGAAAAAGGGCAAGCGGGCCTAGCCGTCGCGCAGCTTGACCGACGAGGCGCGGACGCGTTCGACGGCCTCCTTGCCGAAGAAGTCCAGGATCTCCTGGACTTTTACCTTGTGCTGCCCACAGGTGGTGGACAGCGACTGCTGCCCGGCGAGCTGCTCCTGCATGACCTGGCGCACCCGGGCGGCCTCGGCCTCCAGCTCCTTCAGGCGCTGGTTGGATTCCTCCAGCAGGATCTGGGTCTCCTTCTGCCCCTTGTCCGTGTAGCGGTCAAGGGCGCGCAGGTGCAGAGCGGCGGACTCGATGATCTTGTCGATGGGGAAGCCGAAGGCCAGAAGGGACGCCTCGACAATCTGGCGCTTGATCTCGTTGGGCGTCTCCTTGGGCAGGTTGTGCAGCAACATCAGGGCGCGCTCGACGTGCCCCTGCTGCTCGGCGGACAGGCCCTGCCGCTTGAAGATGTCAGGGAAATCCAGGGGAGCGCCCGGCCTGGCGGGCCCCGAGCCGGTGGCGATCACGGGGACCTCCTGGGTGATGACGGAGCTGCCAGCGCCCGCACTGGCGCCAACCATCGTCCGGGCGTCGGCCGGGGCGCCCGGTGGACTGCCGGCCTTGCCCGGTCCCGGGCCTTGGGACGATGGAGGTGGTCGCCCGGGCGATGCGGAGACCGGCGGGCGCTGCGGGACCGAATGGTTGACCGGCGGCGGTGGCGGCGCGTTGGCGTAGCGGGCGATGAGGTCGTCCACAGCGGCGTCGGAGGCCGGGCCCTTCTGGGGGGCCCTGGAAGCGGCATTTTGCCGAGACGCTCCCGAGGAGGAACGCCCTTCGGCGTCGACGTCGCCGTCACCCGGGACCACGAACCAGCCCAGGACGGTATGCCCAAGACTTTTCTGCTTGTCTGCCATCTGGGTGCCCTGCCACAGCAAGCCTAGCCCCTGTACCGAGGGTACGTCAAGTGACCCTTGGCACGAAGCGTGCCTGGCTCTCCTCACAGCCGTGATCAGTGGATCTCGATCGGGACCTGGGCGGTCTCAAGCTGAGAGCCTCTCGCATCCGCTCACGTCGTGCCAACATATACTCCTGTAGCATGAAGGCTAGGATGGCGACGTGGTCGGCTTGTCGAGTAGGTCGCATGATTGCTCGACTACCCCTGCTTGCGGAATAGATAGAGGAGCCGCGGGTGATGCTGCTCGGCGTACTTCCAGCCATCGACGGGGGCCCAGCCCTCCTTTTGCATGCACTCGACCAGCTTCTGCACGTCGTAGCGCTTCAGGTATATCAACGAAAATGACCGCTCCTCGCCGTTGATGAGGTGGACCCGAGCCCGGACTTCGGCGGCATAGGAGCCGGGGACCGGGCAGGCTGCCGTGTCCAGGTGCGTGCTCAGCTCCACGGAATGTACCCCCTTGCCGTAGCGGCGGATCGGGCCGGTGAGCCATTCCTCGTAGCGGCCCTGGATGCCCGAGAGCGACTGGGGCAGTCGGCCCGAGAGCCGCGGGTCCCGGCGCAGGATCTCATCGGGCCGGTCGGCGGGGGCGCAGACCAGCGGGACATTCAGCAGGAGCAGGTCGCCCGGGGCGAAGCCGATCAGGCTGTTGCGGACGAAGAGGATCTCGTTGTGGAGATTGGCGAACGTGTTGCCAAACAGACAGACAAGCCGGCGACGGGGGCGGCCCTCGGGGTCGCGGAGGAGCTGGGTATAGCGAGAAAGATGGTGGAAGTCCCCCTGAATGGCGCAGACAGCGACGCCGTGGGGGCGCAGGCGGGAGTCCGCATGGCGGTAGGCGGCGCCCAGCAGCGGCTGGCTGATGTCCAGCAGGAAGAGGCGCAGGTCGCGGGGGTGGTTGGGGTCGGCGGGTTCGCGGACCAGATGGTGGACCAGGCGGACCTCTTCTCTGGCGTCGCCGGAGCCGAGGCCGATGACATCCAGGGCGGCCGGGCCGGCGCAGTGGCGGGCTTGCAGGGCGGCGCGGTCCAGCGGCATCTCGGCACGAGCGGCCAGGTAGCCCTCTTCCTCGGCCAGGGCGCACCAGCAGGCGGCGGAGAGGGGGTCCAGGTAGAGCGAAGTCTGATCCAGATGCCCGCCGCGGCCGTTGACCTGGAGTTCCAGCTCGCGGGCCATCTTGATGGGGTCGAAGTCCGGGGCCAGCCAGCAATTCGGCCAGAAGAGGCTGTCGGGGGCTTGGGGGGCGAAGCCTTGGAGGCGGAGTTCGGGGACCGCCTGGAGCAGGTGCAGGCTGGCCGGGGAGGGATGGCAGCGGCCGGACTCAAAGTTTTTGAGGGAGCTTTCGGAGAGGCCGGCGCGGCGGGCCAGTTGGGGGCGGGTGAGGTGAGCAGCCTCGCGGGCGGCGCGAAGGGTCTGGGCCCAGGGGTGGGGGGTCATGGGCGACTCCATCGAATGTCAAATTATTCGCGCCCAGGTCGGGCACACCACAGTACGTGTACACCCAAGATCGGATGATGACAATCCCTGTGTGTGGATTTGACGGAATTTCAGTCGCGTTTCGCTCGGCGAGTGCGTCAGATGCGCGAATCACGTGGGTTGAGGCAGGAAGACTTGGAGGACTTCGGGCTGGCGTGGCGGACGATTCAGAAGATCGAATACGGGCAGACAGATCCGAAAATCAGCACCCTGCTCAAGCTCTGTCATGCGTTCGGCGTGACCCTCCCTGAACTGCTGGCAATGGACGAAACGAGTACCTGAGTAGCAGACCTTAGATTTGGGGATCGGATGAAGGCCACCTCCTCCTCAACGAGAAGGGGATGCTGGTGACAGTCAGTCCCCACTTCAGCCAGCCTCTAGGTAATGCTCGATCAAGCGCTTCTTGATCAAGGCAAGATCAACAATTTGCTCAAAGAAAATGTTGAGTTTCCGCGTGCGCTCCATACCACTGCTGAAACGATCGTAGGCCGACGAAAAGTAGTTCTGGCAGAAGGCGTCCAAATCTGCGTCTCCGCGTAGTGTTGCCCTCATCGCTCTGCGCAGACTGACAATGGTCAGCGAGCTAGATTCCAAGTCCATCAGCCATGCGGGATGGGCTGGGATCGCTACATCGGATTTGGATCCCACGCCGGGCAGCATAGATCCTTCTCCTGACGCCTTCAAGGCTCCGCAGATGATCGAGATCGAGTTACCGAGCGGATGGCGCTCGATATGCTGAAGGCAGTCGTCGCAGAACGAATACCCGATGTCTATCTTTCGTCCAATATTCGGCGTAGACGAGTTGAAGTCCAGCAGGCAGCCACGATCGGAATGCGCGATCATATCCAAGAACGCACCGAGCATGCTGCAAACGACGAGATGACACAGAGCGTGCCGTTGTCTGTTGTACGCTGGGTCCGCGGGCAGGAGTTCGTTCTTGATAAATCGGGTCGAAATGATCGTAACTCGGGGCGGTTGTTCGCTCAGCTTCGAACCGGCGACAAATAAGTTGGTCAGGCCATGCGCCCGCGACGAAAGAACAGCGCCGATGAATCGCACCAGGAGATCCTTGTCGCGAAGTCCGAGGGCTACTTTGCACCGCGCGACATCATCCATGCCCTCGACAATGTCGATGTCCATATCAGCCTGATGCAGGGTGCTTACCATTGGGATCTTCGTACATACCTGAATCTCGAAGTCGTCCTGCTGAGAGTTCAACAGCGCGGCCATCGGTTGAAGGAAGCCCCGGGAAGTGTGATCCGGAATGAGAACGACCTGAATGCTCATCGCAACGCTCCTGCTCACTCACTTCACTCACTTGGCACAGCGCCGGCCCGCCAACATCGTAATCACCTGACCGTCCTAACCAGGTCGGCTGTGTCGATATGGAGCCTGGTCAATTGTATTAATCAATGATTCTTGAACGGCTTCGTATAAGTCGAATCTGTTAGTTTGGTTACTGACAAATTGTGGCTATCGACAAGTAGTTGGATATTTGTAGCTGAAAGATCCCGTAGGTTAAGAGACTCGAAGGATTTGAAAAAGCTACGAACAGCCTTCACTAGGCGCCCGAGTTCTAGCACACGCATGATTTGGACGTCATGATGAGAAAACGCAGCAGCACTAGCAACCTTATGGGTAGGAATCACGAGGATCTTCTTAGCCTGATATCCTGCGTAGTGCTTGCCAAACCAAGAGCAAGAGCGGTTCATTTGGTCGGATTCATACTTATTTACATCTGCGCGATCAACCGTGACCTCGTTCTTGCACTCCCATAGGATGTATTGAGTGTCGTCCAATGCCCAGAGGTTGTCAGGACCCTCTTTCCACTCCTTATCAGGTCGCTCTCCTATGAACCCGATTGCCCGACTAAGCTCATCTAATGCATGCTCGAACTTGTCAGCTTTTACACCGAACGATAGATTGGTAAGGATATCGCCGACTGCAACAGCGAGTTGCTGATAGTTTTCGAACTGATTTATCCACTTGACAATCCGATCAACGCGCCCCTGACTCACTATTGTAAGCTTCGCTATCGTGACGCCTTCAGGGGGCCGAAGTAGACGGCGATTTCCATTGTAGGCTGCTACCTGATAACCTTGAGACTCAGTTCGAGCAGCTTTATAATTGTATCTTGCGATCTGCTGCAAATACCAGGCGCGGTCATCACCAGCCGCCAATTTGTCATCCAATAGCTTCTGCATCATTTTGGTCGCGCCGCCATAATCACCAGATTGATAGGCTTGTTCAGATGCCAATTCAGCCTCGTAAAGTTTCAAAATTCGCTCGTTGGGGCCAACTGGTTTTACTGCTTCCATCTGCTCAACATAAAATGCCTTCCAGTCCGCATCTCGGCTAATGCATTGCCGAACCACATCATTGAAGGCTACCCTCGGAATCTCACCTTTTTCAATTTCTTGACATGCCCAATTGGTGACATCAAGGCCGATTCCGATCTGGGTATCCATCTGGCTAGATAGGAACTTTCGAGAGTTCTTATCACGGATGAGGCGTACTAGGTCAGGCCCGATAAGGACGATTACAGAGTAATCCTTCTCTCCTCGGACACTTCGGCCTAGACCTTGCTCGACGTCGCGAACAGTGCGCATCAATGTAGCAGCGCTATCAGGGCGACAATCTTCTTGATACAGATCGACTAGGTTTTCCGAGTAAGGCTTCGAATCAAATATGAGTATACGACAGGTGTCGTCCGGCAAATCAATGCCATCATACCTGTTGGCTAATACCACTGTCTCTTGGTAGTTACATTGTCGTAGTCGCTCAACTTCCTCGATAATTGTATCCTTGGTTGCGATTCTTGCACCGCAAGCTTGCCAGTCTTTCGTTGAATTGAAACTAGGAGCAAGAGCCACGATGCCGTACTTACGACCTGTTGATGGAGGTCCAAAGAGGTTCACTATCTCTGTTCGAGTTAGCGATTCGTCCATGAGCGATGGAACGAGAACCATCTTCTCTCCTGACCAGCGCTCCTTTTCATAGGTGAGCGGAGAAAGAATAGTTTCAGATGACAGGCGAAGACCCTTTACTAGGAAAGCATCGTCGGTCACAGTTGCCGACATGAAAATCCTATGTAGAGCATTCCAGTATGTTCCGAACAAATCAAGCGGAGGAATATAAGGCTCGATCTCAACGGCTCCGCCAGAGACTAGACACTGGCAATAACCTAAGATGTTTTTTAAAAGCGGCCAGGCAAACTTGATGGGTTTGCGATCGCTCCCACTCGATAGAATTCTCGCGACTTCCGACTCACGCTCAACCCAAGCCCAATAGGGGACTGGAAGCAGAGCGTCGTGCTTGTCATGACAGATATCCGCATAGGTTCCAATGCCTTGTTGTTCAAGTTCGGTAGCGAAGAGCGCTCTAATAGAACTATATGCTTGGTCGTCTTTTGGTAGTCGAATCCGCGTTTGCTCCCTGATAATATCTGAACATGCGTGGGCATCGTCCATAAGAAGCGCACCGACTTGCAGAGACCTGCGACCAAGTCCAAACTTAGTGAGCCCATTGAAGAGCTTTTGAACAGACGTTACGAGAATCTTTTTACCATCGGAGAATTCGTCTGGGATATCTGGATCGGCAATACATGTGGTGATGCCGAACTGCTTAGCTTGAGCGCGTGATTGCTCAATCAAATAATTATCTGGACACAGATATAGCGCCGGTCCCTTTTTTTCGTTCAACCGCGACTGCAACATGAGCAACCCAATAAGGGTCTTACCCTGTCCGGTATGCAGCTTAACAATAATGTCTCTTTTCTCGCGCCCCGACGAGAACCAGCCACTCAGAACGGCCTCCTGTGCCGGTCGAAGTGGGCCTTTATCAGTGGCTCGATCGAGCGTATCATAGAGTTTGATAGGATCGATCACCACTTCCGTGGCTTTGGATATTAATTTCTTCTTGAAGTCGATCGCCATTTCAGTTCACTGTATAGTATCGAGTGCCCGGAAGGGCACCTTCTTTTCGCTGCTCTTTTCGAGGGGACGAAGGGGACGAGGTGTCCACCGTGATTATCTCGTCACTCTCTGGTTGCTTCTTTTTTTCATTATAATGGGCCATTACTGCCACTCGAAGGTTGCGCCGTCAAAAGAAAAGGAAGGGCACCAGACGATCCAGGTCCTCTCAGCGGGGCTGGCAGCATTTCTTGTATCGGCGTCCGCTGCTGCACGGGCACGGCGCCGTCGAGGCCGGCGCGTTCTGACCTCCCATCGGCGTCCACCGCGCCTGGCTCCTCACGTTGCGGTTAAACTTCTGTCGATAAAAGCGGACGACCTGGTCCCGGGCCTCCGGCACAACGATCTGGAAGGCGCCCAGGTTGATGAAGAAGTCACGGACCGGGACCAGCCGCCCGAGCAGCAACATGCCCGGGCCCAGGAGTTCGGGAAGGAGGGCCATCATCGGAGAGTGGACCTGAAACGATCGGCCGGTCGAGTCGATCTGGGTCACTACGCTCAGGTGCTCGCGCCGCTCGATGAAGTCGAAGGGCCCCTTGATGACCTCGGTCCAGCCCCGCAGCGTGTCGCGCTGCTCGGCGGACAACCCGGGGGCCTCGTCGGCGAAGACCTGCACCGGGGTGCGGCCTTCGGGTAACCGATAGGTGCAGCACACCTCGCCCAGCGTCTCGAAGCTGATCTGCTGCTCGCTGTTGCTGCCAACCCAGGGCTCGCGCATGCGGCGCACGTATTCGGGCTGCAAGAGCGGGGCCCACCGATCCCGGCCAAAATTGATAAGCGGGTTGCGCAGGCCGACCATCTGGTCGGCGAAGAGGCGATCGCCCATGGCGCCATGGGGTTGATCGGTACCGAATACAGCAAACATATCGTGGATCTGGTTCATGGGACAAGGACATAGCATGAGACCCGGGTTGGGCAGTTAGTGCAACCTTTGCACGGGTCCGAGAAGTCCGTGGTCGTGCTTTCAGAGGATCGCCGGCAGGGCGCCAGATCCCGCCAGATCCCGGCGATCAACTATTCTCAACTATCGACATGGCGGGGGTTGAACGGCATTTGCCGGCGCTTATTTCTCCCCCATGGAACAAACCCAAGAGCACAACGGGCCCGATCCGAATCGGGCCCACAACGACGCCTTTCACCCGGCCCGGCGGGTCCGCCCCTGCATTTCCCTTTTGAACCTGGATGCTTGCGCCACCTGGGAAGATCGCGTCGCCGTCCTGCAAAAGGGAAAGGAGGCCGTGACCTCGGAGATCCAGATCCTGGAACAAGGGCAGCACGCCCGCAGCCAGATGACCAAGGACGTCCAGTCCGGCCTGTATCAGGGGCGCCTGGACTTCTGCTCCATGACGATCTACCAGATCGTCCAGAACCTGGGGGAGGCCGACGATCGGACGCGGCTCATGCAGCTCGCCCTCTCGCTGCACGAGACCAAAGAGTGGCCCGGCCGGCAGGTTGGCGTGGTGTGGTGCTTTCGGCACCTTCTGGTGACGTGCCGGCTCTCGCAGGAGGTCACCGACTCGGGCAACGGCGGCATCACCTTCCACGGGGACGTGGCCCAGGTGGATTCGCGGAGGTGCCGGGACCTGCTGAGTGATCTGATTGTCCAGCAAACCAAGAAGAGCATCATCACTCGTGCGCTCAAAGCGATCAGGTCGGTCCTGCTCAAGGACGCCGGGGCCGAGGACCTGGCCCTGGACATGGCGATCCAGGCGATCGAGCAGGGGCCGACGCGCGGCCGGCCGGGGAACGTCGAGTTGGAGACGGTACAGCGG
>JBBRLA010000002.1:0-38665 GCA_038231615.1 Polyangia bacterium | reverse complement strand
GGCGAGCGCGAATTCTCGGTGTTCCGTTTCAAGCGGTACGACGCGCTGAAGCTCATCAAGTGTCTGAAGCAGCTTGGCTGGGACCCCGTCGACGGCTGGCGCTACGGGGATGATCCGCGGCTCTCGTATCCGCGGCTCTTCTACCTGTTCAGGAGGCGCTAACCAGAGTCTCTTTGAGCCTGGATCAAACGCTTTGGCACCGATAGACGGCCGTACCCTCTCCCGCTTGCGCCAGTTGAGAAGGGGCTTCCCCGCCGCGAATGCGGACGGGGCGATATGTGGGCTTGATCGTGCGCTCGGCGCGTGGAGAGTGAGAATCGGACTTGCGCCGGGGCTGCATATGGGGCAAAAAGGCCCATGATCTTGACTGCGACGACACCCTTGGCCTATCTGGACAGCCTGCCGCCCGACCGGCGCCAGGCACTGGAGGCGGTGCGCGCCACCATCCTGTCGCACCTGCCGCAGGGGTACGAGGAGGCGATGGACTACGGAATGATCGTCTATCAGGTCCCGCTGGCGGTGTATCCGGACACGTACAACAAGCGCCCGCTGATGTACGCGGCACTGGCCAGCCAGAAGAACCACATGGCAGTCTACCTGTGCAACGCCAACGGCCTCCCGTCCTTGACCGAGGAACTGGCGAAGGGCTTCAAGGCCGCCGGCAAGAAGCTGGACATCGGGAAGAGCTGCGTGCGCTTCAAGAAGCTGCAAGACCTGCCGCTGGCAGTCATCGGCAAGGTCGTCGCCGCGACGCCCATGAAGGAGTTCGTGGATTTTTCCAGAAGCCATCACGGAAAGAAAAAGTAGCGCCAGATCGTCGAGACATTGCCGGTCAGGGAGCCCGGTCAGTGCGAGGTACGAGGAACAGAAGGAACGAAGTCGACGCCACACCCAGGGATGTGGGCTCTGAGGGGCCCAGGCATCAACCTGAGGGTTGGGTCGATTCGCCGTCCTCTTCCTGGCCGCGGCGAGCGGCATCGGGGGGCTCCTGTCCCTACTCTTGTTCCACCCGGTCTCCAGGCTCGATGGGGGTGCCGGCGGGGAAGTGCGCGATGGCGCGGCCCTTGCCGAGTAGCTGGGCGATCTTGCCCCGAGCGACGTCGTTCTTCTGGCAGAAGCTCGCCGGGCCGGGCACCACCGGGCTCTCCAGTGAGGTGCTCGGGCGGCAGCTCTCGCGGACCAGCCGCACCGGTTTGCCCATTGCATTCATGGACTCGTCGTCCAGACAGACCTCCACCTCGAAGCCGCCGTTCTTGGCGAGGACCGGGCCATAAAGGTTCCCGGCACAGGAAGAGAACAGGGCCAGGGTGAGGAATGCCAGGACATCCTGAATCGAGCGGGCTTTGTTTCGGGCTTGGCTTAGCATGGACGTTCAGCGTAGGCGGCCTTTCCGAATGGGGCAAATTTTCGCGTTTCGACCCGATCAAGCAGGGCCAGTTCGGTAAACGACCAGCGGCTCCGAACGGGGACCGCGGACACCGCGGCGATCGTAGGGCTGTACCGCGTAGGTGTAGTCCTGGTCCGAGAGGACCTCCGTGTCCAGGAAGGTCGGAGTGGCCGCCCGCACCGAAGCGTGGTGCGGAAGCTCGGTGCTCCCGGTCAGCGCGCCCTCGCTGCGGAACACCTCATAGCCGTAGATCGCCTCGTCGTCGTCATTGGCCGCGCGCGCCCAGGTCAGGCGCAGCCGACCGTGTTCCCACGTCGCCCGCAACGACGGGCCCTCCCCGGGCCAGCTTGGCGGGGGCGCGTCGTCTGATTTCTGGCTCTGGGGGGCGTGGGCCGCGTCCCGGGGCCACAGGGTGCACCGCACCCGTTGGAAGTTTTCGTCGAGGGCCTTGCAGACGTTGCCGTATTCGCAGAACACCACGCGGTCGCGGCGGCCGGCGCGGACCTTTTTGGGCCAGTCGGGATCGGCCAGGAGCTGCCGGGCCATGGCCACCATGTCGGCCTTGTCCCGCACGATGCCCTCGGCGTGGTCCGGGTCCCAGATCTTGCCCGATGCCACCACCCGGATATGGGGCATTCCATGGCCCAAAAGCGCCTGCTTGACCCCTTCGGCCAGGTACAGGTTGAAGCCGTCGGGGTAGTGCTTGTCCGGCATGCAGCGGTCGCCGGAGTAGCCGGTGTAGGGGTAGACCGGCACGCCGGGCTTCTTCAGGGCATCCTCGAACTTGCCCCCCGCGGAGATCGACAGGTAGTCGGCGCCCTCCCGGCCGAGGCGCAGGGCGATCTGCTGTGCGTCGGGCACCGAGTAGCCGTCCTTGATGCACTCCTCGCCGTCGAAGCGCACGCCGACAAGGAAGTCCGCGCCGGTCCGGGCGCGGACCTCGCGCAGCACCAGGGTGGGGACGTACAGCCGGTTTTCCAGGGAGCCACCGTACTCGTCCTTGCGCCGATTCATCCGCGAGAGGAACGACGAGAGGGTATAGGCGTGGGCCATGTGCAACTCGACGCCGTCGAAGCCGGCCTTTTGGGCGCGCATGGCGGCCAGGCCGAACTCGGTGACGATCGAGCGGATCTCCGCAGCGGTCAGGTCGTGGATGGTCTGGCGCCAGCCGTTGCGGGAGATCTTGAGGAAGTGGATGATCTGCGGCACCGTCTTGACCGGGGCGGTCTCGTGGATGCGCCGGGACAGGCGGGTGAGGCCGGGGAGGAAGTCGTCGCTGCCGATGCGCAGGAGCGGCCCCGACTTGGCCTGGCTGATACCCATGGCCTCGACGACGATGAGGCCGGGTTCGCCGCGGGCGAAACGGACGTAGCGGTCTTCGATGTCCTGATTGACCTGGCCGTCCTCGGTGGACAGGCGAGTGACCATGGCGGGGAGGACCACGCGGTTTTGCAGCGTCACCGGACCGACCCGGATCGGCTCGAAGAGCATCATGAGGAGACCCTGTCTTGACCAGGGCCCAAAGTCAACCGTGGCGTGCTACCGTTCATGAACGGCGGGACGACACGCCGCGGATTCCATACCCATGCCGACGCGCCTTTCCCTCAGCTCCCTGCTGGGGCCCCTGGTCCTTCTGTCCTTCACCCACTGCGCCGGCAGGCCCGCGACCTACCGGGACTTTCCCGCCGCTTCGCCCGACGCTGGCGGCGGCGGACATGCCGGCTGGCGCCTGACCCGTTCCCCCGAGGGCCCGGACGTCAACACCGTCGTGGCCCCCATTCTCTCGGCCTTCTATCAAGGGCGCTTTACCCCGGCGGACCTGCAACGGGACCTCGACGCCGCCCTGTCCAGCTACCCCGATCACCCCGCCCTGCACGAGGTCGCCGCCCACCTGGCGGTCCTTCAGGGCGATCCACACCTGGCCTGGCTCCACTTCATGAAGGCCGCCGCCGATGTCAGTGCGGAGGCCCCCGAACTCTACCTGTGGGAAATCGACCGCCAGGAACACACCGCCTCAGAGGACAGTGCCACCATCGCCCTGCTTCGGGAGATCTACCGGGAGCACCCGCGCAAGATCATGCGCGCCCTGGCGGCGCAGCACCTGGTCGGCCTGCTCTACGATCGCGACCCGCGGGAGGCGGCCCCCTATCTGAAGGCATTGGGATATATGGACCGTTTTTTGCTCATCGGCGCGTTTGATAATGAGCAGGGCAAGGGGTTCCTCACCGCTTATCCTCCCGAGGTCGATGCGGAGGCTGGAGCAGACCTTCAGCGATCGCTGCCCGGCGCGCTGGTCCCGGTCCGCTGGCGCACGGTGAAACGCCTGACCGAGGACGGCGCCGTACCGCTCTCGGACCTTCTGTCTCCCGACCAGTTCGCCGTCACCTATCTGCTTTCCTTCGTGTATTCCGCCAGCGAACGGCCGGCGCAGCTTCGCCTGACCACCGCCAGCGCCGCCCGGGTCCTGTGGAACGACGGGGTGGTGCTCTCGGAGGAGAACGTCCATGCCGGCGACGCCGACAACCTGGTGGCCCAGGTAGACCTGCAAAAGGGCTGGAACAAGCTGCTCATCAAGGCCGCCAACAAGCGCGGCCGGTTCACCCTGGCCGCCCGCATCACCGACGATGACGGTGTCGCGCTGCCGGACCTGCAGTACAGCACCGCGAAAATGCCCTATAAAAAAGGCCCCGAGCCGGCCGTCGCCGATCGCATCGGCAACTCGGCGAGCATTGCGCACATCTTTCCCAACAACCGGCGGCGCTTCCTGCTCGGCAACCTGTATCAGCAGGCCGGTCTGACAGAGAAGGCCCTGGCGCCGTTCGGCGAGTTTTTGGCCGCCGCCCCCAGCAACCTGCTAGCGCAGTACCACGCCGGCCTGGCCTACAAGTTCAACGAGGAAGCGGGAAAATTCATCGACCTGCTCGACCGCGCCTTGCGGGGCGACGCAGCCAAGGTGCCGGCCTTCCTGCTGGAGCGGGCCCGCTTCTATCGGGGCAAGCAGCAGCTCGACAAGGCCTATCAGGACCTGACCCAGGCCCTGTCCGGCGCACCCCAGGCACGCGAGGCGCAACTGGAGCTGGCCCGGCTCTTCGACCAGCGGGACTGGCAGGTCGACCGCTGCAGGGAGCTTCAGCGCATCCTCGAACGCTGGCCCGACAACGCCGCCGCCCACCTGGAGCACGGCGAGTGCCTGGCCAAGCAAGGCTTCATCGACGAGGCCACGGTCGCGTACCGCCGCGCCCAGGCGCTGGCCCCCAATGCCGACGCACCGCTGCGCGCCCTGCTCTCGATCGCCGCGCGCCGCTTCGACCTGCGCCGCGCCATCGCCTACGCACAGGAACGGGAGCGCCTGCGCCCCTATCATCCGCTGCTCTACATGGAGGAAGGCGACCTACGCCGGAAGGCCGGGGACGGCCCCGGGGCGGAGCGCTGCTACAAGCAAGCGCTCGACATCGATCCCGACGCCTCATCCCCATGGGAGCACCTGGCCATCCTGGCAGACGATCGTGGCCAGGCCGCCGAGTCGCTGCGGTGCCTGCGCCTGGCCCTGGAACGCGCCCCGGGGAGCGCCGCGCTGGCTGAGCGGCTGGAGTTTTTGCAGCCCAACGACCAGGGATTCAGCAAGCGATTCGTACCCACGGACGACGCCATCGAGGAGGTCATCGCCCGCGCCGGACGCCTGGTGGGCCACCCTGGCGCCGATGTGGCAGTGCTGCTTCAAAGTCTGGTGTCCGAGGTGCATGCCGACGGCAGCAGCGAGCGGACGGTGACCCGGGTGGCGATGGCGCTGAACGAGCGCGGCCGGGACGCCCTGACCCTCATCCGTCTGGGAGGCGGACGACAGCGCATCCGCAAGGCCTACGCCATCGATCGCGGCGGCGAGCGCCAGCAGGCGGCGTCGATCCGCGGCGGCGAGGTGCGCTTCCGCAAGTTGAGCGCCAGTTCGCTCACCGTGCTCCAGTACGTCGAGCCGCAGGGGACCCAGGGGTTTCTGCCCAATCAGTACGTCGGCACGGTGCCATTCCAGGGGATTAATGAGCAGATTGAAGATCAATCATGGTGGCTGGTGCTGCCTCCCGGGTGGCCGGCGGATCGTGCATTGCACCTGGCCATCCACGGCCAGGTGGCGCACAATCGCAGCGTGGTCGATGGGCGCCAGGTCCACCACTTCAGCGTGCACGGCGTGGCACCGCTTTTCCGGGAGCCGCAGATGCCGCCGATCGGCGACGTGCGGCGCTCGGTGAGCGTCAGCAGCGTGCCGAGCTGGGAGGATTATGTGCGCTGGGAGCGGGCGCTCCTGTCGGGGGTGTACCGCAGCAGTCCCCAGGTGGTGGCGCTGGCGCAGCGTCTGTGCAAGGGCGTTCGCGAGAAGCCCCGGGAATGCCTGGAGAAGCTCTTCCACTTTGTCTCCCAGGAGATCCGCTACCAGATGGACTATGAGAACACCATCGCCGGGGTGCGACCGCATGCTTGCCCGGTGGTGCTGGAGCGCGGCTATGGCGACTGCAAGGACAAGTCGCTGCTGCTGATTCAACTGGCCAAGCAGGTGGGCATCGCCGTGCGTTTCGCCATCCTGCGCACCACCGATGTGGGGCAAGTCGAGCGGGAGGTGCCCAACCAGCAGTTCAATCACGCCATCGCCTACATCCCCAAGCAGACCGGCTTCGCCGAGGGGTTCTTTCTGGACCCGACTGTGGACGGCCTGGACATGGGGAACCTGCGCGCCGACGATCAGGGGGCCCTGAGCCTGGTGATCGATCCCGAGACCGGGGCCTATGAGTTTATCGCCATCCCCTACCAGGCCCCGGAGTTGCAGTTCCAGCGACACCGCATCGTGGTGAAGGTGCAGGCGCCCGGCGGCGATCCTGCCGGCAACGGCGACCCGGCGCCAAAGGCCAGCGCGCACATCGAGACCACCCTGCGCGGCACGCTGGCCTCCATCTTGCGGCGTCTTCTGCGCAACCCGGAGGAGGCGCAGCGGGCGTTGCAGCAGAGCACCGCCAGCCTCTTCGCCGGCTCGACGATGAAGGAAATGAAGGCGGCCCACGCCGAGGATGTGTGGCAGCCGGTGTCGGTCGAACTGGACGCCGACGTGAGCGCATCGCTTCAGGCCGAGGGCAAGAACTGGCGGCTGAAGGTGCCGTCCTTTTTCCCGCTGGGCGGCGCGGTCACGCTGGGCGAGCGGCACCATCCGCTGTGGTTTGGCGCCACCGACACCGTATCGCTGGAGTTTTCGGCGGAGCTGCCGCCGGGCTACCAGCAGAGTTATACCCCCGCGGAGTTCCACGTCAGCGGGCCGTGCTTCGAAGCCGGGCGCACCACCACCGCCGAAGACCGGCGGGTCACACTACGCTTCGACTACCGGCGCACCTGCAGCAGCCTGGCCCTCAGCGAGTACGCCGTTTTCCGCCAGGCGGTGCAGAAGGTGCTGAGCCAACCCCAGGAGATTGTCTTCGGCGCGACGCCGCCCCCCGACCCCAAGGGCAAGCCCCACGGCGCTAAGACGAAGGGCCGCTGACCGGGAGGGTGAAACCGGCGGAAGGGTTTTGATTCCGATTTCCAACTTCGTGCCTCGGTTTCACCCACCACGCTGCCTCGGCCCGAGTGCACGATCCGAGCTTCGTCTTCATGGGCCTGTATACCTCAACTGCAGGTGATGGGCGCCTATACTGTACCAGGCCCCGGAGTTGCAGTTCCAGCGACATTGCATCCGCCCGCCAGCGGTTCCTTGCCGAGCCTGGCGTGTCCCTTCTGGCCTGCCGCCTTTCAGCAGACCCAACCGTTGAACCTTTTTCGCGTGACGCTTTTTTCCGACGCGGGCGTGAGATCGTGGTAAAGCTTGATCTAGGAAGGGCAGGTTCCGGCGGTCTGGATCGCCTGCTCTGATCGATCCATTGGCTAATGGCCTCTGGCCGTCGGGCAGGGCGGGCTGACACTGGAAAAATGAACTCGTCCGGCATCTCTTCTCTGTTCACGCCGGGCGGCCGACACCCAGATCAGGAGTACATCATGTCGGGCGAAAAAACAGAATCCGTGGCCGAACAGGTGTTGAACGTCCTGTCCGAGCGAGACATCCCCATCAGCGAGGGGACGCGCCGCCTCATCTCCGGGTGCCACGATCCGGCTGGCCTTCAGCACTGGCTCGATCGGGCGCGCAAGGCCTCCTCGGTCGAGGACGTGCTGGAGCCCGAGACGGAATAGGCTGGCCTCGCCGGACCAGAACCGCGGCGCCTACGGCGCTTCACGATCAATGACGTGCTGGAGGCTGCCGATACAGGTGGTGGCCTCTTCGGTCAGTCCAAGCATCTTCTGCAAGCTCACCCGCAGCGCCTCTTGATCGGTAGATTGGGGGCCCTTCTGTGCCGCGCAGCCGTCCAGCGCGGTAAGGAGATCGACCTGCAAGGCGGCGAGGGTCTTGCTGGCCCCGCGGTAGACCAGGGCGGCTATCTGCCGGGTCGCCGAGGTCGCGGCTTCTTCCGGTGCCTGCCCCGTTCCCGCAGTTTTCGCGGGTGTCGCGTCACGCCGCTCTTCGAGCGCCTCGGTGAGCCGACGGTTCTCCCGACGGAGGTGGCCTACCTCCCGGGCGGTCACATCTTTTAATCGCAAAAGTTCGTCCCGCAGGAGGCGGTTCTCCGCGTTTACCCCGGTGTGCGCGACCACGCGCTCATCGTAGCGCTTCTTCAGGGTGTCTCTCTCGCCGATGATGGCGTCGAGCTTTCCGGTCGAAAGCTCGGCCTTCTTCTCGGCGGCGCTGACCTTGACCTCCAGCTCGGTGAGGTGCCCCCTCAGCTCGCGCATCTCCCGGTTTCTTTGGTCCAGGGCCTGGGTCGCTTTTTCTTTCTCTTGTTTCTGGTTCTGATTGGCGACCTCCTGCTCATCGGCCTTCTGCCGGGACTGCTTCACCGCCCCCCGCAGCTCGCTGTTCTCGGCCAGAAGGAGCGTCCCCTTTGCCTCCAGATCGCGGACCCGTCCCTCAAGGGCCAGCCGCTTCTCGTCCGCTGCCTGCTCCTTCTTCTGTCCCTCGGACTTCAGCCGCTCGACCTCGATGCGCCGTTGCTCGGCCAGGCGGTGATCGTTCTGCGATTCCAAAAGCAGCGCCTGCAACTTGAGTTCCTGTTCCCCGTTCTTTTGCGTGGTGCGAAAAAGATCCTCACGCAGCCCCTTGGTTTCCTGCTCTGCGGCGGTGCAGGTCCGGCGGATCTTCCACAGCTCGTCGCGCAGGGAGTCCCGCTCGGTGACCACGGGCAAGAGATCGGCCTCCGCGTGGCGCCTGATGTCCTCGACCTGCTCGCGCAGGCGGTCGCGATCCTGTTTCAGGGAAGAAAGCTCTCGGGGACTGATCATCCCTGGCCCTGGCCCTGGCCCTGATCCTGGCAAGAGGGTGGGGCTGTCCACGCCGACGATCAGCAGGAACCATAGCTGGACCGACCCGCAGCGCAGGTGGGCCATGTGGGAAAGCTGGACTCGACCGCTGACACGGATGCCGTTCACATAGGTGCCGTTGAGGGACTTTCGGTCCTCGACCCACCAGGCCCCGCCCTGAAAGAAGACCTGGGCATGGACGCTGGACATGGAGGGATCGTCGAGGCGGACGTCGGACGCCGGGGCCCTGCCGAGAATCACGCCCTGCGGCAAAAGGGGAAACTCCGTGTTCTGCCCACCCTGCAGATTCACATGAAGGATCTTGGCGTTCATCGTTGACCTGGGTAGGCTAGCATAGCCCATGTCGTCCGAGGAGATCGGTCAGGGGTTGCTTGAATAAGCGGGCCGTGGGTCCGTCTGAACTGGCAACCAAGGAGGACTTCAATGCTGACCGTGAAAACCATCGTTTCCCGCCTGGCCCTGGTGAGCACTTTCTGCCTGGCGCCTGTCCTGGCCCATGCCGACAACGTCGCCGTAGAGGCCGCGGGCGCCGCCCAGGTGAACCGCGGCCAGCGGCAGGAGGTCCGGGGCGCTGTCCAGGAGCGTCGCGGGGAGCGCAAGGAAGTCCGGGGCGAGCGTCTGGAGCAGCGCGGGGAGCGCAAGGAGGTCCGCGGCGAGCGCCTGGAGCGCCGCGGGGAGCGGCTGGAACAGCGCGCCGCCGTCCTGGATGCCACCGGCCACCCGGTCGCTGCGGCACGGGTCGAGGCCAAGGGAGAGCGCCTGGAGGCGCGGGGCGCCGCCAAGGAAGCGCACGGCGCCGCAGAGGTGCGCCGGGGCGAGGTCAAGGAGGTCCGGGGCGAACGCCAGGAGCGTCGCGGGGAGCGCAACGAGATCCGCGGCGAGCGCAAAGTGCGCCGCGGGGCCGCTGAAGAGGCCGCCGGCGCTAACGCCCAGCCCGTCGCAAGGTAAGTCGCGCCTGTTCATTCGCCTGCTCACGCAGGGTCGAAAGGTCCAGGCCGGTGTGCTCCGTCAGCCGTCCCCCTCGCACCAGCAGCTGGCCATCCACCAGCACGTCCCGCACATCGCTGCCGCGGACCCCGTGGCACAGCGCCGAGAGCGGATCGTAATCCGGGGTCAGGTGCACCTTCTGTACATCCACCACCACCACGTCGGCCCGCTTGCCCACCTCAAGCGATCCGATCTCCCGCGAAAGCCCCAGCGCCCGCGCTCCGCCAAGAGTGGCGCACGAAAGGGCCTGCCGGGCGGTGATTGCCGTCGGCCCCAGGCGACCTCGTTGCAGCAAGGAACACAGCCGCAGCTCCTCGAACCCGTCCAGCCGGTTGTTGCACGGCGCTCCGTCGGCCCCCAGGGCCACGTTGATCCCCAGCGCAAGGAGTTCGACCACCGGGGCCAGCCCTGAACCCAGCTTCAGGTTCGACGACGGGCAGTGTACCACGTGGGTGCCCCACGACGAGAGCGTGTGGCGCTCCGCCTGGTCCACGTGGACGCAGTGGGCCAGCACCGTGCGATCCCCGGCGATCCCCAGGTGGGCCAGCGCCGCGACGTTGTCCCGCCCCAGCCGCTGCCGCACCAGCGCCAGCTCCGCCTGCTGCTCCGCCGCGTGGGTGTGTACCCGCGGCCCATCCGCCCCCCCCGCCGCCACCCGCTCCGCCACCCCGCGCATGAGTTCATCGCTGCACGAGAGCACGAAGCGCGGTGCGTATGCATAGCGGATGCGCCCCTCCCGCTTGCCGTGCCAGCGTCGGCACAGCTCGTCAGACTCGGCCAGCGAGTCCCGGGTGGTCTCGTGAAGTCCTGCCGGCGCCTCCCCGTGCAGGTCCATCATCGCCTTGCCCATCGTGGCGCGGATGCCGATCCGGGCCACGGCCTCGATCAGCGCCTCCTCGTGGTGCACCGTGCCCATGTCGAGGATCGCAGTGGTCCCCGAGAGCAGAAGCTCCGCGCACCCGAGCTGCGCCGACACCGCCGTCGCTTCCTCCGAGAGCGCCGCCTCATAGGGCCAGACCCGCTCGCGCAGCCAGGAGAGCAGCGGCAGGTCCTCTGCCTGCCCCCGGCAGAGGGTTTGGCACAGGTGCACATGGGCCTGCACCAGTCCCGGCATCACCAGGCACCCGGTGGCATCCAGCACTTCGGTGCCGACGGGGACCTCGGGGATGGCGCCCAGCGCGGTGATGCGGCCCTTCTCGATCAGCAGGTCCCCGGCCACGATCTCGCGGGCCGGGTCCATGGTGACCAGCGTCCCCCCGCGCAAAAGCAGGGCGTCAGCCACCGACCGGTCCTTTGCCCCGGGACAGCGAAGCCGGGCGGAACGCCTGCGGCAAAAGCTGCGAGAGCGTCACCACCCGACGCTCCTCGTCACCTTTGGGGCCGCCCAGGAGCAGCACCTCACAGTCCTCGGCGAACTCCGCCATCGTTTGCCGGCACATCCCACACGGGGTGGCCGGTGGGGAGATCCCGCTGGACACCGCCACCGCCACGATCTCCCGCCCCCCGGCCAGCACCGCCTGGACGATTGCGCTGCGCTCGGCGCAAAGGGTCAGCCCATACGAGGCGTTCTCCACGTTCGCCCCGCTGAAGATCCGCCCATCCCGGGTACGCACCGCCGCGCCGACGAAGAACCCGGAGTACGGCGCATACGCTCGCGCCCGCGCCGCCACCGCCGCCGCCGCCAGCTCGTTCCACTGCTCGGGGGGGATGACGGACAGGGGGGCGGTTTCCGGCTTCGGGTCACGCATGGGACGGGGTCCCGCGCGCCAGGCCGGCGAGGATTCCATCCAGCAGGCGGATGAAGTCGCCGCGCACCCGCGCCGCCGTATCGGTGACCTCGTCGTGGGTCAGGGTGGCGCCGCCAAGCCCCGCGGCCAGATTGGTGACGCACGAGATGCCCAGCACCCGCGCGCCCATGTGACGCGCGGCGATCGCCTCCGGCACCGTCGACATCCCCACCAGGTCGGCGCCCAGGGTGCGCAGCATCCGCACTTCCGCCGGGGTCTCGTACTGCGGGCCGGCGCAGCCAGCGTACACACCTTCGTGAAGCTGCATGCCCATCGCCCGGCCCGCCTCCCGGGCCAGCGTCCGCAGCAGCGGGTCGTAGACCGCGCTCATGTCGGGGAAGCGCGGACCGAGCCGCCCGTCGTTCTCGCCCCGTAGCGGCGAGCCGCCCATGAGGTTCAGGTGATCGCAAAGGAGGACCAGTTGCCCCGGGGAAAGCCCCGCGCCGATGCCTCCCGCGGCGTTGGTCAGCACCAGGGTGTCGCAGCCGCAGGCGATGAGCGCCCGGATCGGCAGCACCACTGTCTCCAGACTGTGGCCCTCGTAGGAGTGTACCCGCCCCTGCATCGCCAGCACCTCGACCTGCCCCGCCCCATGCGCTGAACTCGCCGGCCCTCGCCCATACACCAGGTTCCCGGCGTGGCCCACCACCCGGGAGACCGGGAAGCCCGGCAGCTCGCCGTAGGGGACCTTGACCGCGCCAGCTAGGGTATCCGCGTAGTCCCCCAGCCCCGAGCCCAGCACCAGGCCGACCCGTGGCGCCGCACCGTGCGGCAGCCGTCCACGTACCACGCCGGCCATCGCGGCGATCTGCTCAGAAATCGTGATCATCGCATCACATCCAGTACCAGGGGGCGCGGATCCGGGGGCGCCGCGCCAATCTCGTAGGCCCCGCGCAGAAGCCGCGCCGCCGCTTCCCGCTCCTCGGCAGGGAGGTCCGCTGCCGCGGCGAAGTGGCAGAGTGGCGCCCCCGCCTCCACCCGCTCGCCCCGCTTCCGGTCCAGGTAGATGTAGGCCGCCGGGTCGATGGCGTCCTCTTTCTGTTTGCGCCCCGCGCGCAGGTGTACCCCGGCCCGGCCCACCGCCTCGGCGTCGATGGACACCACGTGACCGGCGCTGCCTGAATGGGTGACCGCCTGCGCCTCTCGGTGCAGGTTGATCGTCGTCCACTCCTCATCGGGGTCGGAGAGATCGATCTGCGCCCCCTGCATCAAAGCGCAGAGCTGGAAGCGGCGCAACGCCTCTCCCGAGGAGAGCGCCGCGGCGATGCGCGCCCGCCCGTCTGCCTCGTCGGTCGCCGCCCCTGAGAGACAAAGCATCTCGGCCCCCAGAAGCAGGTTCAGTTCTAGCAGGTCCGGCTCGCCGTGCCCGCGCAGCACTTCCAGCGATTCGTTGACCTCGGCGGCGTTGCCCACCCAACGCCCCAGGGGCTGGTCCATGTCGGTCAGGAACGCCGTCACCCGCTTGCCCGCCCGCTGCCCGATGTCGATGAGCGTCGCCGCCAGCCGCCGCGCGTCCGGGAGCGTCTTCATAAACGCCCCGCTGCCCACCTTCACGTCCAGCACCAGCGCGTCGATCCCCTCGGCCAGCTTCTTCGACATGATCGACGCCGCGATCAGCGGGATCGACTCGACCGTGCCCGTCACGTCGCGCAGGGCGTAGAGCTTTTTGTCCGCCGGCACCAGGTGCTCGGTCTGCCCGATCAGCGAGAGCCCGGCCCGCGAAAGCACGGTGCGAAATTCGTCGGGGTCCAGGCCCGTGCAGAACCCCGGGATCGATTCCAGCTTGTCCAGCGTCCCGCCGCTGTGGCCCAGGCCGCGACCGGAGATCATCGGCACCAGCACCCCGCACGCGGCGACGCTGGGCGCCAGGTGCAGGGAGATCTTGTCGCCCACGCCCCCCGTCGAGTGCTTGTCCACCTTCTTCCCCGGTATCCCAGACAGGTCGATGACCTCGCCCGAGCGCAGCATCGCGTCGGTCAGCGCCAAAAGCTCCGGCCCGGTGAGGCCGCGCCAGAAGATCGCCATCAAGAGCGCCGCCGCCTGGTAGTCCGGCACCGCGCCATGGGTATAGGACTGCACGAAGCGCTCGATCTCGTCGTTGGACAAGACGCCGCCGTCGCGCTTCTTGCGGATGACATCGACCATGTTCAGTGCGGCGCTCATACAGATTCTACCAGGCGCTTCTTGCCGAGGCTCATGCGGCTCCTTGTGTCAGCACCTGCGAGAGGAAGCTCTGGCCCCGGGCCCATCGGGGCAGGCCGAAGGCGTCGCACAGCGTCTGGGCGATGTCGTAAAACCCCTGCCGCACCCCCAGGTCCGGCGATGGCGCCGGGCCGCTGGAGAAGGCCAGGATCGGCACCTCCTCCCGGGTGTGGTCGGTGCCGGGGAAGGTCGGGTCGTTGCCGTGGTCCGCGGTCAGGAGCACCAGGTCCCGCGGCCCCATCATCGCTCGGAGGCGCGGCAGGGCGGCGTCGAAGGCGACCAGCGCCCGCTGGTAGCCCACCGCATCGCGGCGGTGGCCGTAGAGCATGTCGAAGTCGACCAGGTTGCAGAAAACCAGGCCGCACTGCATCCTGGCGAAGGCTTTGAGGGTGTGTTCCATCCCGTCGTCGTTGCCCTCGGTGTGGATGTTCTCGGTGACCCCCTGCCCGGCGAAGATGTCGGAGATCTTGCCCACGCCGATCACCGGCAGCCCGGCGCCGGCCAGGCGATCGAGCACCGTGGGCGAAGGCGGCAGCACCGAGAAGTCGCGGCGGTTGTAGGTGCGCTTGAAGGAGCCTGGCTGGCCGACGAAGGGACGGGCGATGACGCGCCCGATGCTGTACTCGTCGCAGAGGCGCCGGGCAGCCTGGCAGATGCGGTACAGTTCGGGCAGGGGCACGACCTGTTCGTGGGCGGCGATCTGGAACACACTGTCCGCCGAGGTGTAGACGATCAGATCTCCGCTGCTCATATGCTGGGGGCCGAGCTGCTCGATGATCTCGGTGCCCGAGGCGGTGCAGTTGCCTAAAACGCCGTGGCCGGCGGCGGCGGTGAAGCGGTCGAGCATTTCTTTCGGGAAGCCATCCGGGAAGGTGGGGAAGGGGCGGGATACCTCCAAGCCGCAGATTTCCCAGTGACCGGTGGTGGTGTCCTTGCCGGCGCTCTTCTCGCGCATGCGACCGCGGGCACCAGCGTGGCCCTGGGTTGGGGGCACGCCCTGGATGGAAGTGAGGTTGCCCAGACCCAGCTCCTGCAGGTGGGGCAGGGAGAGGCCGCCGACGCGGCGGCTCAGGTTGCCCAGGGTGTTCGCGCCGACGTCGCCGTAGCGGTCGGCATCGGGGGCCGCGCCGCAGCCGCAGGAATCCATGACCAAGAGCAGGGCACGATCGATGAACCGCGGCGCCTGCGGCGCTTCGCGATCGATGAACCGCGGGTTTGTCATGTCAATACCCCGATCCGGCGGCCTTCTGGGGCTTGCCGGTCCTGCAGCCGTTGACGATGGACACGGAGGCCGAGGCGCCGATGCGGCTGGCGCCGGCCTCCTGCATCTTGCGGGCGTCCTCGCAGGTGCGGACGCCGCCGGAGGCCTTGACGCCCATCTCGCTGCCGACGAGTTTGCGCATGAGGGCGATGTCCTCGGCGGTGGCGCCGCCGGGGCCGAAGCCGGTGGAGGTCTTGACAAAGTGGGCGCCGGCGATCTTCGAGAGGGTGATGGCGATGATCTTCTGCTCCTGGTCGAGGGCCCCGGTCTCGAGGATCACCTTGACGCGGGCGGGGCGGGCGGCCTCGACGACCTTGCGGATGTCCTCCTGCACGGTGGCATAGTCGCGGGACTTGAGGGCGCCCTGGTTGATGACCATGTCGATCTCGTCGGCGCCTGCACGGACGGCCTCGCGTGCCTCGTAAGCCTTGGCGGCGGTGGCCATGGCGCCCAGGGGAAAACCGACGACGGCGCAGACCATGACGCCGGAGCCGTAGAGGAGGGCCTTGGCCCGGGGGACGTGGCCGGTGTTGACGCAGACGGAGGCGAAGTGGTACTGGCGGGCCTCTTCGCAGAGCTTGGTGACGTCGGCGGCGGTGGCATCGGCCTTGAGGAGGGTGTGGTCGATGAGGCCGGCGATGTCGTCGGGGGCGCCCAGTGTCCCGGGGCCGGAGCCGACACGTTCGGCGCCGGCACCGACGACGGCGCGGACGGCGTCCGGGCGGCGGACGGTGCACAGGCCGCAGGCGCCGCAGTTCTCCGAGGGGCCCTCGTGACACGGCTGGTCGCGCAGGGGCAGGTTGGCGGCGGCGGAGAGGCCCAGACGGGCGCGGACGCGGCTGGCGATCTCCTCGACCAGACGATCTATTTCGGGGCCGGGGCCAAAGGATGCTCCGGGGTTTCCTTGAGCGGGTGATGCTGCCATGGGTACGACGGGATTATCAGCACCACAGGGCGGGCGTCAATGGCGGGGGCCGGATGGCGGGGCTGCTTCCTGTTCGTCCGGGTGAGAGTCGGGCCTTCAGCGGGCCACGAAAAACGGGCTGACCCCGGCAAGGCGCGACAGGGGCGCCAGCAGCCGTTGCCGCCTGAGGGGATCGTCCCCCTGTCGGGAAAGGTGACCGGTTGCGACCTGCACGTAGGCACGGAACTCGGCGCAGCGTTCCGCCGCCTCGGCGAAGAGCACCCCCAGGCCGGCGGCTGGGACGGCCCCTCCGGCGGGCTGCGCAAGGAGCCGGGACGCCGCCACGGTAAGCTGCTTCAAGGACCGGTCGATCTCCTCGATCAGCGGCAGAAGTCCCAGTTGCTCCAGGGTGGCCCGCTCGGGTGCCGCCGCGGCCAGCATCTCCCGGGTGGCCGAGAGGGTGGACATGGCCGTCCCCGCGGACACCGGGGTCTGGCCCACCAGGGTGGCCTGTTCGCCGGCCAGGTTCTCCAGCGGAGGCAGGCGCAGGAGCAAGTGCGAGGCCGCCCGCGCCCGTGGCGGATCGGCGTGGACCAGGCAGGCCTCCGCCGACAGGACCAGGCGAAGCCGCTGGGCACGCTCGCTCAGCACCAGAAGCTGTTCATGCAAGGTCGCCTCGCTGATCGGGCTGACCTCGGGGGCCCCGGCGGCACCCGCCCCGGCGAACCGGTGCCACTCCAGGTGCTCGGCGACCCGGCACAGGGCGGCGCCGAGCTGTCGCAGGACCGCGTCCTCCTCGTCATTGGTTTTCTCGGCGGCGCTGCGCAGGGCGTGGACCAGGGCGGCCACTTCCTCGGGGTCGGGGTGCGATGAGATCTCCATGTCCATGATATCGGCCGATGTCGTGGCGATCTTGAGCGGCGGCGGTTTCTGGCCCTCTCCCGCGCAGCCGGTATACTGGAAGCGTGCCACATGCCTTACCTGGCCCGCTGCCGCCTCTGCAAGGAAAACGGCGCCGCCCGCACGGCGAAGGATTGCGCCTTCTTGCCCTGTTGATCCTCTCGGGGATGTCGTCGGGGCTCGCCGTCCCGGCGGCGGCGGCCCCCTCGCGGCAGCGCGGCAAGGCCCCGGTCGTGAAGGCCCCCCCTCGGGTCGCGAAGGCCCCCCCTCGGGTCGCGAAGGCCCCCCCTCGGATCGCGAAGGCCTCCCCGCCCTCGGCCAGCGTCGCCCGCCTCCGAGACGGGGGCCGCGCCTTCCTCGCGGGAGACTACGCCGATGCCCGCAAGGCGCTCCTGCCGGTGGCCATGGACACCTCCGCCGAGGCCCTGCGCAACCGCGACTACGCCCTTTACTTTCTGGCCGAGAGCGAGGCGCTGCTGGGCACCGAGCCCTCCGCGAACCCGCCCGAAACCAAGAACCAGAACCAGAACCCGCCCGAAACCAAGAACGCCGAGAAGCTGCTGCGCGCCGCCCTAGCGCACTTCCAGACCCTGGCCGCCCTGCCGGGGACGCGCTTTCTGGCCCTGGCCCGGGCCCGGGCGGCGGACTGCCTGTGGGAACTGGGCCCCAAGGAGGACGACAAGGCCCGGGTGGCCTTCCAGGCGGCCTTGAAGAGCGTCGGTGCCGAGATTGACCCCGCCGTCCTGCGCTTCCGCCTGGCCCAGATCGAGGCCCGCGCCGGGCACCGGGTCGAGGCCCGCGCCGGCCTGCGCAAGGTCTACGTCGATCACCCCCTGCACCCCTTCGCCGAGCAGGCCCTTGTCGACCTGCGTGCCCTCGACAGCGAGACCCGGATCGAGGCAGGCGAACACATCCAGCGAGCCAGGAACATGACGCTCAGCCGCAAGTGGCCCGAGGCACTGGCCGAACTTCAGCAGGTGCCCAAGGACGTCGGCCAGGCGGTGCAGGACGAGGTCGACTATTGGGCCGGCACCACCTACTACAAGATGCGCCACGGCTATGAGCAGGCCGCCGACAAGCTGCTATCGGTGGCGGCGCGAATGAAGGGCGAGCGCCAGGCCGAAGCGATGTTCCACGGGGCGCGGGCGCTCTCCCGGGCGGACAAAGATCAGCAGGCGATCGCCGGGTACCAGGCGCTGGTCAAGGCGCACCCCGGCTCGCGCTACGCCGCGGAGGCCTCCTTTTTGACCGGTTGGCTGGAGTACAACCGCGGGCGCTACAAGGAAGCCATCCCCCTTTTGCAGGGGACCCTCCGCCGCTACCCCGGCCCCTTCGCCGAGGATGCCCGCTGGTACCAGGGGTTCTCGCGCTACCTGCTGGGGGACTACCCTGGGGCGCTGGACGATTTCCAGACGCTTTCTGCACGCCCGGGGACCCTCGGCGATAAAGGGCGCTACTGGGCGGGGCAGGCCCTGGTCCACCTGGGCAAGGGCGCCGAGGCCCAGGTCGTGTGGCGCAAGCTCGTCGGCATCCGACCCTTGTCGTACTATGCCCTGCTGGCCCGGGTGCGCCTGCGCGAGGCCAAGCCCGAAACGAAAATCGAAACGAAGCCCGAAGCGAAAATCGACATCGGCCCCTTTGGCGACGTGCCCTCCTCAAGTCCTTCGCCCGTCCCGCCGCTGGAGGCGGACCCCCGGGTCGCCCGGGACGCCGACGTGCTGCGCGTCGAGGAGTTGCTCTCGGCGGACCTGCCGGTCGAGGCCGGCTATGAACTGCACCGGGTCGAGGGGGCCCTGATCGGCCGGTATGGGTCGTCCCATGCCTTGCCGGTGCTCTTCGACCGCTACCAGCGGGGGCAGAACTTCCAGCGCCCGCACCTCCTGGCGGAGGAGTACGGCGAGGGCGCCCTGCGCCAGGATCCCCACAAGTCCGCCGCCGCCCGCCGCTACTGGGAGCTGGCCTACCCGCTGGCCTATCAGGAATACGTCGAAAAATACGCCCCCACCGGGCAGAACCCGCCCCGGTACCTGTACACCATCATGCAGAAGGAGTCGGCGTACAACCCCCACGACGTCTCCTACGCCGACGCCATCGGGCTCTTGCAGATGATTCCGCCGACCAGCCAGAAGGTGGCGCCCAACATCGGCCGTGCCTACACCGACGACGTCCTTTACGATCCCGAGGGGAACATCCAGTTCGGGGCGTGGTACATCGGGCACCTTTTGCGCAAGTTCAAGGGACAGATCGCGCTCGGGGCTGGCAGCTTCAACGCCGGGCCCAAGGCCATGCTGCGCTGGCTCGGGCAGCACGGCGATCGGCAGCTCGACGAGTTCATCGAGCTGTGCGCCTACACGCAGACCCGCGAGTACATGAAGAAGGCGCTCGACATCTACGCCCATTACGTATACCTCTGGGATAAGGAAGAATATCTGCCCCAGATGCACATCGACAAGGACCATGCGACCGACGATGGCATTGACTACTAACACGGTGAGGACGGCGTGAAGCAGAAGAGCAAGAAGCTGTCGGGCAAGATCGGCCATGTCGACCTGGAGGGCGGGTACTACACCCTGACCACCAGCGGCGGCGAGATTTACAAGCTGGACGGAGGCGGCGCCGACCTGCGCGCGCCAGGCGCCCACGCCGAGGTCGAGGGGATGCTTGACGAGGCCGGCTTCGGCATCGGCTTCGGCACCCCAGTGCTGCACGTGAAAAGCTACCAGATCAAGTAGATCGCCAAGCGCCCGCCACAAAACAAGTCAATCTGTTGTGGCCGTGTTCTCAACGGCCGCTGGCGATCAGCTTATTTTAGCGTGGGCCTAACCAGAGTCTCCTTGATGAAAAGTCATTTCAGCAAGAAGCACCTGGCCGGAGCAGATTTTGGCGCACCCCCGCAGCGACCGAGGGAGCGTACTACTGTACGTGACCGAAGGGAGTGAGGAGGTACGCCAAAATCTGCCCGGTCCAGGTGCTTCTGTGGTTAGCGGACCCACTCGGCGCCGAGGCTGGCGTAGTACCGGCCAAAGACCTGCTGGCCTCCGTCGCCCAGTCCACCACGGACGCCAAAGAGCAAATGCCACTGGGAGATCCCGATGCGCGCCCCGCCCCCCAGCGCGGCCCCAGAGGGGGCACCGCCAGCCAGCCCGATGGCCCCGTCGAGCTGCGCCAGAAGCGAGAGCCAGGACAGGCGGTACTCGGCGGCGTAGCTCATCGACCAGCGGAGCTGCGGTGTGGCGATGGCCACCACCGCGGTGGGGCCCTGCGAGGTCAAGAGCCCCACCGGGCCGAGCACCAGGCTCCCGGCGATGGCCGGGTCGATGACCACCGGGTGGACATCGGGAGTGCCGCGATCGAAGGTGCCGCTGGGGAGCTGGAGGCGCAGGAGGGGGCCCAGGGCCGCCCGCCCCGACGCCGAGGTCAGCGCCACCGCGCGGAACCCCACGGACACGTCCCCCACCGCAGGGCCGGACAGATAAGGCCCGTTGTCGTGATAGAGCAAGGGCAGGTTCAGGTCCAGCGAGAATTGCTTGTTGAAGAAGGCCACCTCGCCCCCGAGGTCCACCCGGTACACGTCAGCGCTGCGATCCCCCTGGGAGGCGCCGATGCCCAGAAGCGCGTAGGCCCTGGTGCGCGGCGAGAGGGCCCGCCCCGGGAACCCCGGCGACGAGAGCGGCACCGGCAAGTCCAGCGGCTCCACGGTCTTCTGGGCCACCATGGACGGTGGCGGCGGCGGGGGCGGCGGGGACACCGAGATCAGCACCTCGCCGTGGGTCCCCGTGCTGCTCAGGGTAACCAGGTGCTCCCCCGGGCCCAGCACGAAGGTGCGTCCGTGGGTGCAGTCCACCTCGGGGCCGTCGTTGACCCGGGCGGCCAGGAGGAAGCCGCCGCCGGAAGCCACCAGCGTGGTGCGCAGCGGTCGCGAGAAGAGCAGCCGGGTGGGCGCCCCGGGAGGCGACGCCGAGCTGAGGGTCGCGTCGGTGCGCAGGGAGATCACCCGGACCTGCCGCGGCGCCGAAGGCGGACCGACCAGGCGGTCTCCGTCGATGGCGCTGACCCGGGCCTGGTACTGACCGGGGGACAGGGCGATGCGGAAGGGCGGCGAGACGATCTCGCCACCGGCGCGGCGGTCGTTGAAGCGTTCGTCGCGGGCCACCTCGACCAGGTACTGCTCGGCGCCGCCGACGGGTTCGAAGGACAGGGTGGCCTCGCCCTTCCTGTCGCGGCGGTCACCGAGGGTGCCCAGGGCCACCACCAGCAGGGGGCCGTCTTCGCTGCCCAGGGAAGGGGCGGGCAGGAGGGGCTGGGGCGCCCTGGGGCGGCTGCCGGCGACCACCAGGGTGCCCTGTCCCGCCGGGACCTTGACTTCGGAGCCATGGGCGCGCACGGCGACGGCGCCCTCGTAGACCGCGACCAGGGATCGATTCTGCCCCTCGGCCTCGATGCGGGCGCCGCCCCGCACCTTAAGGTCCGCAGAGGGGGTGTGAACCGTCAGAGGGGCCGAGGCCGGCTGGCTGCCCAAACGGCTCTTGGGTTGGCCGATGGGTGGATTGGGCGTGACGTCGGCGCGGACGGAGCCCTCGACCAGATCGACTTCACCGGCGGTCCGGCGCTTCGGAAGGTTGTCGATGACCAGGGTGGCGTTGGGGTCCATCTGCAGGTGGCCCCGCCCCTGGAGGGTAACCTCGGCGCCGCCGGCGGCGCTGGTCTTGATGCGCATGCGCCTGCCGACGGGCTGGTCGGGTAGTGCCTCGGTCCAGCCCTCGCGCCGCTCCCGGGTGCGGACTTCGGGGCCGACGAAGGACAGTCGGGCGGGCTCGGCTTCCGGGGGACGATCGCCCTGGCCGGGCTGGCGTTCATGGTCTCGCGTGGCTGACTTGCCAGGGTCGGGGCGACGAAGGCGAAGCCCGGGGATGTTGATGATGTCGTCCTTGTGCAGGACATGGGGCAGGCCGCCCAACTGGGGGTTGGCCGAGTGGAAGCGAGCCATGGCACCGGGGGCATCGCCGTAGACCCGGCGCACGATGGCCTGGCAGTCCTCGCCCTGCTTGACCGTGGTGGTCCGAGGTGCGACCTTTTCCGCTGTCCCAGCGCGAACCGCGCCGGGCAGGCAGACACCGAGGGTCGGAATGGTCAGCCACAGACAGCAACTACCCACCGCAAGAAATTCTCGCATCGCGCCCAAGTATAATGGATTTCTTCAGGTGGTGTGCTCCGTGGACAGTGACCGGCCCGCAGTTGACAGGGCGGGGGTCGGCGCTGATGATCTCCGGGTATGCCCATTGAGGATGGACAGGTAGACGCAGGGCCGATAAGGGCTTCGTTCGAAAAGGGCCTGGGGGCGTTTGCCAGCCGGTTTGCCAGCTGGGTGGGCAGCGGGTTTGATCGTTCGTTCCCGGCGCTGGTGCTGGTCGTGACCGGGGTCTCTGCGGTGTTCCTGATCTTGCCGGTGCCGGCGCTGCTGCTTGATCTATTGCTCGGCGGCAACCTGCTGCTGGGGTTTTCGCTGCTCTTTCTCGCGGCGCGGGCCAGCGACCCGCGGCGGCTGCCCTTTTTCCCCGCGCTGCTGGTGCTGCTGGTGCTGCTGCGCCTGGGCCTATCGGTGGCGGCCCTGCGCCTGCTGCTTCTGCAAGGCGAGGCCGGGATGCTGATCGACCTGTTCGGGCGGGTCGTGGCCGGGGGCGATGCGGTGATCGGCGTGGTGCTGCTGCTGGTGCTGGCCCTGACCCAGTACCTGGTGATCGCCCGCGGCGGCGAGCGCGTGGCCGAGGTGGCGGCGCGGTTTTCGCTGGACGCCCTTCCCGGGCAGCAAGCAGCGATCGACGCGGACCTGCGATCCGGCGCGATCAGCCCGTCGCAGGCCCAGGGGCAGCGGGCAGCGCTCTTGCACGAGGCGCAGATCTACGGGGCCATGGACGGGGCGCTGCGCTTCGTCAAGGGCGACGTGATCACCGGCCTTCTGGTGCTAGCCATCGCCTTGCTCGGGGGCGTGGGACACGGGCTGCTCTCGGAGGGGCTCTCCCCCGGGGAGGCGCTCGGCCGATATGCGTTGCTCACCACCGGGCTGGGCCTGTGCACCCAGCTTCCGGTGTTGCTGACGGCGGTGGCCGCGGGCCTCCTTCTGACCCGGGGGGTGCAGCGGGCGCCCGAGGCGAGCGCGACCCAGGCCGAGCCGCTGCCGCCGCCCCCGAAAGATTTGCTCATCGTCGCCGGGCCGGGGCTGGGCCTGTCCGAAGGTGCGGTGGCGGCGATGGCAGACCGGCTGCGGGAGCGCCTGGGCATCCCGCTTTCGCGTCCGGCGTTCTCGCCAAGCTCGGACGGCGATCGGCTGCTTCAGGTGAGCCTGCGCGGGGCGCGGCTGCTATCGCTGCGGGTCGCGCCGGAAGAGGCACCGCTGGCCCTGGCACGGATAGAAGAGGCCCTTTGCGAGGCCGCGCCGGAGCTGCTCGGGGTGGCGGAGACCCAGCGGCTGCTCGACGAGTTGCTCCTGCGCGAGCCGACGCTCCTGCGGGAGACGGTGCCACGCAAGATCGAGCTGCCGCTGCTCTTGCAGGTGTTGCGCCGGCTGCTCGCCGAGCGGGTGCTGCCGCTGCCGCTGCAGCCGGTGCTGGACGCTATCGCGGCCCTTTCGCAGCCCGAGACGGATGCGCTGCTTCTGACCGAGCAGGTCCGCGGTCTTCTGGGCAGACATTTGCTGCAAAACTACCTGAGCGAAGACGGGGGGCTTTTGGCCTTCACCCTGGACCTGGACCTCGAGGACGCCCTCCGCGAGGCGCTGCGCGAGGGGCCAGGGGGCGGGGAGTCCCTGGCCATCGAGCCGGCACTGCTCTCGGAGCTGCACGAGGCGGCGGCGCGGGCGCGGGGGCTAGAACCCGGGGCGGTGCTCCTGTGCCATCGGGACGTGCGCCGTCACGTAGCGCGTCTGCTGCTGGAACGAGAGCGGACGCTGCCAGTGCTGGCCTTCAGCGAGCTGCCGCCGCTGCTTTCCGTGACGGTGGTGGGGCGCATCGGTCCGGGGGGACTGGCGGATCGGGCCGACTTGGCGGGGGAAAATGGGGGCATCCCGCAGGATTTGGCTGGCCACCGAGACGCTCTCGCAGCAGACTGAAGCCCAATATGATTCGTCGCCGATCCGTTCACCTGGCAGCCCCCGGCAGTCTTCCCTGGATGGGAGGCTTCCTTTGCGGTTGACCTGCCTGGGGGGCGCCGGGGAGATCGGCGCCAACTCGTACCTGCTGGAGGCCGCCGGACAGGCACTGCTCCTGGACTGCGGGCTGCATCCGAAGAAGGAGGGGCTGGCCTCCCTGCCCCTGCTCTCGGCGCTGCCGGCGGAGCCGGACCACATCCTGGTGACCCACGCGCACCTGGATCACGTGGGTTCGCTGCCCTACATCTCGAAGCGCTTCCCCCGGGCGCGCATCCACATGACCGAGGTGGCGCGGCGCTTTGCCCTGCGCATGCTGCGCAACACGGTGAACGTGATGCGTCGGCGCAGCGAGGAAGCGCCGCCGGGGGCCGACGCCGGCGCCGTGATGCTCTACAACTTCGACGCGGTGGAGCGGCTGGACGACCTGATCGAGGGGCACGCCCTGCTGGAGCCGATCCCCCTGGGGCGCGGGGTGGAAGCGATGTTCGGCAGCGCCGGGCACATCCCTGGGGCGGCCGGGCTGATGGTGCGGGATGGGGCGAAGTCGTTCTACTATACCGGGGACACCTGCGGGCACAGTCAGTTGCTCATTCCCGCGGCGGAGTACCCCCCGCAGGCCGATGTGGTGCTCTGCGAGTCGACCTACGGCGGCAACCCCCACGCTGACGCGGTTCGTCTGGAGGATCAGATCGCCCGGCTCGGGCAACTGGTCGCCAGGGTCACGACGGAGGGGGGCATCGTGCTGATCCCGTGCTTCGCCCTGGGGCGGGCGCAGGAGATCCTGGTGGCCATCACCCGGCTCATCCGCAAGGGGCGCATCCCCGCGGGGGTGCCGGTATACCTGACGGGGCTGGCGCGGGCCTTCAGCCAGCTTTATGACCAGACCCGCTGGAAGACGCCGCGGCGCGACCCGGAGCTGCTTCTTTCCGGGCTGGGGGCGCTGCCGCTGGAGATGGACACGGTGGTCTCCGGCGGGCCGCCGGCCCCGGCCATCGTCATCGCGTCGAGCGGGATGGTGCTGCCGCACACCCTTTCGAACCTGCTCTCCCGGCGGGTGCTGCCCGACGAGAAATGCGCCATCGCGGTGGTGGGCTATAACGACCCGGACACCCCCGGGGCCAAGATCATGCACTCCCAGGTGGGGGCCGAGATCGACCTACAGGATGGGAAACCCAAGGTCGAGCGGCGCTGCCAGGTCGAACGCTTCTACTTCAGTGCCCACTCGACCCGGAAGGAGCTGCTCGGGCTGCTTTCGCGGACGCAGCCGAAAAAGACCGTGCTGGTACACGGAGACCCGACGTCCTCGCTGGCGCTCTCGGACCTGTACCACAACGACAGCGCGGGTGGGGAGACGATACGGCCTCATCCAGGTACCCCCTACGATCTCTAAAACAGAAGCACATGGCCGGGCATCTTTTGGCGTACCTCCTCACTCCCTTCGGTCACGTACAGTAGTACGCTCCCTCGGTCGCTGTGGGGGTGCGCCAAAATCTGCTCCGGCCATGTGCTTCTTGGCTACCCCTCCTGGCAAGATCAAGATCAAGATCAAGATCAAGATCAAGAGCCGCTGATCGGCCCGGCGGGTCCAGGGGGGCCTGGGAATGGGTAAAGAGGTAGGATTTCGCTGCCGTCTTTCAGGTCGGCGGCTGATTCATAGCGGGCGCCCAGGTCGATCGACAGGTAGCGCTTCTCCTCGTCCGGAAGACCGAAGCTGGTGCCCAGGATGAGCTGCTCACTGCCAATGGTTTCGTGGCCCGAGACCACGTCGTGCCCGTAGACCAGCACCCGCGCCCCGGCCATCGCCGCCGCCCGCCGTGCCCGCGCCGGGGGCAGCGCCGCCGACCACAGGAGCTGCCCGAGCAGCCGCATCCGTGCCTCGGATTCCTCGTCATCATCACCGGGGGGAAGGTCGTCATCCCCGGGGTCGCCGTAGGACAGGGCCGAGAGCGCGTCGAGGTCCGGCAGGTCCGCCGCCGGGGCCGCGTGGCTGAAGAGCAGTCCAGCGTCGCTCAGGGCCCACAGGGGCCAGGTGCGCACGAAGTCGGCCACGTAGGCCGCCGCCTCGGTCCCCAGGCGCGCCTCCAGGGCGGCGGTCTCATCGTCGGCGAACTTGCTGGTATGGGGCCCGCCCAGGTGGGCGTATTCATGGTTGCCCAGAAGGGTGAAGACCCGCCCGGGGTACTTCTCGCGGAGCAGGGAAAGTTTGAGCAGGATCGCCGGGGAGTCGTCCCGGTAGTAGCTGCCGAGTTCGGGTTTCCACTCGGAGGCCAGCAGGTAGGGCCCGTGAATGACGTTGCCCAGGAAGAGCAGGCAGGCTTTAGGGTCGGCCTCGAAGCGGGTCGCCATGGCCAAAAAGTCCCGTAGGTTGCCCCGCAGGTCCGCGGCGCACAGAAGGCGCCCGCGATCCGGCAGTCGGACCCACTTCGGATTGCTCGCCATGTCGCTCACGAAAGTCAGGGTGCTATCTTACCATGACGCACTCGGCACCGGAACTGCCGAGGTAGGTCGGTTCTTTTGGGCCGGTTGTCGTAATGTGTGGTACGATCGATGGTGCCGGCTCGAAGACTATTCATGGAATCGCCCGTCTCATCCATACGGACACGCAGAGGGGCCGCCAGAATCTCCTCTCGGCTGCTAAGGATTCCCGGTCGCCAGGCACCCAACAGGAACAACGATGAGAGCAGCGGTTATCACGCTACTGTGTGTCTGGTTCGTCGCCGGCCCGGTGTGGGCCAAGCAGGCCCCCATTCCACCCTTTCGCACCCCAGCGGGGCCCACTGCCGCCACGCCGCCCTTCCGCGGCCCGGAATCGACGCCCGCGGAAGTCACGCCGGCCCCGGCCAAAGCGGCGGAGGTCCCGGCAGGCCCATCGGCGGCGGCCCCGGCGGTACAGGATCGCGAAGCGCCCAAGGCCAACCTGGACTTTGACGCGTTCGGGGACAGCGACAAGCCAAAACCGGATGCGGCACAAGCGCAGGCGCAGCTTCAGAAAAGCCTGAAGATCGAGCGGCAGTCGAAGCGGCGGCGCAACATGCTGCTGGCGCACCAGACCCTGGGCTTCGCCACGCTGGCCGGGCTTTTGGCGACCTGCGTGGTGGGCCAGCTGAACTATTACGACAAGTACCAGAGCGGCGACTTCACGGGGCGCTACCAGGACGCGCACCTGTACCTGTCGGCCACCACCTCGGTGCTTTTCACCACGACGGGGCTTTTGGCGTTGCTGGCCCCCAATCCCTATCCCAAGCCGCTGAAGTTCGACACCGTGATGGTGCACCGGGTCGCGATGGCCATGGCCACCGCGGGGATGGTCACGCAGATCATCCTCGGCTCGCTCACTGCCACCACCCAGGTGGGCAAGCTGGATCAGCCGACCCTGGCCCTGGCCCACGTGGTCACCGGGTACGCGACCCTGGGCTTCATGACCGTCGGGACTTTGTCACTCCTCTTCTAACATACAACCTGCAACTGGAGTTACCATGCGAGGTTCCGCTTTCCTTTTCGCCCTGTTCTTGGCCTCGGTCTCGACCCCGGCATTTGCCGATCCGGCGCCTGCGGCCACCCTCCTCTCGGTGGACGCTGGCCAGAGCAAGCTGACCTATCATCTGGTGCACAAGTTCCACAAGTTCGACGGCGTCTCGAAGAAGGTCGAGGGCAAGGCCCGCATCCTGCCAGACGGGCAGGCACAGGTCGGCGTGCGCGCGCCAATCGAGTCCTTCGACTCGGGGAACGCGAACCGGGACGCCCACATGAAAGAGGTCACCGACGCCGCCAAGTACCCCACCATCGAGCTAAAGGCGGCCGGGGCCGGGCTGACCCCGCCGACCCAATTCCCGACGACGGTGGACAAGACGTTCCAGGGCGAGCTGAGCTTCCACGGGGTAAAAAAAATCTTGCAGGTGCCGGTGAAGGTCACCTTCGAGGCCCCGGGCAAGGTGTCGGCCAGCGCGCACTTCAACATCAGCCTGGACGAGTTCAAGATCGAGCGCCCGAGCCTGATGTTCGTCAAGGTTGACGACACGCTGGTGATCGACGTCAGCCTGGTGTTCAAGGGGTGACCCGAGATGAGACGCTTTTTTCCTCACGCGCCGCATGGGGATCGCGGCCTCTTCGTCTGGCTGCTCTGCCTGGCGGGCCTTTTTGCCCCGGGGTGCGTCCGGCCGGTACAAGACTTCACCGAAGACAAGGCCGGCTGCGAGACGCCCACCGAGGCCAACCTGATCCCCGAGGCGCGGATGCTCCCGGGGCGGGTGTGCCAGACGTGCCACACACAGAACGGGGAGGCCGGGAGACTGATCTGGACCGCCTCGGGCACGGTCTATCCCACGGGGAAGTCGACCTGTGACACCAGCGGGGTCGACGCGGTCAAGGTCGAGATCCTGGACGCCGCGGGCCACACGCTCATCACCCTGATCACCAACCGCTCGGGCAACTTCTTTACTTCCGAGACGCTGACGACGCCGATCCGGGCGCGGATTACCCAAGGCAACGTCGTCCGGGAGATGGCCGCGCTCCAGACGATCACCTCCTGCGCCACCTGCCACCAGCCCGGAGGGGCGGCGCCCGGCGGAAGAATCAACCTGAATTGACGCGGGCGGCGTGCATCACGCGGTGTCCCTGCTAAAGTGACGCCATGTCGGTGACGCCACGCGATCCATGAACCGCGGCGCCGGTGACGCCACGCGATGCATTTTGTTGTGCATCCTTTGCCCCTGCCTGGTCTTTTCCCCTGCCTGGGCCGCGGAGTGCCGACCCACGGTCGTGCTGGATGGCCAGGCGGCGGTGGTCAGCGACGTGTCCCGCATGCTGCGGCAGCGGGGGATCGCCACCTTCGCGGATGAGAGCGACTGTCCGGCGGTGCGGGCGCAGGTGACGCGGCGGGGGTCGAAGCTGGACGTGATCATCCTTTTGCAGGAGGTCCGTCGCTGCGAGCGGCTGGTGGAAGACCCGAGCACGGCGGCGACCCTCATCGAATCCTGGGCGCGCAGCGACATCAGCCAGCCGCTGCTCTTCGGGCACGGCGTGGAGCAGGGCCAAGGCCGAGGCCAAGGGACGTCGCCGGTCGTGACGGTGTCGCGCTTCCCGGACTTTCAGGTCTTCGCGCGGCCCGAGGTATCCATCGGCACGACCGGCGTGGCGTGGCTGGGGGCCTCCCTGGGCGCCTGCATCCGCGCGGGCCGGGCCTGCCTGGGGATGCGCCTGCGCCTCGGCGGAGACGTGACCCCGGCGAAAAATGGCGACCTGGCGGCGCTGCGCTTTTTCACCGACCTTCTGGCCACGGTGGACGTGCCCCTGGGCGTGGGTCGGGTGACCTTCTCGCCGGGGGTCGGTGCGGGCATCGGCTGGCTGCGGACGGCGGTGGTGACGGACGACGGGAATGCGGGCACGGTGGGCGATGGGGGGCTGCGGCTGGATGTGCATGGGGTCGCCAGCCTGGCGCTTTTTCGGGGTTTGGCCCTGGATCTGTCGCTCTCGCTTTCAGGGGTATTTCTGGGGAGCGGCGATGTCAACCTCTACTTGCCGGATCGCAAGACGGACCCGATGGAGATGCCCGGGACCGAGCCCCACCTGCCGCAGGTCCCGTGGGGCTTCCTGCGCGCGGGCGTGGGCCTGCGTTGGACTACCTTCTGATGGGCTCAGCGACGACAAGCTTGCCTCCGACCAGACCCTAGATTACTAATAAAGGCCCATCAAAATCAGGCCCGGGGAGACGTCCCCGGGCTCACAGGCGAAAGCAAGACATCAATATGATCGGCCCGCTCCTCAAAAGAGTCTTCGGTACCAGCCACGAGAGAGAGATCCGCAAGCTGCAACCCCTCGTCGCCCGGATCAACGACCTGGAGCCGGCGTTCAAGAAGAAGTCCGACGCGGAGCTGTTCGGGATGACGGCGCAGTTCCACGCCCGCCTGGACAAGGGCGAGTCCTTGAACGCCCTTTTGCCCGAAGCCTTCGCCACCGTCCGCGAGGCCAGCCGGCGCACGGTCAACATGCGGCACTACGACGTACAGCTCATCGGCGGCATGGTGCTGGACCGCGGGGCCATCGCCGAGATGAAGACCGGCGAGGGCAAGACCCTGGTGGCGACCTGCCCCCTGTATCTGAACGCGCTGGAGCGGCGCGGCGCGCACCTCATCACGGTGAACGACTACCTGGCCAGCCGCGACGCCGAATGGATGGGGCGGATCTACAAGTTCCTGGGCATGACCGTGGGCACCATCGTCCACGGGCAGTCGGACATCGAGAAGCAGCAGGCCTATCGCTGCGACATCACCTACGGGACCAACAACGAGTTCGGCTTCGACTACCTGCGCGACAACATGAAGGAGTCGATCGAGCGTTACGTGCAGCGCGAACTGCACTACGCCATCGTCGACGAGGTGGACTCGATCCTGATCGACGAGGCGCGCACCCCGCTCATCATCAGCGGGCCGGCGGAGCAGTCGGCGGACCTGTACAAGAAGGTCAACCAGATCATCCCCAGCCTGAAGCGCGACGTCGATTATACCGTCGACGAGAAGCACCACTCGGTGGCGCTGACCGACGTGGGCGTCGAGACGCTGGAACGAAAGCTGGCCATCGGCAACCTCTACGACGCGCAAAACCTGGCCTACAACCACCACGTCCAGCAGGCCCTGCGGGCGCACACCCTGTACAAGCGCGACGTGAACTACATGGTCACCGAGGATGGCAAGGTGGTGATCATCGACGAGTTCACCGGGCGCCTGATGCCGGGACGCAGGTGGTCCGACGGGCTGCACCAGGCGGTGGAGGCCAAGGAGAACGTGGACATCGAGGAGGAGACGCAGACCCTGGCGACGATCTCCTTCCAGAACCTCTTCCGCCTGTATCACAAGCTGGCCGGCATGACCGGCACCGCCGACACCGAGGCCGAGGAGTTTCACAAGATCTACAAGCTGGAGGTGGTGGTCATCCCGCCGAACCTGCCTCTGGTGCGCAAGGACCACGCGGACCTGGTCTACAAGAACGAGCGGGGCAAGTTCCGCGCGGTTATCGAAGAACTGGCCGACTGCTATGAGCACGGGCAGCCGGTGCTGGTGGGCACCATCAGCGTGGAGAAAAGCGAGGTCTTGAGCAACATGCTCAAGAAAAAGGGCATCCCCCACACGGTGCTCAACGCCAAGCAGCACGCCAGGGAGGCGGCCATCGTGGCCCAGGCGGGGCGCTCCAAGCAGGTGACCATCGCCACCAACATGGCCGGCCGCGGCACCGACATCCTTCTGGGTGGAAACCCCGAGTTCATGGCCCGCACCGAGATCTACGGCGAGGAGGCGGCCTGCCGCCCCGGGGCGTGTGACGAGAGCACCGACGAGTACAAGACGGCCCTTGCGCGCCACCGGGAGACCACCGAGGCCAACAAGAAGCTGGTGCTGGACGCGGGCGGCCTGCACATTCTGGGCACCGAACGACACGAATCGCGGCGCATCGACAACCAGCTCCGTGGCCGAGCCGGTCGTCAGGGCGATCCCGGGTCGAGCCGGTATTACCTGTCGCTGGAAGACGATCTCCTGCGCATCTTCGGGGCCGAGCGCATCACGGGCCTCATGGAGCGTCTGGGGATGGAGGAGGACGTGCCCATCGAGCACGGCATGGTCAACCGGGCCATCGAGAACGCACAGCGCAAGGTCGAGGCGCACCACTTCGACAGCCGCAAGCACCTGCTGGAATACGACGACGTGATGAACCAGCAGCGCAAGGCGATCTACTCCCTGCGCCGGCAGATCCTGGAGGGCCGCTACATCCCAGAGCTGACCGAGGACGAGAAGAAGCGCGGCAAGACCGTCGAGGTGCCGGTTCGCTCCGGGGAGATGACGGTCGAGGGCATGGTCGAGCAACTGCGCCCGGTGATGGTCGCCCTGACCGACGCCTACTGGGAGGACCCCGCGGAGAAGCCGGCCCAGGGCGACGGCGACGGCGAGGAAAGCGACGGCGGGGCCGGCGACATTCCCCAAGGAGGGCGGCTGCGCGACCCGCGGGCCTTCACCCACGAACTGTACCGGCGCTTCGGCTCGGTCATCGACTTCACCAAGCTCAACCCCGAGAAGAAGGCCATCGTGGCGCGGGTGGGGAAGGAGACCGCGGCCTCGCTGGTGCAGCAGCGCGAGCGGGTGCTGGACCTGGCGGACGAGCTCATCGCTAAGATCGTGGGCGACTTCTGCTTGCCCACGCGGCCGGCGGACGAGTGGGACCTTGGGGCCCTGTCCAAGGCGATCAAGGAGCAGTTCAACATCGAGGTGGCCCTGGACCTGGTGTCCCTGGACCCCGAGGCCATCGCCGAGAAGATCTGGGAGCAGGTGGAGATTTACACCAACGCCCGGGAGCAGGACCTGGGGATGCCGGCGTTCCTGTACTTCGCGCGGCACTTCTTCCTGGAGGAGATCGACGGCCAGTGGATCGACCACCTGAAGGGGATGGACCACCTGCGCGAAGGCATCGGCCTGCGCGGCTACGGCCAGCGCGACCCGAAGCAGGAGTACAAGAAAGAGGGCTACACCCTGTTCGAGGGGATGATGATCCGCATCCTGGAAAATGTGGCCCAGAAGCTCTACCGGGTGCGGCTGGAGCGGCAGGAGGCGCCGACGCCACAGGCGGAGGTGCAGCGGAGCCTGCCGGAGTTCCGCCACAAGCAGCGCCGCATCGTGCTCCAGCACGCCGCCTCGCCCACCTCCGGGGCCGCCGAGGAGGCCTCGGCCATGACCACCGATGGCGACAAGGCCGGGGACGGACAGAAGAAGGGCGGGCGCAAAGAAGAGCCCCGGATCGGTCGCAACGAACCCTGCCCCTGCGGGTCGGGGAAGAAGTACAAGAAGTGCCACGGCGCCGCGACCGAGGCCTGAGATCGCTTGTTACCGCCTGAGATCGCCTGACATCCCTGAAATCGGGGAATAAACCCCGCCTCTGGTGCGTTTTAAGGTAAATGGCGCAGAGCACCGAGAAAAGGCGACCCGAGACCCATGAGAGCCGCGCTCGCTTCGAGGCGACGGCCCTGGTGCATCTGGACGCGCTTTACGGTGCCGCGCTGCGGTTGACCCGCAATGAGCGGGACGCCGAGGACCTGGTGCAGGACACAGTGCTGCGGGCCTATCAGTCCTTCGAGCAGTTCGCCGGGGAGCAGCGGTGCAAGGCCTGGCTCTTCAAGATCCTCACCAACACCTTCATCAGCCGATACCGCCGCCGGGTGCTGGAGCGGTCGGTCGCCGAGACGCTGGAGCAGGAGGGCGGGGAGGGCGTGCTCTCGGCGGACCTTTTGCGCACCACCAAGGACCCGGAACAGGCACTGCAAGCGGCGCTGCTTTCCGACGACGTGCAGCGGGCGCTCCAGGCGCTGCCGGAAGAATTCCGGCTGGCGGTGATGCTCTGCGACATCGACGAGTTCTCATATCGCGAGATAGCGGACATCATGGATTGCCCGGTGGGGACGGTGATGAGCCGGGTGTCCCGGGGCCGGCGGCTGCTGCAAGGGACGCTGCGCGGACACGCGGAGCGGGAGGGGATCGTCAGGGCGATGGCGGATGTGATCCCGCTGCGCAAAAGGGCCCCGGAGTGACGATGGAGTGCCGGGAGGTCGAGCGCTACGTCGACACCTTCATCGACTTCGAGTTCGCGGAACCCGAGCGGCTGGAGGTGGAGGCGCATCTTCTGTCGTGCCCCCCCTGCCGTCGCCTGGTGCAGGAACGGTCGGCGGAAAAGACCAGCCTGCGGGTGGCCGCGCCGCGCCCGTCGGCCTCGATGGCGCTGCGGCAGCGCATCGAGCGGGTATTGGAAGAGGAGGACCAGGGGGCGGCGCACAAGCCGGTGTCGGTGCCGGTGCTGCCGAAGCGGTTTCCCTCCCGGTGGGCGTTGCCGGTCCTTTTCCTGGCGTTGCCGCTGTACCTGTTTCTGTCGCATCGGCCGCTGTCGCCGCCGGCGATCGCCGACTCGATCGTCCGGCACCAGCGCAACCTGCCGGCGGAGGTCAGCGGCGATCCCCGGGTGGTGCTGCGCTGGTTCGATGGCAAGGTCCCCTTTGCGGTGCGGGCCCTGCGGCTGGAACCGATGGCGTCGTTGCGCGGGGGGCGCATCTCCAGCATCGGGAACCGGGAGGCGGCGTACCTGATCTATGACAGCCATGGGGACAGCCATGGGGACGGGCAGAGCGGCAAGATCTCGGTGTTCATCTTCGACCCGGACGAGGTGGCCATGGTGACCGGGCGGCGGCAAATGATCCACAGCCACGAGGTCTATCTTCAGGGAGAGAAGGGGTATCACGTGGCGCTCTTCCGGGATCAGGGGCTGGGCTACGCCATCGCCGGGGACCTGGATGAGCCGGACCTGATCCGGCTGATTGCCTCGGCGGTCAGCGGACGCTGACACGGGTAGACGAATCGGCAGATGCATCGGCCAGGGCGTCGGGAAATCCCAGGGGGCAGGGGCGCTGGCTCAGGTGCCGGTCGGCTTCCCGCTGCGTGATCGCGCCGCCGTCGCGCAGCAGCGCGAGTTCCCGGTCCAGAGACTGCATCCCCAGGGCGCGGCCGGTGAAGACCAGGGACAGGAGCGCCGCGGTGCTGCCGGCGTCTACCGCGGCGGCCAGGCCGGGCCCTCCCAGCAGAATCTCGTGGGCGGCGATCACTCCCTTGCCGTCCGCGGCCTGGCACAGCCGCTGGGAGATCACCGCCCGCAGGGACCGCCCGAGCTGGCGCCGGACCTGGCCCTGCTGATCCGCAAAACATTGAGCGATGATGGATTCGATTCCATGAAGGCTGTCGCGGGCCCGGAGGGCCACCAGGCACAGGACGCCCGCCTCGGCGGCCATGAGCAGGGCCGAGACCACCCGGGCGGCGGCATCGTCCCGGTGCGCCGGGGCCGGCAGGGGATCGACCAGGACCACGTCCACGTCCCTTCGGGGGGCGGCACGCAGGGCCTCCTCGATGGCCCAGGCGCTGGTGCCCACCTGCCGCTGGACCAGGATCGACTTCTTGCTCTTCTGGGGCAGGGTCAGGCGCTCCTCCAGGGTCAGGATGGAACGGCAGTGGGCCTGGTTGATGCCGTCGAGCAGGGCGGCCAGCAAGGTGGACTTTCCGGCGCCTGCCGGGCCGGTCACAAGGACAATTCCCCCACGCGCGTGGCACAGGCCCAGGATGGCCGGCGGGACCTTCAGTTCCAGCAGCGTGGGCGCTCTGTCGGGGAGCAGGCGGAGGACCGCGCCGATGCCCCGGTGGTGCTCGTAAAGCGAGCCGTGGATGCGGGGGGTCCCGCCAGGTTGGTAGGTAAAGGTCGCATCGTGGCCGCGCTCGAAATCGCCCCACTCGCCATCGGGGACGATCTCCTTGAGCAGGCGGCGCAGATCGTCGTCGGCGTGGGCCTCGCAATCCGGAAGGGGCACAAGGGCCCCGAAAACCTCGACGGCGGGCACGGCGCCCGCCGAGAGGTGCAGCACGCTGGCCGAAAGCTCTTTCATCAGGCGGAGCCACTGTTCGATGCGGGGCACGGGCTTCTCCTCAACCAGGTCCTGGGAAGATGCCGGGGATCTGCCACTGGGTGCGGGCTTCCTCGGCGCTGACGATGCCGTTGCGGACGCATCCGATGAGCGACTCGTCAAAAAGGGTCATGCCCAGACCGCGTTCTTCCCGCATGCGGGCGCGCAGTTCGGACAGGCGGCCTTCCTGGATCAGGGAGGCGATCCCCGGGGTGTTAAGGAGGGTCTCGGTAAGCGCGACGCGACCGGCCCCGTCCGCCCGGGGCACCAGGCGCTGGGCTACGACGGCGGCGAGGCCCTGGGACAAGGCGATGCGCGCGGCGGTGTGGTGTTCCCTGGGGAACAGATCGAGCCACCACTCGATGGCGTGGGCGGCGTTGCCCGCCGGGGCGGTGACGATGACCAGGCTGCCGGCGCCGGCCAGGTGAAGGGCCAGGGCCGCCGTGGCGGAGGTCCGAAGTTCACCGACCCCGATGAGGTCGTAGTTCCCCGGGAGCGCCGCCTCCAGCGCCCGTTCGACGCTCTGGGTGTGCGTGCCCACCTGCCGCTGGTGGATCACCCCGGGCTTGGCGGGGTGCACGAACTCGATGGGGTCCTCGATGAGGAGCACCCGATGGCAGCGGTGCAGGTGGCGGTGGAAATGATCGACCAGCGCCGCCTGGGTGGTGGTCTTGCCGCACCCCGAGGGGCCGGTGCATACGATGAGGCCGCTGTGCACGCCGGAAAGTGCGCCGGCCAGCGATGAAAGGCCGAGTTCCTCCAGCCGGGGGACGCGGGGCGGGATCGCCCGGAAGATCAGGTCGCAGCCTCGATCGTGACGGATGACGGTGGCGCGAAACCGGCCGATGGGGCTGGTGTAAATGAAGGTGAGATCGCGCTGATCGCGCAGGAGGCGCCGTTCATCCAGCGTCAGCGCCTGCACCAGGATTTCCTCGTGGCCCTGTGCCGTGCCGAGGCCGAATTCAAGCAGCGGGTGAAGTTCCCCAAAGACCCGCACGTGGGGCGGCAGGCCGACATGCAGGCGGGCGTCGCTGGCTTCAAGGCGCAGCGCCTCGCGCAGGAGACCCGGGAGATCGCAAGGGACGTTCTTCGGACGCGGTTCCTGCTCGGGCTTGTGCCGCGGCGGCTCGGCGAGGGCTGGTTCGCGGGCCCGGCGCGTCGCTTCCCTGCGGCGCCCGTCGCGCCCGTTGTCCAGGGGGCGCAGCGCCCCGATGGCGACGCGCCCGCCGCCAAGGCTTGCCCCAAGGGCCGCGCGGACGGGGGCGGGGCGCGCAGGAGGGGGCTCGTCCCTGGGCGCCGCGCCTGGCCGGGGTCGGGCATCGGGCAAAGGGGCCGGGAAGTCGAGGTCGGGCAACTCCGGGTTGGCCTCGGCCGCGGGGGGCGCGGCGCTTACGGGCGAGCGATCGAGGAACCCTGGGGGATCGTGGGCGAACTCGGCGGGATCGATTGCGTCCAGGGGCACGTCCAGAGGCACGTCGAGAGGCGCGCTGCGAAGACCCGGGAGGTCCTCTGAGGCTGGGAGGACCGGCTGCAGCGGCGTGAGGGTGGCGGTGTGCGTGGGCACGCCCTCGAATTCGGCGGCCGGCTCGATCCAAATGGGCCCCACTTCTTCGTCCCCGATGATGAACTCCGGCTGCAAGCCGTGGGGAGCCTCTGGACCTTCGATGCTGGGGCAGCCCTGGGAGCCATCCGTGATAGAGGGGCCGAGGGTCAGCACCTCAAGGCCAAGGGACAATGGCTCCTCGCCGCCCCCGGCGCTCTCGGTGCCTCCGGCGCTCTCGCCGCCCCCGGCGCTCTCGCCGCCCCCGGCGCTCTCGGTGCCTCCGGCGCCTTTCGCGCCCACGGCAGAAGTCGTCGCCTCGCCAGGCCCCTTGCCGCCTTCGTCTGCATCGATTGCCGCCTCGCGCAGGGAAGCGGAGCGCTGCTCATCGACCTGTGGGATCTCCGGCCGGGTCGGACCGGCCAGATCCACCGAGTGGGCCTCCTGGCTCGGGGCTCCCGCCTCTGTCATCGACCCCAATCCTACGATCGGTTCGACGATCAGCTCCGTGACCTCGGCGGGTGCCGTGACCTCGGCAGGTGCCGCGACGTGCTCCGGTTCGACCCGCGGCACCTTGTGCATCTTGGCGCGCTGACTTCGCTGCTCGTAGTGGCTGACCGCCTGGGCCAGCCAGGCCACCTGCTCCGGCGTCAGGTGGCCTCGATCCTGAAGGAGTTCACTCAGGGAGATACGCCCCGCCAGCTCGTCGTGGGCATGCACGACTGCATTGAACTGCTGGCGAGTGACGAGATTGTACTTCTGGAGTATCCGGCCAATCAGAGGCACATTATCAGCCACCCCCCATCATATCATTTTATCGCCCGGCTGGTTCCTCCGATCCACGGCAACGCGTAGCCAGCCAGCCCCCGACGTCTAGCCGCCATCTTCCGAGAAGGGCCCGATCCCCCTGATTTGCGCAAACTTTGGTGCCCTCCGGGTCGGAATCGCTTCTTCCTCCTGGCGCCTTGCGCTCCGGTCAGCGACTGGATGAACCCCGAAGTCCGCAGAGAGCAAGGCACGCGAAGATGGCACGCCCCATGCTCAAGGCAGTTGCCCACCAACCTGAAACCTGGGAGATGTACATGTACCCCCATCCCACGTCCGCGACTTCGCCCCGCCCTTCCTCCGATCTTGACGCTGCCGATCCGGATCGCCAGACGGCGCTTACATGGTTCTGCGGCTCCTCCGCGATAGCCGTTGCGCTCGCCGCGGTGCTTGGTGGCTGCGCTGAGGCAGAGCCGGCATCCATCGCGCAGCAACAGGAGGCCCTGAACTCGCAGAATGGCTTGTCGATCAACGGGCTGTCGATCAACGGGCTGTCGATTAACGGCCTGTCGATCAACGGCCTGTCGATCAACGGCCTGAGCACGACCAGCTTCTCCACCTGGTTCAACCAAAACCTGGCCCATTCCCCGATGGTGATGCGTTACCTAGTGAAGTGCGCGCTGCCTTCGGGCGGCCAGCTCTCGTGGCAGAATCCATCCACCGGTGCGAGCCACAGCTGGCCTGGAGACCTCGGCCTCGCTCCTGGATGGTCTGGGGGGGCCCCGGCGACCCTGGTCGAGCAGCAGGTCATCTCGGCTTGCCTTGCCGCCCACGCCAACAAGTACGGCGTCCACGTTCCCATTGCCGTGGAGGGCCTGGACGCCACCGGCATCCAGATTCCAATCGGACCGGGGGAGCTGGAAACCTACGACCTC
>JBBRLA010000001.1:0-39821 GCA_038231615.1 Polyangia bacterium | reverse complement strand
ATCCGTGCTCAACAATGAGCATCGCTATCATGCTCACAATGTGGAGCAAGGCGTGGACCAGCGCCACAGCAGGGCCCGCGCGGATCAGGTGTGGCCGATGGGTGACACAGGAGCGCGCGGACAAGATAGATCTGTAACGTTGCCATGGCGGAGCTCGCCGCGAAGAAGGGAACATCTGGAAGTTCTGATTCAGGTCAGGAAGGCCTTCGATCCGGCGGGGTCTTCGCCGTGAAAGTGCATCGGCGAAGCCGATTCAGGGCACGAGCACTGCGCGACCGTGCACGCGGCCTGATTCTAGCGCCGCCAGAACAGCGGGGGCTTCGTCGAGTCGATGCATCTCGATATCGGCTTTCAGCTTGCCCGCCTGAGCGAGGCCGATCACTTCGAAAATGTCCCGGTTGGTGGCGCCGTAGGGACGGATGAGCGTGACACCCCACTTGGGTCTGCCAGCGGGCGGCGCATCGGCGACGAGAGATAATGCCCCCATGCCGAGTCCGACGGCAATCAGGGCGCCATAGCTTGCGACGACGGCGTTGGCCAGCGCGAGCGTAGGGCTCACCCCGACGAAATCGAAGACCGCTTGCGCGCCAAGCCCATCGGTCATTTGCAAGATCGCCTCCGCGGCGTGCGCGTCAGAGACGACCACGGCATCAGCGCCGTGGCCCTTTGCCGCGCTCAGCCGCTGCTGATCGTTGTCGACTGCGATGATGCGGCATGCGGTTGTCGCGCGCAGAATTTGCAGCGCCATGTGACCAAGGCCGCCGACACCGATCACCACAGCGGTGGCATCTGGGCGCAAATGGGGGCGCGCCAGATTGACGGCGTGGCAGGGCGTCACGCCAGCGTCTGCGAGAGGCGCTGCCTCTGCGGGCTTCAGGTCGCCGAGCGAGAACAGAGCGCGGGCAGGCGCGACCATCAGCTCGGCCATGCCGCCGTTGAAGCCGAGCCCCGGGCCGAGAGGGATCGGCGTACGCCGCGCCCAGTACTCGCACGCGTTTTCGCGACCATCTGCGCAGGCCCGACATGCACCGCAACCCCAGATACCTGCGACGAGCACCGCTTGTCCCAACTCGATCCTTTTCACACCCGGGCCGAGCTTCTCCACGAACCCTGCCGTTTCGTGACCGAGCGTCATCGGCAGAGGAAAGATCGCCTCTTTGGCGAGGACGATATGCACATCTGATCCACAGATTCCAGCGCCACCCACGCGCAGGAGCACTTCACCCGCCGCGGGCTCCGGCACGGCCACGTCAAGCACCTCGAATCGGCCAGGCGCCACCAGTTGAGCTGCTTTCATGGGTTGGGGTTGGGGTGCTTCGCTTCCGCCGGCCGGACGCTGACTTGCTTCTCGGTGTCATCGGCGCTCCAGTAGACGGGCCGGCCATAATAGTCGTACAGGCGCGCCTCGTACTCGCGATTGACCAGCGCCTCCGGGTTCCATTCCGGGCTGCTCTTGATCGCGCTCAAGGTGAGGTCCATATGGACCGCCCTCTCGGACCAGCTGATCTTGTTCGCCCAGTAAGGCGCGACCAGTACCTTCTTGCCGAACCACCAGTTGCTGGTGTCGACGACCAGATAGCGAATCGTCCAGGTCTCGTCGTCAACGACGAAGTCCGCGACATGCCCGATCTCGCCGTCGCTGCCATGGACGCGATACCCGGCGACCTCCTTGGCGCTCCGCAGGTTGGGGTCGTTGTTCGCTTCCTCGGTGCGCCTCTGCTCTCCGTTGTACGATCCGTCCGCCAGACCGAGCGGGTAGGCCCCCATGCCCCAGACCCATCGCGAGTCAGATCCCCAATAGGTCGGCCAACCATAATACTGGGAGTATTCTTGCTCGTACTGTCGAGAGACCGGCCTGTCCAGGTCCACGCTCGGGCTGCTCTTCACCTTCGCCTGGGTGAGCCCGATGTTGAACATCCGCGTCGACCAGTCGACGCGGCGGAAAGAGATGGGGGAGATGAGGACCTGCTTCGGCCCGCCCCAGAATCCGCCCGTATCGGTCACCATGTAGCGGGTCGTCCATTGTTGGTCGTCAAAGAGGAAGTCGGTCACCTTCCCGACTTTACCGTCCAGGGCGCTGACATCGTAGCTCTCGATGTCTTTCAGGCTTCGTAGCATGGGTCACCTCACTTTTTGGATCAAGAGGCCGTGGAGGGAAGAGACGCGAGCGACTTGCGAACCGCGTCATGGCCGAGCCCACGTCGCTTTCAATCAAACTCTCTCCATCGCGTCCCATCGGAGCTCTTCCTCAATGTCCTGAATATCGGTCTTGTTCATGATCATGTTCTTCCGTTCGTCGGTGTCGGTTTTTCCCCAGAAACCAAACGTAGGGATCGAAGCCGGGATACGCAAGTAAAAATAGATATTTATTCAATTTTTGCACTGCGACAGAGACTGCTGATGATCAGATCAAAGGCGGTTCTATGCTCTGGGCGGGCTCGGCGGTAAGAGCCAGACGCCAAAGGCATGCTTGCCCAGCTCGTGCAGGAAGAAGTAGCGCAGGGGGTTTGACCCGTCCCGCAGGATCTCGCTGAGCGCCGCCATCAGGGCCACCTCCAGCGACAGCACCCGGTCGGGCCCCAGCACCCGGCTCTCCAAGAGGATCACCAGGGGGTTTATGCTGTTGAGCCGGTCGATCAGATAGCGCCCCGGAGTTCGCCGATCCGCCGGTTCCCCCAGCGTGGGATGAATTCGCCGATTCACCGACTCCGCCCTTGTGGGATGACTTCGCCGATCCGCCCGCTCCTTCCTGAGCGGTCCGGCGAGAGGCGATGAAGGACTACAGCAAGGGGGGTCTCTCCGTCTGCCCTGCTCCGTCGCCTCTAGACCCGTAGCGAGTAGTTAAGCTCAGTTGGGCCAGGCGCGCTGCCGCATGAGCCGGCTCTGGAAGTCGAGGAGTTGCCAACCAAGGGAATTGGCGGAGGTGTGCGTCGATGGAATATAGTGAAATTTTTCATCGTATCAAAGATTACAAAAATTCGCTGATATATCAAGTTATGTCAACTGGTTGAACCAGTGAGCCAAGCAGGTCGGGCGATCACCTTCATCAAAGCCGCTTTGAGCGTCCTAACCACCGAAGGATATCTGGTGATCTTCGACCGCCGCACGTCCGTGACCTGGGCCGACAAGATCTACCTCAAGGAGATGGCGGGCCCGCGCGGCGAGCGCATCCACGTCTTTGGCGCATAGCAGCAGGGCCCCCTGATCGGGCCAGCGTGGGGAGAATTTTGACCACGAGGGACCGTGGGGAGAATTTTGACCACCGGGGGGCCGTGGGGAGAATTTTGACCAAGGGGAGGCGTGGGAACCGGTTGCAGGGGTTCAGAGAGGCTGGAACAGATCGACATCGTCCCAGCATAGCAGGGCGGCGACGGCGAGCAACTTCGGGACCGCACCCCGATGGCAGGGGGGGCTTCTGGCCCTGAACACCCCTATGGTATGAATATCCCTGCCATGCGCGAGTTCACCTCCTACGGCCCCGTCAATCTTCGCAAGCACTACGGTGCCCCCCGTCTGGAATTGATCAGCCAGTGCGCCGCTCAGCTTGTTGGCGATCCAGATGACCCGGAGGACAGCGGTCATTTTTTTACCATCTGGGCGCCCAGGCAGACCGGCAAGACCTGGCTGATGCGTCGGGCCACGGCCCAGATCCAGGCGCAGTACGGCGATCGCTTTGTCGTGGCCAAGCTCAGCGCCCAGGGGCTCCTGAATGAGAATGACCCGCCAGAGAAGTTCCTGCACGTCTGGCCCGGCATGGTCCACGAGGCCCTGCGTTTCGAGCCCCCGGTCCCGGCGGACTTCGATGCCCTGCGCCGGCAATTCTCCCGCGAGGGGGGCATCTTCGAGCGCCCGCTGCTGCTCTTCGTCGACGAGTTCGACAGCCTCCCCGCCGCCGCCATCGATCAGGTGGTCAGCGTCTTCCGCAAGATCTACCTCTCCCGCGAGTCGTACCAACTGCATGGCCTGGCCCTGATCGGGGTGCGCGCCGTGCTGGGGGTGGGCAGCCAGAGCGGGTCGCCGTTCAACGTCCAGCGATCGTTGCACGTGCCCAACTTGACGCGAGACGAGGTCGTGGGGATGTTTCGCGAGTACCAGGAAGAGAGCGGCCAGCAAGTCGCCCCCCAGGTGGTGGACACGCTGTACGAGATGACCCGCGGCCAGCCGGGCCTGATCGGCTGGTTCGGCGAGCTGCTCACGCAGCGGTACAATCCCCGGCCGGCCTCGATCGACATGCACACCTGGGCCAGGGTCTATGCCGCGGCGTGCCAGGTCGAGCCCAACAACACCATGCTCAACCTGCTCAAGAAGGCCACCGGGGCCCACTTGCCACATGTGCTGGAGATCTTCAGCAACACCGACGTACCCTTCTCGTTCGGTCAGACGTGGTGCAACTACCTATATCTGAATGGGATCATCGACCACCACGAGACCGTGGGAAAGAACGGGGCGCCGCTGAACGTGTGCCGCTTCTCCTCGCCGTTCGTCCAACAGCGCCTGTTCAATGATCTCAGCGGGGACAGCATCGCCACCACGCGGGACCTGCCGCTGGATCCGCTGGACACGCTGGCGGACGTGTTTACCAAGGCCGGGCTCGATGTGCCGGCGTTGCTCGGGCGCTATGTGGCATACCTGGCGCGGCTCGCGGCCAAGGGCGACGACCCGTGGAAAGATCAGCCCCGGCGGAGCGATCTGCACCACACCGAAGCTGTCGGGCACTTTCACCTGTACCGCTGGCTCTGCACCGCGGTCGGGGACCAGTGCGTCGTGAGCCCAGAGTTCCCCACGGGGAACGGCACCGTGGACCTGGTGCTGCGCTGGCAAGGCCATCACGGGGTCATCGAGGTCAAGAGCTTCGTGAATCGCTCGCTGCTGGACAAGGGGCAGGAGCAGGCAGCGGGCTACGCGGTGAAGCTGGGGGTGGCCGCGGCCACCGTGGCGGTGTTCGTGCCCGTGACGGACGAGCACGTGCTGCAGGCGCTATCAGGGCAGCGCGTCATTGGCGGAGTCACCGTGACCACCATCGCCATCGCCTGGAACCCCTGACCCCGCGCCATCAGCCCAGCAACAGGAGCAGAAAGAGGCAGCGTGGCCATCTCCATGCACTTCGCCAAAAGGTCCGAGGCCCGGGTCAGGTCCATTTTGCCCCTCCGAGGGTGCTCCTACCACCCTCCAGGGTGCTCCTACCACCTCCAGGGTGCTCCTACCAGGCGGCGCAGGGTAGGTAGGCCGCAAATCGGCTAGGCGCGATAGTTGGTCCGGTTGAAGATCCTCTTGCCTACAAGCAGCACCGGCCGCAACCGCGTCACCCAAGCACGCGCGGGGCGGCTGCATACTCCACCAGCTTCTCCACCTCGATCTGCGCATCTGCTCGCCGCAGCGTACACAACTCAGCCGCTGTCTCCTCTGACAACGGGCTCTTGGGCGAAATTCGTCCGTCCACCAGCCCGTCTAGTCCGTAGACTGCGTACCTCTCCTTCCACCGCTTGAACGACGCCATCTGGACCTCGGGGGCCAGGGGTGGCGGCATCGACCATCAACGCCATTGAGAAAGGCCGGCAGATCCCAGCAGCCGACACGATCGAGAGGCTGGCGAACGCCCTGGGTCTTCGCGCTTGTTGGCTGGCCTATGGGGAGGGTGATCCGGGAGTCAGACGCGATTGACCTGTAGTGACGGAGCGTCGGTTACAGGGACAGGGCAGCGGTGATGTCGGCAGGGGAGGCAGTGGCGAAGAGCAGCGCCAGATCTTGAAGTCGGTCCTCGTCGGTGATGGCGAGAATGGATTGCTCGACGGAGTCAGGAACGGCGCCGAATCGCCTTCGGTAGAGGTTCAGCAGCAAAGTACGCACGGCCGAAAGCCGCCCCTCGTCACGGACGCTTTCGGTGTACTGCTGGAATTCGGCCATGGCGGCAGTCATGATCCAATCCTCTCTTCCTCAGGGATATTTTTATCATGGGAGACCGCAAAGCGCAAAACGGAAGGGAGGTGACATGGGGCAGAGACAAGCGCATCTTGGGTGTGGAGGCAAGTTTTTGCCGCGGATTTGTTCGGGTACGGTCCCATAGCGACAATGAGGATAGGCATGCGGGCGCAGGCCGCAGCGGCAAGGGCGGGTGGTCTTGTCGGGGCCGGACGGAAGCGGTAGGCTGCGCTATGCGCATCGGGATGCTGGCCTTGGCATTTGTGGGGGGCTCTGGCTGCCTGGTGAACAATGACCACTATCGGTCCCCGCCGGAGATGGGGACCTCGGGGGACTTGCGGGCCCCACCGGACCTGTCGGTGGTGCCCCCCGACATGCGGCCGTGCCCGAGCTACCCGGTGGGAGGAGGGGGTGGGATGGATCGGCCGGAGATTCTGGTCACCAAAGGGCAGGGGCAGATTGGCATGGTCCAAACAACGGTGAAGGACTTCTACCTGGACGTGTTCGATGTGACGGTCCACGCCTTCCGGGACTGCAACATCGCGGGCGGGTGCCCGAACCTGCCGGGGACGGGACCAGATTGCAACTATGGGGTGTCGGGGCGGGACGACGACCCGGTGAACTGCGTGAACTTCGCGCAGGCCAAGGCGTTCTGCGCCTGGGCGAAGCGCAGGCTGCCGACGGAGGCGGAATGGGCCTATGCCGCTTATGGGGTGGAGACGGGGGCGCATGACTATCCCTGGGGCAGCAACGAGGAGCCGATGACTGGGGGCGGGGCGCAATTGTGCTGGAGCCGCTACCAATCGGCCACCGGAGACATGGGCGTGATCGACAAGGGGAGTTGCCCTGTAGGCTTATTTGACAAGACCCTACACGGGGTGCGAAACTGTAGCGGAGCGGCCGATTTGGCGGGAAACATGTACCAATGGCTGGATACTGAATACAAAAGCACATACGTAGCATTAGAAACTATATGTACGACAACATGCTCCCTTCGGGGCGGCCCGTGGAGCTTCAATACTCCCTCGCTCTTCGGGGCCGCCGGCCGTCGCAACGACCCGGTGGGTGACTCGCTCGACGGCATCGGGTTCCGCTGCGCGAGGAGTGCGCCGTAAAACCGGTAGAGAGAAAGGCAGGAAGTTCGAACTGACAAGAAGGACCACAATGTCCGCCGAACTCAGGCGTTGCGCGGTCACCGAATCCCGGTCTGATCCTGCAAGAAGCGCACATTCGCTCCAGATCTCTAGCAGCCCCTCCTCTATCAGCAAGGCCAAGTGGGCCTCCAATTCTTTCAAATAGACCTCGTCCTCCGGTGCATGGCCTAGAAAGAGTTGCATGCGCCGCGGTGCCACATTCTCAGGCGGCTCAACCTGAGAGAACTCTAGCATCCACAGGTTGCCTGCGGTGTCGCCAGCATAGACCAAGTTCTCATGGAGAGTGACGCACAGGAAGGAACTGCCCCCGTGAAGGGTGGCTAGACAAGTTCTGGTCGCTAGATCCCAAAGCTTGAGCGTGTTGTCCCACGATCCAGAGATTGCCCGCCGTCCGTCGGGTGTGAAAGCAATGGCATTAATCCATCCTCCTTCCAGTGGGCATGAGCACGTACTTCGATACCCTGTCCAACAAATTCCACAGCCGCCGTTGCGGGTCCGGCTCGGGATGGGCATGGTCCGGGTAGATTTCCTCGATGCGTGCCGCTATGTTCCGGACCACGGCTACGGGCTGGTCCCAATCAGCAATCCCGCGGCGGAGGAAGTGATAGGGGATTCGGTCACCCTGGCGCTCTCGGTGGCCAAGCCAGTGGGACAAGATTGCGCTCTTGCCCATGCCCGGTCCACCGATGATCACCGTGTTCGGTCTTCGTCGAGAACAGTCCGCGGGTAGATGTCCGGTGTAGTTCCACTGCAGAAACATCCTTTGCGGCCATTGCGGAAAGATCCTCTGCGGCTTCAGTCGCAGTCGGCCAAACTGCTCGTCGGTCACCTTCACCCCTGTTCGATAGAGCGCGGTGTCCAGGTGGACTCGACAGCGGCCGAGAATACTGAGGTAATTTTCAAACGAGCCCTTAAGTTCTGGTCAAGCGGGGCGGCTTCGGTCGCGGGACTGGCGGAACTTGAGGTGTGGTCCTGCTGCGTGACCTCGGCCGTGGAATCGTCGGAACTTAGGTTCTGGGACCGCAGTGGGAAATCGGACGGGGGAGGGAACCCAATCGTATCGTCCTCATAATCGTCCTCGTCATCGCCGTCGTCATCGCCGCCGTCGTCATCGCCACCGTCGTCATCGCCGCCGCCGTCATCGCCGCCGCCGTCATCGCCGCCGTCGTTATCACCGCCGTCGTCATCGTCCCCGCCGTCATCGTCATCATCCCCGTCGTCATCATCATCGCCGTCCGCATCCTCAGCCACGGTCTTCCCGCTACGACCGGGCTTCCTTCGATTCTTCGTCTCCCGCGGCCCTGCCGTTCCCTTTGCTCTCCGCGGCTCCTTCGGCTCCTCCGGCGCATCGCCGGGACTGTGCAAAAGCAGCTCCTGAATCGCCCGCAGGCACTCCTCATGGTCCTGGGTCATCAGTCCCCGGGACATTCGGGCCCTCAGCAGCACCAGCAGATCGGTCAACTGCTTGCCCTCCGCCGCCTCCAACTCCAGCGCGTTCATCTGGTCCGGGTGCTTGTTGCGCCGCGTCCCGGCCGCCAGCGCGTCCCGAGTCAGCTTCAGTACCGCGGCCTCGGGCTGCCGCAGCGTCTGGGCCGCCGCCGCCACCCCCGCCGCCCGCATCAGCACTTCGGGGCTGGTCTTCATCAGGATGCGCGAGAGCAAAAGCTCGAAGGCGCTGCCGTTGTCCACCTGGCAGATGAGGTGCATCGAGTTGAGACTGGTCCCGCCCGACAACGCCTCCATCTCAGGAATCCTGCGGGCGATGTCCAGGTACTTGGCCATCTGCCCCGACCCCACCGGCTTGCCGGCCCAGTTCTTGGTCAAAAACGCCTCTGCGGAACGGACCCTGCCGATGGCCTCCAGGTACACCGCGATGCAGGCGACCTGGTAGCGCAGCTCGAAGATCGAATTCGTCTCCTGGCGGCATTCCTCCCGGGCCTTGAGCAGCCCCTCCAGCCGCTGGCCGAGCTGGCGGTTGAGGTTCTCCACCTTGGCGATGGCCAGGGGGATTTTCTCCCCCTCGGCGGCGAAGGCCATGAAGGCGAGGCACGCCCGCCACAGGTACCGGGGGTCCTTTTCCGGGGGCGGGGGCGCCGACGAAGGGGTCTGGGCGTTGAGGTCCATGGTGCTTGAAAAGGAGGGGGCTATTTGAGGCGCTTGCTCAGGGGCCGGTTGGCCTTGCGAGCGTTTTGCTGCTTCGGCGCGGGCTTGTGGTGTACCGGCGCGGGCTTGTGGTGTACCGGCGGCGGAGTGGGCTGGTAGACCGGCTGGCCGCCGGGCCCCTGGAGGGTGACGGGCAAGGGCTGCGGCCCTCCTGCCCCCGTCCCTGAAGTCCCCGGCGGCGTTCCACCGGTGCCCGCCCGTGCGAGGTCCCGCCCGTGCCCGGCCCTTGCGCGGTCCCGCCGGGGCCGCCCTGATCGCCGGGGGCGCTCTTTCCCTTGGCGTTGGTCCGTCGGCTGTTCTGTGCGGCCACCAACGGGGTGGCTACCAGATCCAGCAACGCTTGCAAGTCCTGCTGCAAGAGGATGTCATCCCCCAGCGCATCCAGCAGCTTGGCGTAGACGAAGCGGGCGTTGGTGTCCAGGTATTGCTCGACGTGGGTGATGCCGGCCTCCAGGCAGTAGGCCATCACCTTGACGATCTTCAGCAGGTCGCGCAGTTGCAGGAGCAAGAGCTTCTGTGTGGAGAGCTTTGTCAGGTCCACCTTCTTGAAGATCCGCGCGTCCACCTCGCCGATGGCGGCCGGGTAGGTGAGGATGCTGTCGATGGCCGGCACCAGCAGGCTGCCGGCGTTGTCGGGGTGGGCCAGCATCTTGAGGGTCGAGGGGATGTTCAGGAACATGAGGACCAGGCCGTTGTAGATCCGGTAGGACCACAAAAAGGCAGCGGAGATTCCCGTCGGGGAGGGGCTGAAGTCAGGCACCCCGTCGGGCTTCCCCGGGTCGCCGCCGGGGGCACCGGGGGCAAGTGGACCCGCCCGACCCGGCACGTCCGCCACGGGGGCCGGTGGGGCCGCCGAGGTTTGCTGGGGCGGGCACATGCTCACCTTGTTGACGACGTGAACGCGGTCCAGCAGTTCGGAGACAGAGGTTCTGGCGGACGGTGCATCCATCGCCGCTGCTGGGTAGACGTCGCCGACGGCGGCGACCTCGACCGGGGTGGTGATGGGCCGGGCCGTGGCTGCGGCTTTGGCGATCTCAGGGGCGGTGATGCTCGGAAGGGTTGCGCTCAATGGGGTTTCTCTCGCAGGGTTTTTTTGGGGGTCCGCATCCTGGAATCATTCCAGGATGACACCCGGCGAGAGGCGTCGAGCACGGGGGCAAGGCAATCCGGCCAATGGAATCAATTTTGGTGAGAGTCATCATGAGCAAGTCTTCCCATATTTTCGCGAAGTGTGTGTCGGGCCCGATGTTTTTGCGTCGGGCTACCTTCTCGGCAACAAGCTATCCGGTCTGTAGACCTTGTCAATGGCAATTCCTTCAATTCGTAGCCTGAACCTCTGATCGGCAGATATCTGCTGAAGAGGTGTAGATTAATTGCCTCAATGGGGGCGTTTCTCGGAAAATTCCTCAATGATTTCAATGCAAGCGTTTTCACGGCGCCAATTAATCGACACCTTTTGAGAGACTCCGACGAGAAAAACGCACTTGCAGGGCTCGGTTGTCCAGAGTGCAGCGCCAGCACCTCTATCCACCCCCAGCCAGGCGAATCCTCAGGAGCCTACGACGCTGCTCATGAGCGATGAGAGGGCCTCGTAGCGAGCTGAACAGCCCAGGTAATCAACACAAGGGTTCAGGCTCATGAGGGCCGGACGACCCCTGGCTGATCGGAGGTGGCGGCTGAGAGAGGCCAACCGGGGCCGGGTCAGCGTACGATCCATATCCGGTGCTCCTTGGCCCCGATGAAGACCACCACGGCGGCCTTGATCTCGCGGTTGCCCAGCAGCGCTGGCAAGAGCCCCTGGTCCCCCAGATAGCGCCCGAGTTGAGCCTCGGCTTCGGCGCGGGCCGCCTCGATCTGCTCCCCCGTGGCGCCGGTCTTGACGTGTTTCAGCTCCAACAGGAAGGCGTACCGGGCGTCCGGGAAGCGCCCATCCAGCGCCAGCAGCAGGTCGCTGTATCCCTAGCGCCATCTCTTTCTCCGAGAGCGCGCGGTATACGGGGCTCAGCGATGGCGGCCAAGCTGCTGGACAAGATGTGCGGCCTTGGGGTCAGCGTCAAGGCGATCGAGGACATGGTGAGCCGACGGGCCCAGGGGGCGCAAGCCCTGGATACGGACCAGGCCCGGCATTGTGCGCCCCTGGATGAAGCTGGGTTGCCAGTGGCCATCCAGCAACGGCCGTGTCCGCCGCCCAAGGAGGCGCCCCAGGTCGCCTACCTGGAGATGGATGGAGTGATCGCCATGACGCGAGAGCCGATAGCCCAACAGGCCCTGTCGGAACAGGAAAGACAGACGCTCCAACAGGCCAACAAGGACGGGGCGCGGGGCGGCAAGGGGCAGCGGTACAACATCGTGGGTCGCGAGATCAAAAACGCGGTGCTCTACGACGGCAAGGACTGCGCCAAGGAGAGCCCCCAGCGGGGTTGCCTGCTACACAAAAGGTATGTCTCGCATCAGGGGGACTGGCAGGGGTTTGCGTTGCGGTTGTGGGTCGAGATACTGAGGTTGGATTCGGTCGTTGTGCACCTGGCTCCCAATGGGGGTGATGCTGATCCTGGACCTGTTTCACGTCAAGAAGCGCATTTGGGAGGTGGCCCACAGCCTCTATGGGCAGGACAGCGACTTGGCCAAACAGTGGGCCAAGGTCCAATGTGAGCAGGTCGAAGCCGGCAAGGCGGACAAGGTGATGGAGGTGCTCAAGGCTCTCCTTCCCCGAGGGAAGGAAACCAAGGAATTGGTCGAGGCGCTGCACACCTACCTGGGCAACAACCTGGACCGGATGGACTATCCCACTTATCGAGCGCAGGGGCTGCGAGTGGGCTCAGGCGCCATCGAGAGCGCCAACTACCACGTCACAGGCTCCCGCGTGAAATTGCAGGGGATGCGCTGGTCCCCGCCGGGTTCCGCCGGCATGGCGGTCCTGCGGGCTGATATGTTTAACGATCGCTGGGAGCGCAGAACCAAGGACATCCTGGCCGCCGCCTGACCAACTCACTCCGAGCGCAGGGAACTGCACCCCCCCACACCCCACGCCGCGTGGGCCCGCGCGGCCTCGTCCTTGACCCCCTCACTTACTGGCGCTACGGTGTACCAGGCATGGCAGGACACGATCATCGCCACGGGCATCACGAGCACGGACCCGGGCATCACAATCACGGGCCCGGCTCCGATCAGGGGGCCAAGGGGCCGGGACACGACCATGCCCGCGAGCACCTGGCCTCGCGAAACAGCGACCGGCGCCGCCTGTGGCTGGCGCTCGTCATCACCCTCATCATCTGCGTGGCCGAGGTGGTGGGCGGCTACCTGTCCCACTCCCTGGCCCTCTTGTCCGACGCCGGCCACATGGTCTCCGATGTGCTCGGCGAGGTGCTGGCGCTGGTGGCGATCTCCTGGTCCGAGCGACCCGCCAACGAGCGCAAGACCTTCGGCTACCATCGCATCGAGATCCTGATGGCGCTCTTGCAGGGGGCGCTGCTCTTCACCATGGCCAGCGGGGTCATCTGGAGCGCGGCCCATCGTCTCTCGTCGCCGCCGGAGGTGCAGACCGGGACGATGTTGATCGTCGCGACCATCGGCCTTCTGGCCAACATCCTGTGCGCCTGGCTTTTGCACGGCGGCGAGAGCATGAACGTCAAGGGGGCCTACCTGCACGTGGTGCTGGACGGGCTTTCCTCGGTGGCGGTGCTGGCGGTCGGGGTGGTGATGGCCTTCCGCCATGGCCTGACCATCCTGGACCCGCTCCTGTCCATCGGCATCGGCTTCTTCGTCTACTACAGCGCCTACCGCCTGGCCCGCGACGCGGTGGAGGTACTGCTGGAATCGGTGCCGATCAGCCTGGACCTGGACCAGATCTCCGCGGGGCTGCTCTCGGTGCCGGGGATCACCCACATCCACGACCTGCACGTCTGGTCCATCGCCAGCGGGATGCACGCCCTATCCGCCCATCTGGTGGTCGAACACGACAACACCAGCGGTAACGACGCGCTCCTCAACCAGGTGAAGGACGTACTGGCCCGAAACTACCGCATCACCCACTCGACCCTGCAGATCGAGTCCGACCCCTGCTCGGGCCGCGAGCGCATCTGCTGACGCCGCCCGATGGTCGAGAGCAAGGCGGTCCTCAGCCCCGGAGCCGCCGCTGGTCGCCCACTCGCAGGGTCACTTTCTCCGCGTCGAAGTACTCTGCCAGCGGGATGGTGTACTTCCGGGTCGCCCCAACCAGGTCCTTCCAGCCCTGCGGCGAGATCTCCTTGTGCTCCTTCAAGAACCCCACCAGACGCTCGCGCAGCCCCATCACGCTGCCCCGATCGAAGTACAGGTCCTTCACCCGCAGGAGCCTCCCCTTCTGCACCAGCAACTCCAGCGTCTCCTTCACCGCCTTCAGGGGCACCGAAAGCTCCACGGCCGCCTCCTCCGGCCGCGGGGGCGAGAGCGCCGCCGCCCGATACAGACCCGCCGCCCGCTCCGAAAGGGAGAGCAACCCCTTCTCGGCCTGCGCCCGCGCCGGGTCGTGATCAATGAGCCGCAGCACCTCCTTGTCGGCCACGATCCGCCCCTCCCGCACCAAAATATCCAGCGCCCGCGAAAGGAGCCGCGGCGGGCAAAGCACCGGCCGGCCCTCTCCCACGTTGTCCCGTTCGCCGCCCAGAGGCCCGAGTTGCAGTTGCAGCGCCTCGCGCCCCAGGCCCTGCGCCGTCGGCTCCGCCTGGTGGTGCGCGCCGACCACCTTTTGCACCTCCTGCTTGACGAAGTCGAGCGCGACTTTGCTCGTATACCCCTGCGCCCCGCTACTGCCGCCGCCTATCGACACCACCCGCTGCGCCGACGTCAGCCGCGCCAGCGCCCCCTCGACCCGGCGCTGCGGCAGCGGCGTCCGCATCAGCAGGTCCGAAAACGTCCGCCCGGCCACCCCGCTGCGCTCGATCTCCAGCGCCAGCAATTCCTGCTCCGCCGCCGATTTCTCTGCCACTTTCTCTGGGCCCTGTCCAGCGCTGCGGATCTGGGTCAAATTCTGCTCCACCTCCCGCAATGTCTTGAGCAGCTCCTTGCTGCCCCGGCGGTGCCGCGCTCCCAAGGTGCGCAGCACCACCCCGCCACCCAGGGTGGTCCCGTGGTTCTTTTGCATGGCGAAGCCGCGCAGGATGAAACGGTCCCCCGGCTGCGCCACCAGCGGCTGGTTCAAATGCACCTGTGCCAGGGCGGTCCCCCCAGGCAAGAGTTCGCCTCCATCGAGCAGTACGATGCCCGCCAGCCGCTGCGCCGTCCCGGCGTGCAGGAGCACCCGCGACCGCCGGGGCAGCGCCGCCCGCGCCACCGGCAGAAGGTGCAGCCGCACGTCCAGCAGATGCCCGGCCCAGATGCTCCCCGGGCGCACCAGGGTCTCGCCCCGCAAAAGGCCCTCCCGGGGGAGGTTCAGGTTCACCGCGGTGCGCTGCCCGGCCACCGCGGTCTCCACCGCCTGTCCGTGCACGTGCAGGCCGCGCACCTTGGCCGGGGCCCCGGCCGCCCCTTTTGGGCCGGGCAGCCCGCAAAGCTCGTCGCCGATCTGAAGCTGCCCCGCGAAGAGCGTGCCAGTGGCCACCGTGCCGAACCCCTTGATGGTGAACACCCGATCCACCGGCAGGCGCAGAAGTCCCGTGGCGTCCTTCCCCGGCACCTCGGCCAAAAGAGCGTCGATGGCAGCGCGCAGCTCGGGCAGTCCCGCGCCCGTCGTAGCCGAGCAGGGCACGATGGGGGCGTTTTCCAGGAACGTCCCGCGCAGGGCGTCCCGTACGTCCAGGGTGGCCAGCTCCTGCATCTCGGGCTCGACCCGATCGCACTTGGTCAGCGCCACCAGCCCGCGGCGCACATCGAGCAGCCCGCAGATGTCCAGGTGCTCCCGGGTCTGCGGCATCACCCCCTCGTCCGCCGCCACCACCAGCACCACCAGGTCGATGCCCACCGCCCCGGCCACCATGGTGCGCACGAAGCGCTCGTGGCCCGGCACGTCCACCACCCCCACGGTCCCGTGGCGCGGCAGCAACAGGTGAGCAAAACCCAGCTCGATGGTGATGCCGCGTTCCTTTTCTTCCTTCAGCCGGTCGGTGTCGATCCCGGTCAGCGCCTTCACCAGGCGGGTCTTGCCGTGATCGATGTGCCCGGCGGTCCCGATGACGTGGTGCGGGGTCACGGCGCCGGCTGCGCCACCCGCTGCCGCAGCTCGCGCTTGAGGATCTTGCCGGTGGGGTTTCTGGGGATGGAGTCGACGAACTCGATGCGCCGCGGGCGCTTGTAGTCGGCCAGCTCCCTGGCGACGAAGGCCCGCAGCTCGGCGGCCAGTTCGGGACCGGCCTCCCCCTCTTGCCCCCGGGACAGCACCACGAAGGCGACCAGGGACTCGCCCCACTCGGGGTCGGGCACGCCCACCACCGCGCAGTCGGCCACCTGTGGGTGGTCGTGCAGGCGCTGTTCGATCTCCAGGGGGTAGATGTTCACCCCGGCGGAGATCACCATGTCGCTCTTGCGGTCGGCCAGGTAGTAGTAGCCGTCCGCGTCCTGAAAGGCCAGGTCGCCCACGGTGAAGTAACCGTCCCGCTGCGCCGCGGAGGTGGCCTTCTGGTCGTCGTGATAGCCGGTCACCAGGGTGCCGTTCTTCACGTACATCTCGCCAACCTCGCCGACCTTGACCTGATGGCCGTCGGCGCCAAGGAGGCGGATGTCGTTGCCGAAGATGCGCTTGCCGATGGTCCCGGGACGGGCGGTGTGCTCCCCCGGCCGGGCCAGGGTCACCAGGCCGGTCTCGGTGGCGCCGTACATGTTGTAAAGGATCGGCCCCAGGCGCTCTTCGACCTTGCGGGCCAGATCGGTGGGCAGCGGCGCGGCCACGCTCATCAGCCAGCGCAGCGAGGACAGGTCGTGGCGGGCCAGGTCGGCCTTCGGCAGTTCCAGCAGGCGGCGCATCATCGTCGGCACCATCACCGACGAGGTGATGCGCTCACGCTCGATCAGCGCGGGGACCTTTTCGGCCTCGAAGTGCCGCGGGATGACCACGCAGCCGCCCACGGCGAAGACGAAGGCGGTGAAGGCCGGGGCCGCGGCGTGGTACAGGGGGCACAGGACCAGGTGGCGATCGTCGCGATAAAGGGGCAGGTCGGCCAGCATGGCCACGATGCTGGCAAACTGAGTGTCCCGCAGGTCCCGCCGCGCCCCCTTGCTTTTGCCGGTGGTCCCCGAGGTGTAGAGCATCATCGAGGCGTAGCCCCCATCCCGCGGGTAGGGGGGGTCGCGCCCATCGCCGCGCTGTGCCAGGTCCTCGTAAAGCGAGCAGCCCGGAGCATCGCCGCCGGCCACCAGGCAGGCCCGCAAGGGTGGCCCGCCCACGATGTGCAGGGCCTCCCGGACGGTCGCTTCATGAGCGGCGTGGAAGATCAGCCCCTTGGCCCCAGAATGGGAAAGGATGTACGCCACCTCCTGTGGCTTCAGGCGGTAGCCGATCTGCACCGCGGTGGCGCCCAGGTAGCCCAGGGCCCCGGCGGACTCGATGAACTCGTGGCCATTGTCCAGAAGCAGGCCGACGCGGTCCTTGGGACCGATGCCCAGCCCCAGGAGGCCCCGGGCCAGGCGGTTCACCCGGGCGTCGAACTCCCCATAGGTCAGGCGCACGGTCTCCGAGACCATCGCCGGCCGCTCCGGAGCGGCGAAGGCATGCAGCCGGACCACCGCCATGGGCCCGCGCAGGCCGCGCGCCGCCTGCGCCGCCAGCCGGGCGAGCGCCCCGGGGTGAAGGTCGCGGTAGATCTGGCTTTGCGACAGAAAACGCCGCCCGATGCCGAGCAGCTCCAGCGCCGTCCGGGCTAGGGGGGCAGGGGAAAAAGCGAGGGTCATCTGGTGTGGGCGTCCTCCAGCAGGCGCAGGTACCGATCGACTTCCTTCTTCTCCGGGGCGGTCGCCGGCGCCAGGATGATCCACTGATGGTAGGCCCGCAGCGCTTCCGCCTTCTTATGCATCTCCCGGTAGCTATCGCCCAGCAAGAGATAAGTTTCAAGAGCATAAGCGGCCTTGTCGCCGCCCAGAGAAAGGGCCCGCAGGAGCTGTTGGTTGGCCGCGGGGCGTTTGCCGGCCTGGTACAGGGCCCGCCCGTACTGGAAGGCCGCCTCGCCTGATTTCGGCAGCTCGCGCACCGCCGCCTCGAAAGCCAAAAGGGCCTCGGCGTCTTGCTGGTTCAGGGTGCAGATCTGCCCCTTGATCAGATACGCCCCGCCCAGGATCTCGGCGATGTCGCCGGGGCGGTAGACGGCGCGGTCGGCGAAGAGCGTCTTCTGCCGGGCGAGCAGATCGGTGACCTCGGCCAGCGCGTCCTTGGGCGAGCTGTTCACGATCTGCTGGGCATGGAGGGCCATGGCCTGGCCCTCAAAGGGGGGCTTCTTGGCCGCGACCAGGGCGGCCAGGCCCTCGACCCGGCGGTTCTGGGCCAAAAGGATCTTCGCCCGCACCAGCATCACTTCGGTCTGGTCTCCGGCCCGGTAGGCGACGTCGCCGTGGGTGGCGGCCTCGGCCAGGTTGTTCTCAGCCAGTTTGAGCGAGGCCATCATTGCGTGGGCCCTGGCGGAGCGGGGGTCCTCGACAAGGACCTTCTCGAGGATCGCCTCGGCCTCTTTGGGGCGGCTGGAAAGCACGCACGCCGCGGCGTCGATGCGCAGTTGCTCGCTGGAGCCCGGCTGGGCCGCCGCCTGCAGGTACATCTTCTCGGCCTCGGGGTACTTGCCCTGACGCAGGAGCACCTCGGCGCGGCGCTCGGACAGGCCGGGGTAGTCCTTGTCCGCCGACGCGACCAGGGCCAGCGCCTCGGCGGCGGCCTCCAGGCGGTCCTTGTGAAGCAGGGCCAGGCCCAGGTTCATCCGGGCCCGCAGGAGCGACGGCTTCTTGCGCAGGGCCAGGCGGAAGGCCTCCTCGGCCTTGTCGTTCTCGTTGACCGCCAGGTAGGCCTCGCCCAGGGAGTTGGCCATGTCGGGATCGTCCTGGGTCTGCTCCGCGGCCTGCTTGAGGGCGGCCATGGCGTCGGTGGTCTTGTTCTGCCGCGCCAGCACCCGGGACAGGGCGATGTAGGCGTCGAGGTAGCGCGGGTTCAGTTCCAGCGCCTTCTGGTAGTCCACCGCGGCCTTGGAATCGCTGTCCGGGGCAGCGGAGTCCTCCTCGCGGCGCCCCTGCCAGTAGTGCACCCGGGCGTCCTTGGGGGCCAGCTTGACCAACTGCAACAGAGGCGCGCCGGCGTCCAGGGGTTTCTTCAGTCCCAGGAGCGCCCGCGCCATGACCAGCCAGGCCTCGACGTTGGCCGGCTCGTTCTTGACGGCCTTTTGGGCCAGCTCGCTGGCCTCCTGGTACCGGTCCTTGTCGCAGAGCATGCTGGCCAGGCCGACCTGTGCCACGGTCTGGGCCGGGTCGGCGGCCAGCGCCTTGCGGAAACGATCCTCGGCCTCTGCCCGGCGGGAGCCGCCCCCGGATAGGGCCAGGGCGCCAAGCTGGGTCCAGGCGTCGCCCAACTCCCTGGGGGACGCCGAGGCCTTGCCCTTGTTGATGACGTCGGTCAGCTTGGCCTCGTCCAGCGACCCGGGGCCGGTGCGCACCTGACCCAGGGCCGCGCCGAAGTGGGCCGGCCGGGCCTTCAGGACCTTGCCATAGTCGGCGAGGGCGGTCTCGCGGTCGCCCTCACGCTCGTGGACCTGGGCGATGCCGTACAGCGCCGCCGGTAGCTGGGGCGAGATGCGCAGCGAAATGCGAAAGGCTTTCTCCGCCGCCGCCGACTTGCCGGCGCGCAGCTCGACCCAGCCCAGGTAGACCGGGGCCAGGAAGTCCTTGCGCGCGGAGGCGCTTTGCACCAGCGGTTCAAGGGTCTTTCTGGCATCGGCGGTCTTGTTGGCCAAAAGGTCCCGCAGGGCGCGGGCCTCCTGCACGGACGGCGTCTTGTGGTCCTTGCCGACCTGGTTCAGACGCTCCTCGCCAGTGCGCTGTTCGGCGGCGATGCCATAGCGGGCCAGTGACAGGCGGGCCAGGGCCTCCATGCCCAGGGCGTCCTCGTCTTCGGGTTTTTTGCTCACCAGCGAGTGGAAGCGGTCGGCCGCCTTGCGATACGAAGGGAGCATCTCATCGCCCAGCAGGAGCTGGGCCCGGTTGAAGTCGGCCGCGTCGCCGGTGGAACGCCTGTGGGCGAAGAAATAGAAGTAGCTCACGGACCCGACCAGAAGGACCGCCGCGCCGACCGCGCCAAAGAAAATCAACTTCTTGCGCGAGCGAGGGGGGTGCTTCGCAGGCTCGGGGAGGGGGGCGGCCACCGCCGGGACGGCCAGGGCGTCGTCGTCCAGCTCGCGGACCTCGGGGCTTTCGGGGCCTTCGGATTCCGGGCCGATACCCAGCTCGGCGAACTCGTCGTGCTCCTGCGGACCGGGGTCGCCCGAAAGGGCCAGGACCTGCGCCTCCAGCTCGGCGTCATGGTCCACCGGCCCGGCGGGGGATGGGATGCTCTCGCGAATCTCCTGGGGGATCGGCTGGGTCAGCTCGTTGGCCACCTCGTCGGAGGGCTCGATGTAGGATGCCCTGCGCGGGGGCGCTGCACCGGATCGTCGCGAAAGGGGGCCGGACTCGCCGCGCAGGGACGGGCCCACCGGGACGGCGGAGCGGCTTATCCGCGAGGCCAGGCCGCCGGGCCGGGGGGCGTCTTGGTCCAGGTCCAGGGCCAGTTCAGGGGACGACCCCTTCTGCGGCACCGAGCTGACGGTGTCCAGGGTGGGCGGGACGCTGCCGACTGCCTGGCCGAACGGCGCTCCGCTCCGCTGCGCGCTACCGGAACGTGGCGGCGGCGGCGGCAGATCGTCCAGCTCCATGCCGAGTCCATCGTCCAGGCCCAGGTCCGGGGATAGACCGCCGCCGCGCCCCCCTTCAAGAGTATCCACGAGATCGGGCATGACCGGAGTCAGAAGGTCGGCGTTCACCGGCGCCAAAAGCTCGGCGTTCACCGGCGCCAAAAGCTCGGCCTCGACCGGGGCCGGGAGGTGCGCCTCGACGGGGACGGGCAGCTCCGCGGGTTCCTTTAGGGCCAGGTCCAGCTCCATCATTTCGGGGCCGCTGTCGACGGCGGCGGACGGGGGGGCGGCGGATGCGGGGGGGCTGAATGGGGGGACGGCGGATGGGCGATGGCGACCCGCGCTCCCCACCGGGGCCGGCAGGTTGGTCACGCCGGTGCGGGGACGGCCCACCGGGGCGGGGAGATCGGCCGGGATGTTGGACCGGGCCGAGCGCCGACCCACCGGGGCGGGGAGATCGGCGGCGGGCTCCAGACCCAGGGGCCCGGCGAGGTCCGCAAGGTTCGGGGGGATGGACAGGGGGGCCGAGGGGCGGCCCCCGGTGCTCACCACCGGCGCATCGCGGGGCGGCGGGGGCACCCCGATCGAGGGCGGGGCGCCTGCTTCCCTCGGGGGGGCGGGGGTCTTTGAAGGGACCGCGCGCTTGGGGGCGGGGAGATCGGCGGCCTCGGTTCGTCTGCCGGGGTCGGGGGTACCCGGGAGGCGGGTGCCCGGGGCCCGTTGCTTGGGGGCGGGCAGCTCGGCGTCGTGGGCGGTGTCGTGCACCGAGGGCCGCACCGGGCTGACCATGCCGCCGGCCGGGGGAATGGCCAGGGACGCCCGGGGCGGACTGCTGGCAGCGGGCGCGGGCGAGGCAGCGGCGCGGGCCCCCGGAGGGGTGAATTCATCTTCTCCATGGTCCAGAGACAGGGGCTCCCTGGGCCTACCAGCGGGCGGCTTCACCGGGAAGGTGTGCAGGCACGCTGGGCAGCGCATCATGAGGCCGGATGGCGGAATGAGGTCTTCTTGGACCTCGTACGGAGCGGTGCACTTCTGGCAGACGATCTTCATAGGTAGGAACTCTCAGTATACCATGGGCCGGAATTTTCCGACGCGATGATGAACGGCAGGGACGTGACGATACTTTGTGCTTGCATACTTAAAAAGGACGCGCTAAATCTCCCGTCCACCTCCTGCTATCGATTTCAGGGAGGAGTGGCCGAGTGGTCGAAGGCAGCGGTCTTGAAAACCGCCGCGCGAAAGCGCCGGGGGTTCGAATCCCTCCTCCTCCGCTGGGTGTGAAAATCAAAGAGCGTGCGATGGATGGAGACTTCCGGGGTCATGCGGCCCCCGGAAGGTTCGCCTGGAGAGATGACCGAGTGGCCGAAGGTGCTCGCTTGCTAAGCGAGTGTACTGTCAAAAACGGTACCGAGGGTTCGAATCCCTCTCTCTCCGCGACTGAAGCCTGAATCGGGCTTGACGAGTTTTGAAAAACGGGTAGCGTTCCTTGCTCGAACAAGTGACCTTGTACTGACCGGACCAAGAATCATGTGAGCGGCCATAGCTCAGCTGGATAGAGCATCGGTCTACGGAACCGAGGGTCGGAGGTTCGAATCCTTCTGGCCGCGCCCATATAGGTAAGACGAGCAGCACGACAATCGACGCCCCAAACGACAAGAGCGACACCGCCGGTAGCTGTAGAGACGTTCGCTGCATGCGACTGGCCCTGTCCGAGGCCGCCCAGGCCGCGATGCATGGGGAAGTCCCGGTGGGGGCCGTGGCAATCTGGCGGGGCGAGGTGATCGGCGCGGCGGGAAACCGTCGTGAGTCAAACCAGGACCCGACGGCCCACGCCGAGATCCTGGCGATCCGGCAAGCGGCCGCGCGATTGGACTCCTGGCGGCTCTGCGATGTGATGGTTTATGTGACTCAGGAGCCCTGCCCGATGTGCGCCGGGGCCCTGGTGAACGCCCGGGTCGATCGGCTGGTTTATGGATGCGACAATCCGAAGGCAGGAGCGGTGCGGACCTTGTACCGTTTGGCCGATGATGGCAGACTGAACCACCGAATTCAGGTCGTTCCCGGGGTGCTGGCCGCAGAGTGCGGCGCCCTCCTGACCCGGTTCTTTGAAAACCTACGAGCAAAGTAGTTCGTGCTCGCCTTCGCCTTTCGCGGACGGGAACGTCCCCCCTAATGGAGAGATGGCAGAGCCTGGTCGATTGCGCCTGACTCGAAATCAGGTGTACCCGCAAGGGTACCGGGGGTTCGAATCCCTCTCTCTCCGCTACTGACCTTTTACCAGGAGAGGTGACCGAGTGGCCGAAGGTGCACGACTGGAAATCGTGTGTGTCGTAAGGCACCGCGGGTTCGAATCCCGCCCTCTCCGCAACAATTGACCGCGGCGCCTCCGGCGCTTAGCATGGACCGCGGCGCCTCCGGCGCTCAGTTTTCTTTATGGCTGCGAGTGACGAAAAGTTGATGAACCCCGCCAGACCGGGAACGGAGCAACGGTAGTCGACGGACCGGGCACTCGCAGCCACCTTTGTTTTCCCCCATGGACCGCGGCGCCTCCGGCGCTTCGCAATCAAATGACCGCGGCGCCTCCGGCGCTTCGCAATCAAATGACCGCGGCGCCTCCGGCGCTTCGCAATCAAATCGCTCACGGCGAAGAGAATTCTCTTGCCGTTCGGCGCTCATACCGCTAATCCATCTCCAGACATGTCTTACCTCGTACTCGCGCGGAAGTACCGCCCGCAGACCTTTTCGGAGGTCATCGGGCAGGAACACGTCACCCGCACTCTGCAAAACGCCATCACCCGGGGGCGCATCCACCACGCGTTCCTTTTCTGTGGCGGTCGCGGCACCGGAAAGACCACCACGGCCCGCATCCTGGCCAAGGCGCTCTCCTGCGTGAACGCGCCCACCCCGGAGCCGTGCAACGTCTGCGAGGCCTGCGTGGAGATCACCCGCGGCACCTCGGTGGACGTGCAGGAGATCGACGCGGCCTCCCAGAACAAGGTCGAGGACGTCCGCGAGCTGCGCGAGTCCATCCGCTACGCCCCGGTCCGCGGCAAGAAGAAGCTCTTCATCCTGGACGAGGTCCACATGCTCTCGACCAGCGCCTTCAATGCGCTGCTCAAGACCCTGGAAGAGCCCCCGCCCCACGCGGTCTTCGTCTTCGCCACCACCGACCCCCACAAGCTGCCCCAGACGATCCTTTCCCGGGTGCAGCGCTACGACTTCAAGCTGGTGCCCACCGCGCGCCTGGTCGACCACCTGGCCGACGTGCTTCACCGGGAGTCGGTCGAGTTCGAGCGCAGCGCCCTGACCCTCATCGCCCGGGAGGGGGCCGGGTCGGTGCGCGACTCCCTGTCGCTGGCCGATCAGGTGCTGGCCTCGTGCCACGGCAAGCTCACCGAGGAGCAGGCGGCGGCCATCCTGGGGGTAGCCGACCGATCGCTGATCCTTTCCCTGGGGCGGGCGGTGGTGTCCCGCGACCCGGAGCAGGTGCTCAAGGTGCTGGACGCGGCCTATGGCAAGGGCTACGACCTCTCGCAGCTCGCCAGGAACTTCCTCGGGCACCTGCGCGATCTGGTGGTCGTCAGCGTAGTCAAGGACCCGGAGCCGCTTTTGGAGGTCACCGGCCCGGAGCTGGAAGAACTGCGCCGGCAGACCCGGCAGGCCGGGGGCGCGGCCGAGCTGCTCTTCGATCGCATGGTGCGCGTCGCCGAGGAGACCTCCAGGGCGGCCCTGCCGCGCTACGTGCTGGAAGTCGGCATGGTGGAGCTGTGCCGGGTCGAGCCGCTCCAGCCCTTCTCGGAGTTGGTCGGGCGGCTGGAGTCGCTGGAAGGGCGCCTGGGGCCGGGCGGCGGCAACACCCGCGGCGAGGGCGGTGGGGGCCCATCGCGCTCGATGGTCCAACCCCCCCCAGAACCACCCTCCCTGTCTGCGCCCATCTCGGCCGGGCCGCCGCCGATCCACAACGGCCCGGCCCCTTCCAGAAATGGCCAGGGCAAAAGCCACTCCCCTTCTCAGAAGGGTCATGGCCTGGACGGCACCCGCGACTTCACCGCCCTGGCCGCCGTCGTGCTGGAGCGGGCGCCGCTGCTCCACTGCATCGCCATTGGAAGGGCCATCTCCTGGGACGACGAGCGCCTGGTCATCGGCTTCGACAGCCAGTACGCCGCCGACCAGGTCCGTGAGAAGCTGACCCAGCTGAACCGCCTCCTTAGCGAGGACCTGGGGCAGCCCTACCGCGTCGAGGTGCAGGTTGCCCTTTCGGACCAGAAGGGCGTCCGCACCCGGGCTGATGAAACCCTGGTTGAATCCGAGGCCCGCAAGGCCACCGAAGATCGCTCCCAGCGTCGACGGGAAGCTATCGAGCACCCGGCCCGAAAGCTGGTCACCGAAGTCTTTGGCGAAGATGTAAGCTTTCAAGAACCCGAGTTGGAGTGATCATGGCTGACCTACCGATCCCCCCTGGAATGCCTGACCTTGGCGCCCTCATGCAGCAGGCCCAGCGGATGCAAGAGGAGCTGATGCGGACCCAGGCCCAGCTTTCCACCAAGACCGTCGAGGCCAGCGTCGGCGGTGGCATGGTCACCGTGGTGGTCTCCGGCGCCCGCGAACTGGTCTCCTTGCGCATCGATCCCCAGGTCATCGACCCCAAAGATGCCCCCATGCTCCAGGACCTGATCGTCGCCGCGGTCAACCAGGGCCTGCAGAAAGTCCGCACCCTGGAAGAAGAAGAGATGCGCCGCGCCGCCGCCGGCATGGGTCTCCCCGCGGGGATGCTCTAATAGGCCTCTTGGTAGGCCTCTTGGTAGGCCTCTCTTTGGTAGGCCCTTGGGCAAGCCAAGATCAGACCAGGAAGTTACACTTCATCCGTGGCTGGCGATCCAATCAACAAACTTATCCGGGAGCTGAGCCGGCTCCCGGGCATCGGCCAGAAGACGGCGACCCGCCTGGCCTTTCACATCCTGCGCACCCCGACGCAGCAGGTCACGGACCTGTCCCAGGCCCTTCTCGAAGTGAAGGACAAGATCCGCCTGTGCTCGGTGTGCATGAACCTCACCGAGGAGGACCCGTGCGCCCTGTGCCGCGACGCCAGGCGCGATGCCCACCTGCTCTGCGTCGTGGCCCACCCCTCCGATCTCCTGGCCATCGAGCGCACCGGCAGCTTCCGCGGTCGCTACCACGTCCTGCACGGCGTCCTGTCTCCTCTTGAGGGCATCGGCCCCGACGATCTGCGCCTGAGGGAACTCCTTTCCCGGCTGCGCGAACCCAGCGCCGGACCGGATCCGGCCTCGTCCAGGCCCCGGGAAATCCATGAAATCATTGTTGCCACCAGCCCCAACGTCGAGGGTGAAGCCACCGCCCTGTACCTGGCCCGGGTGCTCAAGCCCCTGGGCTTCCGGGTCTCGCGCATCGCTTCGGGGTTGCCCATCGGCGGCGAACTGGAATACGCTGATGGCGTCACGATCACCCGTGCCCTGGAAGTTCGTCGGGAGATGTAAGCCTGATGCTTGCGGCCCGCAGGTCTTTCTGTTATCAGGTTAGCGGCTATCTGGCTCCGTCCGCACGCACGCCATCCCGCAGATTGTCTTCGGGGGGGTGCAGCCTGGAGATCCCTATCAGGAGAACCGGTCACCATGGAAATGTTGTTCGAGGAGGAGCAGCGGCAGATTCAGACCATCTCTGATCGCCTGCAGCGGGACTCGAACGCCCTGGCCATCCTGGTGATCAACAAGGACGGCCAGGAGATCGCCCGCTCCGGTCAGACCAAGGACCTGGACGTCACGTCGCTCTCCTCGCTATTCGCCGGCAACGTCGCCGCCACCAGTGAGATCGCCAAGCTCCTCAAGGAAGAGGAGTTCGGCGGTCAGTTCCACGAGGGAACCAAGCAGAACGTGCACCTGTCGGTGGTGTCGCGGCGGGCGATCCTCGTCGTGCTCTTCGACTCACGCTCGTCGCTGGGCCTGGTCCGCCTGCGGGTGCGCAAGGCCACCGAGGAGATGGCGCGTATCTTCGAGCAGCTGGTCAAAAAGATCCAGCTTCAGCAGCAGGGCGGCGGCAGCCACGAGCCGGGCGGGTTCAACAACCCGCTGGCCGGCGAAATCACCGACGAAGACATAGACAAGCTGTTTGGCGAATGAGTTTCATCAACTACAGCTCTCGAGAGATCAACTGCAAGATCGTCTATTACGGCCCCGGGCTGTGTGGCAAGACGACCAACCTGATCTACATCTACAACAAGACCAACCCCGAGGCGAAGGGGAAGATGATCTCGCTGGCCACCGAGACCGAGCGCACCCTCTTCTTCGACTTTCTGCCGCTTTCGCTCGGTGAAATCCGCGGATTCAAGACCCGCTTTCACCTGTATACCGTGCCCGGGCAGGTCTTTTACGATGCCAGCCGGCGCCTGATCTTGAAGGGCGTGGATGGGGTGGTCTTCGTCGCCGACTCCCAGGTCGAGCGCGTCGAGGCCAACATCGAATCCCTGGACAACCTGCGCATCAACCTGGCCGATCAAGGCTACAACCTCGACCGCATCCCCTTCGTTGTCCAGTATAACAAGCGGGACATGAGGGACATCATCTCGGTCGAGGACCTGCGACAGCTTCTGAATCCCAATCAGGTACCCGAATTCGAGGCCGTGGCCACCATCGGCACCGGGGTGTTCGACACCCTGAAGTCGGTGGCCAAGCTGGTCCTCACCGAGCTAAAACGGGGTGGATGATGGCGACGGCGGCTACGGCCAGACTCCGGCAGGATCTGCTGGTGACCTCCGCGCAAGACGCGGATGGGGTCTCCTACTTCGACGTGCGCGACCCGCGTACCGGCGGCACGCTCCGGCTCTTTGACTTCGAGTGGCGGGTCGCCGAGCGCATCGACGGAGAGCGCAGCATCGGCGACCTGTGCCGCTACGCCGAGCAGGAGTTGGGCTTCTCGCCCACCCCGCAGGATCTGGAAATCTACTTCCAGAAGCTTACCGAGCTGGGCCTGATCGATCGTGAAGCGCGCAGTGCCGCGGAGATCGATCGTGAAGCGCGAAGCGCCGCGATGATTGATCGCGAAGCGCAAAGCGCCGCGGTGATCGATCGCGAAGCGCGAAGTGCCGCGGTGATCGATCGCGAAGCGCGAAGCGCCGCGGTGATCGACTCGATGGCGTTGCCAGTCTCGGCAGTACCGCCGAAGCTGGAGGTGGTGCCGAAGCGGGTGGAGGTCACCGCCGAGGCCGTGTCGCAGTCCCTGGCGGTCAAGCCCGAGGCCGTGGCCGTTCAGCCCCTGGCGGTCAAGCCCGAGGCCGTGGCCGCCCAGCCCGAGGCCCCGGCCCTCCCCGAGAACAACATCGGCCTGGCCGTTGGCGCTTCGCGATCGATACGGCCCCAGCGGCCTGATGACGATGTGATGGGCCAGCCGCTGGCCGCCATGGCTGGCGCCGTGCCGGGGGCGACTTCCGAGACGGCCCAGGACCGCCCGCTGGAGGACCGCTCGACCCTGCTCTTGCAGACCATCGCAGGGGGCGAGCGCCCCACTGTGCCACTGAGCCCCGTTCTGGATGAACGGCACTCGGCTTCGCTGCGTGCTACCGAAGCTGGCGCCGAATCCGTCGGCCCATCCTCCGAACGGGAGTCCCGGGTCGCCCGGGTCACCCTGCCGCCCGCCGCCGCCCCGCCGATCGCCCCGGCTGAGTCCACCCAGTCCGGCGAGACCGACGAGTCGGTGCTGGGATCCGCTCAGGCCCGGCTCGCCGCCGTCGCCGGGACCGCGGAGGGCCCATCGCTGCGCATCGACACTTCTTCGGGAGAGGAGCGGGGGGAGGCGATGCCCGTCGCCGCCGGCCCGAGGATCGAGACTCCCACAGAGAAGACCAAGGCCGCGATGGCCGAGCCGGCCCCTGGGGTCTCTATGACCGAAGGGGAGCTGGACGAGATCGAGGATGGAGGCCGCGCAGGCAAGTGGATCGCCATGGCAATCATCCTGCTGGTGCTGGCGGTGGCGATCTACTTCTTGCTGGGTCTGCTGAACCCGGCCGTATCGGTGCAGGTGATGCGGGCGCAGCCCCACCAGGTGGTCCGCAAGCTGCCCAGCCCAGCAACGGTGAAGCAGGGCGAGCGGACGATGCTGCGCATGGAGGGCGGGGGCCTTCTGGCCAGCGTCATCGGCGAGGGCGCCGAGGTGAGCGCAGGCATGTCGCTGGCGGCGCTGCAGAACCAGGCCCGCCTGCAAAAGGACATCACCGAGCTGCGCGAGCGCCTGGTCTACTACCAGCGTCGACGCGACCAGGCCCGGGAGAAGGAAGAAGGGACGCAGGAGCGTGAAGCGACGGCCAAGGTCAACGAGAAGCAGGAGCGTCTGGCCATCGCCGAGTTATGGTTGAAAAAGAGCCAGATCCTGGCATCCCGGTCAGGGCGGATCACCCGTGTCCTGGTCAGTCCCGGGGAGATGATCACCGCCGGCACGGAGGTCCTGGAGATCGCCGATCGCTACCTCAGTGCCGAGATGAAGGTCCCGGCAGAGGAAGCGCGTGCGATGCAGGCCGGACAGGAGGTCCCCCTGCAAGGGCCGACCGTCCCGGTGAATGCCCGGGTGGTGTCAGTGACCCACAGCGGCCCCGAATCGGTGGTCGCCTTTGAGCTATCCAGCGACGCCGCGGTGAAGCCCGGGGACGAGCTTCGGCTGATCAAAGGGCAGCTCAATGACGTGGTCGAGCTACCCAGTTCGGCGATCACCGAGGGGGACACGGTGTACGTCCTGTCTCAGGGCAAGGCCGCCCGGCGCAAGGTGTCGGTGGTAGACCACGACGGGGCCAACGCCCTGGTGGCGGGCCTCTCGAGCGGCGACGAGGTCATCGTCACCAATCTGGCCGCCTTGCGCGAGGGGCAAGCAGTCAAACTCGTCCCCCTTTAAAAACCGCCTGGGCTGGGCGGCTTTTGGCGTACCTCCTCGTTCCTTCGGTTACGACCAGTAGGTCGCTCCCTCAGTCGCTGCGGGGGTGCGCCAAAATCCATCCCAGCCCAGGCGGTTTTTAAAGAATGTATTTTGTCTAATTAGAGACTCTGTGATGGGTCTTTGTTAGAAGCGGTATTCTGGGCCGGCTCCGACGAAGAAGCCGGCCAGGCGCCAACCGCCCTCTAGGTGGATGTAGACATGCTTCTGCACTTGGAAGCGCAGCCCCAGGACTGCGTTGATGACTGGCACTACCCGCACATTCATCGGGTAGCTGTCATACTTCCGGTAACAGGGCGCTGCCGCCGTGTCCAGGCTCGGGTCGCTACATGGGTGCGCCTGAAGCGCCGTCACCGCATTCGGGTCCTTGGGGTCCAGCGGCCCGGTGTTGCTCGGGTAGCACTTGCTCGGGTCCCCGGCATTCGCCGCGGTACAGGTCGAGTTGGTGGTGAGGTAGATGTTTCCAAACACCCCGCCCAGCCCCAGCCCCCCGCCCAGCCGCAGTTCCAGCCAGGGGGTCAGGTTCCACCGCTTCACCAGCGACACATCCGCCGAGAGCGTGCTCAGCCCGTCGAAGTGCAGGTAGTGGGTATCGCTGTTCGCCGCATGGCCCTTGCCCAGGTAGTTGCCGTCATCCGGGTTGATCGAGGCGTACTCCAGCGAGATCACCACGTCGAACCCCGACGCCCAGTAAATGTACTCCAGCCCCAGCCCCCAGCCATCGTTGAGCTGCGTGTGCTCTTGCACGTAGGGCCCCAACGCCCACCCGGGAGTCGTCAACCAGCGCGCCCGAAACGCCAGCGCATGGGGCGATATCACCGGCTCCTGCTTCGGCGCCTCCGGTATCAGGGGCGAAGCCTTGCTCTGATCCGCCGAAGTGGCCTCCGGGACCAGCGAATCAGCACCCGCCCTGCTCGAGGCCAGCAGGGCGAATAGGAAGAGGGCCTGTGCCACGCGAATCGCTCGTCTCATCCGGATTCTCCCGTGTTGCCATCATGACATACCACGAATCGGGCCCAGATCGAAATCCAGAGCGCCTGGCCGATCCCCACAAAGGGACCCCCGGATCGGCGGGCTCTGGATCTTCGGCTGCTTTTTGGGCTTCGATTACTGGATGAGCGGGACGATCTCTTCGGTCCACTGGGCAATGTGGTTGTGGGTGGCCAAGTTCTGGTTGGGAATCCAGAACGGCGGCGAACTGGGGTCGCCGCCCATCGGCTCGCCGCCCACAGTGACCGCCGCCATCCACAGCTGCGGCACCCCGGTGCTCGGATCATCGCTGTTGTGGGGCAGCTGCACGCCGTAGTTGCGGATCGACGAGAACGTCACCCACATCTGCACCCGGCCGTCCTTGGTCGAGTGGAAGAAGGGACTGAACTTGGGCCACGAGTTGCTCAGCCCGTCCTTGGTGTCGTTGGGCCCGCGGCGGTTCACGTTGGTCAGCGCCGTCTCGCCGATGCCATCCGGGGTGGTGGCATAAAGCTGCGCCTTGGGATTGGCGTAGGCCATGCAGTCGTCCTGCGTCACGCAGGCCGACACGCGGTTGAAGACCACCAGGCGGTCATTCGGCGCCACCGTCGGGTAGTAGCTGTTCTGCCCGGCCTTCTCGGCCACGATGGTCTTGGGCGCATTGAAGCCGTTCTTTCCGTTCCACGCGACCAGGCCGATGGCCCCGTGCCGCTCGTAGATCTCGTAGTCGTCCCCGTCCAGGGGCGTCGGCACCGGGTCGCTGTAGCGGGTGAAGGCCAAAAGCGACCCCGAATGCGACCAGTCAGGGTGGGTGGCGTTGCCCCCGGTGGCGATAAGCGGCACAAGCGCGCTGCCGTCCTGCGAGAGCAGCACCCGCAGCTTGCCGGCCAGCGCCGACACGAAGGCGGTGCCATCGGGGTTGTAGCTCTGGAAGTTGGAGAACTGCCGCTGGGTATTGCTGTGACCGGCGGCGGTGTCGATCTTGGTCAGCGTCGGCTTGCGCGTCGCCACGTCAAGCTGCACCAGGTCCGAGATGTGCGCCCCGCCCAGCACCAGCGACAGGCGGTTCCCGTCATGGGTGATGGCGTGGCAGCCGACGCAACCGCCGTTTTGCGCGTTGCCGCCACGGTGGTCGTTCGGGGCGCTTTGCTCCGTATAGAAGGGTTCGACCTTGCGGTTCTGCAAGTCGATGCGGTAGATGCCGCTGATGCCGTTGACCCCGCCCACCGTGGTCCAGTAGTAGATGCCGCCCTTCAGTTCGTCGGCGGCGAACTTGACCCCGATGGGCTTGCTGGTGCCCACCGTCTTGGTGCCGGTGTTGGTGCTGCGCACGGTGACCAGCACCGGGTCGGTGTTGCCCAGGTTCGAGTAGGCGCAAAGACTCCACACGTCCTGCCCCAGGGGATAGGAGCAACCGTTCGGGGCGCCGCCCGCGGGAGGCCGGCAGGCGGTGAAGACGCGGATGTCGGTGACCTTGTTCTGTAGGGTGATCTCGAAGATCGTGTCCGCCGGGTTGCCTTTGACCCATTGGATGTCCAGCGAGCCCAGGTTGGGGGGCATGACGACCCCATCATAGGGGTACATGACCGCGGGGTTGGCGGCGTCCGGCTTGCCGCCGAAGTTGCCATCGGTGACGCCTGGGGCGTCGGGCTCGTTGATCTGGCGGCTGACGCGCACCGAGACCTGCGCCTGGCCGGTCAGGCTGCCCGAGGTGGCGACCACCACGCCGTCGCCGCCGTAGGGGCCGACCGAGAGACTGCCCGCCTGGGGAAAGCGCCCCAGCGAGGCCGGCGAGACCGACCAGTCGAGCTTGTCAGTCAGGGTCTCCGAATGCCCATCGTCGAACTGCCCCACCGCGGTGAAGGCCTGGGTCGTCGGCTGGCCGGTGACCGTCAGCGTGACGCTCTGCGGGGAAAGGGTGATGGTGTTCAGGCCGGCCAGGGCGGGCACCGGCATGGCGCCGTCCGGGTTGCCATCCTGCGGGACGATGATGGTCGCATCGTTGCAGCTCAGCAGAAATCCAGAGAGAAACACCAGGGCCATGGAACGCGTGCGTGCGGTGCTTCGGCCAGCATGAGAACGCATGGATTTTCAGTCTCCTCACCTGGCAAGAACGATGCCAGATATGAATCGCGGAATAGTAGTACAGCTTAGCACGACCTGCCGCGCCGCGCCTGCCCCTCCCTTCACTCTTGATGGGTTCCGGTCAGTTCGTCGACGAAGCGATCGTACCAGCGGGCCACCGCGGCGGGGAAGGGCCACATCCAGCCGTAGGAGGCGGAGGTGAACTGCGCCATCACATGGTCCCGCAGGCCCGGGTCGCGCACCGCCCGTTCCCCGCGCGCCTCGTACAGGGCGCGCAGGGTCTCCTCATAAGCCTCGCGCTCCAGCCGCATGCGGAAGTAGGAAAGCCCAAAAGGCAGCGGCACCAGCAGGTAGAGCACCGCCATCCCCAGGAAGGTGTAGCGGCGGAACTGCAAAAGGTGCACCCGTTCGTGGCGCATCGTGGCCCAGCGATCGACCGCCGGGATGCGGTCCCACGAGTCGGTCACGTAGACCGTCCGCCCCAGGGTGGTATGGTACTCAGTCAGGTAGCCGCGCATGCGCCCCAGCGTCAGCCCCACCAGCAGATGGTGGATGATCCGCTGCAGCGGGTCGTCGCGCTTGGGCCGGAGCCGGAAGCCGGGGAATTCTTCCTTGATCGAGCGCATCAGCGCCTGATAGCGGCGCTCCGCCTGGGTCTCGCTGGTCATTCTCATGAGCACGCCCTATCTGGTGGTCGTGGAAGCCCACCGAAGTGATTGTCAAGGTAGGGTGAAGGTTGAGGCTGGCCCGGCGGTCGCGCACCTCCGCCGGGTCTCGCGAGCACCCCGGCCCTCATGTGGTATACTTCCGCCATCACGCGTGTGCCTGACGGAAACAGTATGCTCGGGCTGCAAATCAACAACTACCGCATCCTTCGCAAGCTGGGTGAGGGGGGGATGGGCGCCGTCTACGAGGCCTTCAACGAGGCCATCGACCGGCGCGTGGCCATCAAGGTCCTCCACGACAGCTTCTCCTCCCAGCCGGACATTGCCCGCCGCTTCCTCAACGAGGCGCGCGCCGCCAACCTGATCGGCCATCCGGGGATCGTCAGCGTCTCCGATGTGGGGCAGCTTCCCAATGGCGCCTCGTACATCGTCATGGAGTATCTGCCCGGCGACTCCCTGCGCACGCGTCTTCGGCGCGGCCCCATGCCCCTTGAGGCAGTGCTGCGCATCAGCCGGCAGATCGCCTCCGCGCTGAGCGCCGCCCATGCCCGCCGCATCGTCCACCGCGACCTCAAGCCGGACAACCTGATGCTCGTCGCGGACCCTGACATGCCCGGCGGCGAGCGCGTCAAGGTTCTGGACTTCGGCCTGGCCAAGCTCCAGGAGGAACGCCGCCGCCCCGGCGCCACCCATTTCAACACCCGCGCCGGCAGCATGATGGGCACGCCCCACTACATGGCCCCCGAGCAGTGCCGCGGCGCCGAGAAGGTCGACGATCGATCGGACGTCTACGCCCTGGGCATCATGCTCTTCGAGATGCTGAGCGGCAAGCTGCCCTTCCGGGCCACCCTGCCCGAGTCCATCATCGCGATGCACATGTACGAGCCCCCGCCGGAACTCGCCGACGAGACCCCCGGCCTGCCCGTGGAACTGACCGCGCTGGTCTCGCGGATGATGCTCAAGGACTCGACGAAGCGGCCGAGCATGGCCCACGTGACCCAGGCCCTGGGCGCGCTCTGGCAGAGCATCGGCGGCCCGCCGCTCCTCTCGCAGCCCGCGGCCCCGGACCCCTATGATGACACCGCTGCCTTCGATGCCTCCGCGCTTGCGGCCATGGGGCTGACCGTCGCTTCGGAGGACGGGGAAAAAGACGCTGTCCTGCCGGCTTTTGCCGGCCCGTCCTCGCCGCGTCCGCCTCTGGGCGCTCGGGTGGACCGGGGGTCCTTTCCGCACCCCGGCAGCGTGCCGCCCGCCGGGTCGCTGGCCTCGGCGGAAGCGTGGGTCATCCCGGCGCCTTCGCCCCCGCGGGGGCCGCGACTGGTCCTTTTCGCCGCGTTGCTGGTCCTTTTGGGCGGCACAGCGTGGATCGGCTGGCGGCGCACCAGCGGCAAGCCCGTCCAGAAAGCGGCGCACCGATCGGGGCCGGCGGCGGTCTTGACCGCGCCAGCGGGGCGGGCACCGGTCCCGGCCCGGATGGTCACCTGTCGGCTGCGCAGCGAGCCCGCCGGGGCACAGGTGCTCCGCGCCGTCGACCAGACACCCCTCGGCAGCACCCCCTGGGAAGCGGAGCGCACGCCGGACCAGGGAAACTGGTCCCTTCTGGTGCGCAAGCCCGGGTATCGCGACCGGGCCGTGAACCTGGACCCGATGGGCGATTGTCAGGCCAGCGTGGCCCTCTTGAGTGCCGCACAGGCACAGGACCCCCATCCAGGCAACCGATCGCTGCCCGCCCACCGCAAGACGAAGGACCCGGCCGTGAAGGCGACGGCCCCCCACAAGGAGGAAAAGAAGTATGAGCCGCGGGAGATGGACTAGCACAACCTCGACGCTGATCTTCCTTTCGGTCCTGCGCTGGGGCGTGCCGGCGCAGGGCCAGGCGCAGCCGCAGCCTGGCGAACACGGCGCGATGGCCGAACGTTACTACATGAGCGGCCAGTACAAGGAAGCCATCGAAGAGTTCAAGGCGGCCTACCTCAAGGAGCCGCTCCCGATCTACCTGTACAACATCGCCCAGTCGCAGCGGCAGATCGGCCGCAAGCAGGAGGCGCTGACCCAGTACGAGCGCTTCCTGCACGAGGCCCAAAACGCACAGCAGCGGGCCCGCGCGCAGGGGTATGTGACCGAGTTGCGCGCCCAGCTCGCGGCGGAGCAGGCCGCGAAAACGGCGGTCGCCCCGACGCAGGCCCTCCCCGCCCCAGGGCCCTCTCGTCTCCTCCCGCAGCCGCAGCCGGTCACCTCGGTGCCAGTGTACCGGCGCTGGTGGTTCTGGACTGCCATCGGCGGCGTGGTGGTGGCGGGGGTGGCGACAGGCGTGGCGGTGGCGGTCACCCGCCCGACGTATCCGGACCCGCCCCCCGGCCTGCCGGTGCTGATGGGGGCCTGGCAGTGAGCGAAGGTCGCGTACCAAGCCAGGGCGGCCGCCGGGTGGGAACGGTCCCCGGGTCGGCGGTGCTGCTGTGCGGGCTTTGCGCCCTGCTCTCCTGCGGGCAGGACGGCCGGCCCTATGTGCTGGTCACACTGACCGTGGAAGGCGGCAGCCAGGACGTGCGCACCCTGGCGGTGTCGGCCTCGGTGGGGGGGCAGTCCCTTTCGGGCACCTTCCCCGGCAGCCCGCTGCAGTTCGTCTTTTACTTGCCCGACGGGGCCCGGGGCAACGTCGTGCTCACCGTCGACGCGGTGGTGGACGGCGGCTGCTCCGGCGCGGGGGGCGGTGCGCAGGGGGCCGTCGTGCCCGGCCAAAGGACCGAGCTGTCTCTGGCGCTCAATCGGTACGACCCGCAGCACTGCCGGCTGACGGTGCAGCGGGCAGGCGAGGGGGCGGGCGCCGTACACTCGGACGTGCAGGGCCTGGAATGCGGTGCGTCCTGCGGCCTGAAGGTGCAAAAGGGCACCCGGGTGCGCCTGTCCGGGCAGGCCATGCCGGGCTCGATCTTCACCGGCTGGTCGCCGCCCGAGTGTACCGGCGCGGGCGTATGCGACGTGCTTGTGCAGGGGCCGCTTCAGGTGTCGGCCTACTTCGGCAAGCGGCTGTGCAACGACAGCGGCTGGTGCTGGGCCAACCCCTTGCCGCAGGCCGACACCCTGGACAATGTGTGGGGCAGCGGGCCGCTCGACGTGTACACCGTGGGCCAGAGCGGCCGGGTGCTGCACTCGACCAACGGGGGGCGGACGTGGAGCCAGCCGCCCACCGGGACCCAGGTCGAACTCTTTTCGATCTGGGGCAGCGGACAATACAACCTGTATGTCGTCGGCGAGGCCGGCACGGTCCTGCGCAGCCACGACGGCGGGGCGAGCTTCGCGCAGGTCGATGTGGGCGGGGTGTCGGTGGACCTTCTGGGGGTGTGGGGCAGCGGGCCCGACGACGTGTACCTGGTGGGCGACCAGGGCATGGTGCTCCACGGCACACAGGACGGCAGCCGCTGGACCGCGCTGTCGATCGGGCCGAACGAGCTGGTGTCCGTGTGGGGCACCGGCCCGGGTGAGGTCTTCGCGGCGGGCGATATGGGCACCGCGGTGCGCAGCCGCGATGGCGGCAAGACGTGGATACCGCTGACGGTCGGGACGGACAAGGACCTTCGCGGGGTCTGGGGCAGCGGTGCGGGGGACGTGTTCCTCGCGGGCGCCTTCACCGTCCTGCACAGCACGGACGGAACGAGCTGGAACAAGGTGGCGCTGCAAAACCCGCAGGTGATCTCCGGCGTCTGGGGCAGCGGGCCACAGGACATCTATCTGGTCGGTACCGCCGGCTCGTTTTATCACGGCGGCTTCGGGGTGGGTTTTTCGCCCGTGGCCATGGGGCAGCAGCGCAACCTGAGCGGGCTTTGGGGCAGCGGGCCCGCAAATGTCTACGCGGTCGGCGGGGCGGGAGCGGTGCTGCACAGCACGGACCAGGGAGCGACGTGGCAAAGCGCGCCGATGGGCCGGATGGACGGGCTCAACCGGGTGTGGGGCAGCGGGGCCGGCGACGTCTACGCGGTGGGGGACCAAGGCGCGGTGCTGCACAGCTCCGATGCCGGCGAGACCTTCACCGAGGTCTCGGTGGGGGCAAAACCCACGCTGCGAGGGGTCTTTGGCAGCGGACCGAACGACGTGTACCTGGTGGGCGACAGCGGAGTGGTGTTGCACAGCAACGACGGCGGCAAGACCTGGCAAAGCCCGTCCTCGGGAACGACCAGCGTGCTGCGCGGGGTGTGGGGCAGCCGGGCGAGCGACGTGTATCTGGTGGGCGACGGCAGCACGATCCTGCATTCGACCGACAGCGGGCAGACCTACCAGCCGGTCAGCACCGGGGTGACCCGCAACTTCTTGGCCATCTGGGGCAGCGGCCGGGACGACATTTACGTGGCCGCGGATGGCAACACGCTCCTGCACGGGACCGCCGCCGGGAAGACCTGGACCTCGGTCCCCGGAATCACCCACAACCCGCATGACGTCTGGGGCAGCGGGGCGAATGACGTCTACGTGATCGGCGACAGCGGCTACGTAGTACACAGCGTGGATGGGGGCCTGAGCTTCAACCCGTCCCCGACCGGTAGCGTGCGCTCGTTCCGGGGGATCTGGGGCAGCGGGCCCGACGACGTCTACCTGGCGGGGGACGGGACGATGCTCCACACCAAGGACCGGGGCGCAAGCTGGTCTACCGAGGCACTTCAGGCCTCCCGGGTGCTCAACGGGGTGTGGGGCAGCGCGGCCGGCGATGTGTACACGGTCGGACAGTATGGCACCATCCTCCACCTGCGGCGCTGACGCTCTTTGTGTTGCGGCGCAGACTCAAAGATCCATGTTGAAGAAGGTCTGGGCCGAGGCCGCGGTGTGGTTGCTCGACGTGGGGGACTGGAGCGGCAGCCAGATGGCCGGGGATGAGGGGTCCTGACCCATCTTGGCCTTGCCCGGATCAAAGGTCGAGAGCCAGATTTGATCGTTCCAGCCCGACATCGTGGTCTTGGCGGTGTTGGGGGTCAGCACCACGGTGGTGCCGGCCGCGGGCGTGGCGCCGGTGTGGGAGATCTCTACCCCAACCTCCCGACGGCTGGAGAAGGTGAAATAGTACAGCGGCTGGCCCGCCGTGGTGACCGGCAGGGGCAAGAAGCTGGGGTAGGAGTTGGTCAGATACCCCAGCACCGCGTTGTTCTTCGTCGACAGGACCGAGTTGGCGCTGGTCAGCGGGAAGGCCGCGCTCTTGCCGTCTGCCGCCACGGCGAAGAGCTGGGCCCCGGGATTGTCGAAGGAATCCCCATTGGCCCGGGTGAAGAGCACCCACTGGCCGTCCGGGGTGATCGCCGGGTAGTAGTTGTTCTGCGCGCCCTGGGTCAAAAGCAGGTCCGTGGGGACGCCGAAACCGTTCGCCTTGGTCAGCGTGCGCAGGCTGCCGTTCTGCACGTGGGCCTCGCTCTTGCCGGCGACCGGCTGGCCCTGCACGTAGACCAGCAGGTTGCCGTCCTGGGACAGGTTGGGCTGGGAAAGGAGCGCGCCGCCGCCGCTGACAAGGGCCGTGCCCAGGGTGCCCTGCTCCACCAAAAGCAGCGCGAGCGCACCGCCGCCGCTGACTGCCGCCTGGTCCCCGGCGCTGGCGACGGAGGAGAAGCTCCATTTGCCGCCCTGCACGGACTTGCGCCCGCCGTTCTGCACATCGATGATCGCGCCGCTTCCCAAGGCGATCATGGAAAGCGACGCGGTCAGGATGCGCCCGTCCCGGGACAGGGAGTGGCAGCCGAAGCACTGCCCCGACTGGGAGCTGGTCTGATCGGTGGCGTAGGCCCGGGCCCGGCCGCCGGGGGACGAAAGCCAGTCGTAGCGCCAAATCCCCTGCCCCGGGATAACGGTCGAGAAGTAATAGGTGGCCCCGACCACCGGGGGGGTGACGCGCAGCCGCACCGGCGACGACTCGCCGTAGGTGCTGGGGTCGGCCTTGCTGGCGCCGCGCACCAAAAGGGTGATCGGGCCGGTGTTGCCGGCGTCGGTCAAAAGGGTGTACTCTTGCGACGACAGGGAGAGCCTCTGCAAGCTGCCGGTGTAGATGTGCAGGTCGAGCAAGGTGCTGCTCAGGAAGACCTCGAAGACATCGTCGCCCTGCGCACCGTACTGCACCTCCAGTTCGTTCAGGTTCTGCGGGATGACGCTGCCGTCGGGAGGGTAGAGAATGCTCGGGGCCCGGGGGGCGCTGGTCGCGCCCTTGAAGTAGCGCGCGGCGTCGGCCGGCGGATCGGTGCCGTCCAGGGTCTTGGCCAGGTGGATCGCCCCCTTGAGCTGCACCAGGATCGACACCGATGACCGCAGGTCCGCCAGCTCGGCGTCCACCACGCCCGTGCCGGCGACCTCGGCGGCGCTGACGAAGTGGCCGTGATCGATGCTGCCCAGGGACAGGCGCTGCCCCGATCTCTGCTGGACCGACCAGAAGCATACGTCGGTCACGTCGGTCTTCTCGCCAGTCCCTTCGTTGACGCGGAAGGCCTTGAAGTCCCGCCTCTCCCGCGTCCCGGGCGTCTCCGGCGTCCCGCTGAAAAGGACGATGGGCGGCAGCATCGCCGGCTCGATGATCAGGTGGGTCTTGATGGGAATCAGATCCGGTGTCCCCAGGTCCTGGGGGAGCGGATCCAAAAAGGGGCCGGGCAGCGTGTTGCTGCAGGCCGAGAGAGCACAAAGGCCCATAAGGCCCCACAGGAGCCCGGCGCGGGCCAGTGCTGGCGCACAAAGGGTGCCGTTGTTCATGGATGTCCTGCATCCATTTTCCCTCGTCTTTAGGCCCGGTACAAGCCTTGTCTTTCTCGTATCGACAAGCAACCGGCGGGTGCAGTTCCCTGGTCACTGAACACGGGCTCCGAGAGGCTGCCCTCGCGCGGCCGTATGCCGACGGGACTACGCGGCGGGACCCGCAGAGGCCTTCTTTGTCCGGGGCCTCCATATACATCTCTGGGAGGGTCGAGATCTGGTGAAGAACACGGCTCTCTACGTGAAGCGGCAGGGGATCCAAGTCAGCCGACTGATTTGATCAGTCACCGACATGATTTATTAAGTCACTAAGGTGACTTTTTAAATCAGTCGAGTGACTTAAAAAATCAGCCAGGTGACTGGATAAATCACCTGGCTGATATCCACACCCTTAT